>JAEMSV010000234.1 GCA_016462625.1 Solirubrobacteraceae bacterium | reverse complement strand
GACAAGACGAAGTGGTTCAACCGCTTCATCGAGCTGAACATCCAGAACCTCGCCTCCGTGCCCTCCGTCGTCTACGGCCTGCTTGGCCTGGCGTTCATCGTCCGCGGTCCGCTGAGCCTCGGGCCGACGCTCCTCGCGGGCGGCATCACGTTGACATTGCTCGTCCTGCCGGTGGTCATCATCGTCTCGCGCGAGGCCATCCGCGCGGTCCCGTCGTCGATCCGCGACGGGGCGCTCGCGCTCGGCGCGACGAAGTGGCAGACCATCTGGCGGCAGGTGCTTCCGGGCTCGATCTCGGGGATCGCCACGGGTGTGATCCTGGCCCTGAGCCGCGCCATCGGTGAGACCGCGCCGCTCATCGTCATCGGCGCCGCCGTTTCACCTCGTTTTAACCCGGACAGCCTCAGCAGCGCCTTCACGGCGATGCCCGTCCAGATCTTCGCGTACTCGAAGGACTCCGACCCGCAGTTCTTGGAGCTCGCATCTGCAACCATCCTGGTGCTGATGGGGCTCCTGCTCCTCATGAACTCCATCGCCATCTACCTGCGCAACCGCTTCGAGCAGAAGTGGTAAGGGAGACCTAGCGTGCCCGAGAAGACCCAGACCGCAGAGAGCCCCACTACCGAGACCATGGACGAGCCGACCACCTCCAGCTCCGCACACGAGGTCAGCCCGCACCTCGAGCCCAAGCCCGCGGACGGGCCGGGATCGACCGAGGCGATCTTCGACTGCACGGGCGTCGACGTGCTCTACGGCGGCAAGCTCGCCGTGGCCGAGGTCACCGCGCCGCTGATGAAGAACGAGATCACGGCGCTCATCGGCCCGTCGGGCTGCGGCAAGTCCACCTTCCTGCGGTGCCTGAACCGCATGAACGACCTGATCCCGAGCGCCGAGGTCCGCGGCAGCATCGTCTACCACGGGCAGGACCTGTACGCGAAGGACGTCGACCCGGTCCAGGTGCGCAAGCACATCGGCATGGTCTTCCAGAAGCCGAACCCGTTCCCGAAGTCGATCTACGACAACATCGCGTTCGGCCCGAAGATCACGGGCATGAAGGGCGACATGGACGAGATCGTCGAGAACGCCCTGCGCCGCGCGTCCCTCTGGGACGACGTCAAGGATCGTCTGAAGGACAACGCGTTCGGCATGTCCGGCGGCCAGCAGCAGCGCCTCTGCATCGCGCGCGCCCTGGCGGTCCAGCCCGACGTCCTCCTCATGGACGAACCGTGCTCCGCCCTCGACCCGATCTCCACCAACCGGATCGAGGACCTCATGCTCGAGCTCAAGGAGGAGTACTCGATCGTGATCGTCACGCACAACATGCAGCAGGCCGCGCGCGTGTCGGACAAGACGGCGTTCTTCACCGTCGACCTCAGCGCCGGCGAGTCCAACCGCGTCGGCCGGCTCGTCGAGCACGACATCACCGAGAAGATCTTCACGCAGCCCTCGGATTCCCGTACGGAGGAATACGTCACCGGCAAGTTCGGCTGATGGCGGTGCGCGTGCATACCCGCCAGGAGTTCACCGAGGAACTGGCGAAGCTCGAGAACGCCACGCTTGAAGGACTCGACATGGTGGTGGCCCAGGTCGACCGCGTGCTCGAGGCCCTCGAGCATCAGGACGTCGAGCTCGCGCAGATCGTCATCGCCGATGACGACCGGATCGACGGGCGCTACCTGGAGATCCACCAGAGCGTGCTCACGCTGCTCGCCCTCCAGGCCCCTGTGGCCGGCGATCTCCGCCTCGTGGCGGCGATCCTCCACACCGTCAAGCACATGGAGCGCATGGCGGATCAGTGTGTGAACATCGCGAAGATGATCCCGCTGGTCGGCCACGAGCCGCCGCGCGATCCCGAGATGCTCGCGAAGGTCATGCGCATGGGGAAGGCCGCGCGCAGCGAGGTCACCCAGTGCCGTCAGGCGTTCGCCGTGCGCGACGTCGGCCTCGCGGAGGACCTCGTCCGCCAGGACCGCACCATCAACACGCTGAACAAGGAGATCTTCCGCATGGCGGTGGAGATCGGCGACGACGTCGACACGCGCGAGTGGGCGATGTCGATGACGATGGTCGCGCGCGCGTTCGAGCGCATCGGCGACAACGCCGTGGACGTCGGCGAGCAGGTCGCGTTCATCGTCTCAGGGCTGTTCCGCGAGTTCGGAGACGCGGCCCGTTCCGGCGGCGACGCGTGAGCCCTTTCCGGGCGATTTCCCGTGTTTGCGGAACCGCTTGTGAACAACCTGTAATCCCGGTGTCACCCAGGCAGCAATCTGCCGGTACCTGGGTCTAGACTCATGGATGTCATGACGGACCGCAATCAGGTCGGTAGTCCCAGCGACCTCTCCAGTGCGCCGGCTCCCCACGGCGCACCGCTACGCATCGCTGTCATCGATGCGGATTCCGGGTTCCTGCAGGTGCTGACCAAGCGCCTGGACCGGCTCGGCTGGGAGCACCGCGTGGTGCCCGGCCCGATCCCGGTGGAGACCGTGATCGCCATGCGCCTCGGCGCCATCGTCGTCGACCTGGCCGTGCTCGGCACGCAGGCGTGGGACTACCTCGAGCGCATCTGCGCCGCTGTGCCCGGCCTCGGTGTCGTCGTCTGCACCGGTCAGTCCACGGTCGCCCAGCGCGTCCGCGGCCTGCGCATGGGCGCCGACGACTGGGTGACGAAGCCGTGCCATCCGGAGGAGCTCATCGCGCGCGTCGAGGCGGTCGTCCGCCGCCGCCGTCGCACGGAGGCCCCGGCGCCGTCCCTTCCGGTCCAGGCCGGCGAGGTCGAGGTGCGCTCGGACCAGTTCCAGGCGTTCGTCCACGGCAAGTCGATCGATCTGACCCGCCGCGAGTTCGAGCTGATCCACCTGCTCGCCGAGGCCGAGGGCCGCGTGCTCGAGCGCGAAGAGGTCTACCAGCGCGTCTGGGGCTACGCGATGGCGCGCGGCGACCGTTCGGTCGACGTGTTCGTCCGCAAGCTCCGGCAGAAGCTGGAGAAGGCGTCACCGAGCTGGCGCTACATCCACACGCACTTCGGGGTGGGCTACCGGTTCGCGCCCGAGCGCGTGGACGTGGAGCCCGCGGGCGCACTCGAGGCCGAGCTGGCCGAAGTCGCTGCGCAGTCGGCACGGGGCGAGCAGCCGTCCGTGCGCGCCGAGCAGCGCTGAGTCGCGGTCGGCACGCCGGGTAGGATCCCTGGCGTGTCCGGCACCGCCGCCCGCAACATCGCGATCCTCGTCGGCCTGGCGGTCGTCGTCGCGTTCCTGCCCGGCGGCGACGATGGCGCCGAGCTGCTCTCGCAGGTCCTCGGCGCGATCTTCATCGTCGTCACGGCGCTCATCCTGGGTCAGCTGTACCGGCGGTTCCGCACCGACATCTACGGGCTGGGCGAGCGGTACCGGCTCGTGCTCTACGCGTCGATCGGGGCGATCGCGATCGCGCTGATCTGCGCATCGCGCATGCTCCAGCACAGCGGGTCCCTCGGCTTCGCGCTGTGGTTCGGCCTGATGGCCGCGGGCGCGTACGGGCTGTACGCCACGTGGCGGCAGTACCGCGAGTACGGCATCTAGGACTTCCTCCTCCACACCGCTGTAACACCTGCGTCTGGTTCCGTCGCAGGTTCGACGACAGGGTTGGCGCATGCCTCTCGCGCGCCGCCTCTCGTCTCGTCTCGCCTCCCGGGCGGGGACGGCGACGGTCGAGTTCGTCGCACTGCTCCCGCTGATCGTCGTGCTGGCGCTCGGCGCGTGGCAGGCCCTCGTCGCGGGGCAGGCCGCATGGCTGAGTGGCGGGGCGGCGGGCGCCGCGGCTCGTGCGGTCGCCGTCGGCACGGATCCGAAGGCGGCGGCGCGCGGTGCGCTGCCGCGGTCGCTGCGGGCGGGCCTCGTCGTGCGGGTG
>JAEMSV010000088.1:9232-14951 GCA_016462625.1 Solirubrobacteraceae bacterium | reverse complement strand
CGCTCGAAGTCGACGCGCTTGGCGCCGTGCGCCGCCGTGCGGACGATCGCGCCGCCGCCGTTGAGGTCGAGGCCCTTGACCTCCTTGCGGAGGCGCTCGCGCTCCTTGTCCTCCAGGCGCTTGGAGACGCCCACGCCCTCGCCCGTGGGGGCGTAGACCATGTAGCGGCCCGCGATGGTGAGCTCCATCGACAGGCGCGCGCCCTTGGTCTTCAGCGGGTCCTTGACGACCTGGACGACGATCTCCTGACCGGGCTTGAGCAGGTCGGAGATCTTCTTGCCGCCCTCCTTGCCCCGGCCGCGCCGCGGCGTCTCGACGCCCGGCAGCACGATCTCGTCGACGTGCAGGAAGCCGTTCTTCTCCAGGCCGATGTCCACGAACGCCGCTTCGAGGCCGGGCAGGACGTTGTCGACCTTGCCCTTGTAGACGTTGCCGACGATGGAGCGGTTGCCACGGCGCTCGAGATAGATCTCGGCGGTCCGGTAGCCGTCGGCGAGGTCGGGCTTCTTCTTGGCCCGGGACTTGGTCTCGGACTCTTCCATGAGCGCGACGCGGGTCTCTCCCCGGTCGACGCTGACAAGCACTTGCTTCTTCAAGAGTTCATTCCTTGCGAATTCACATGGTGAGCACGCGACCCTTGGTCGCGGCCGCCGCCCGGCCCTGCGCGTAGATCGACTGCAGGAGGCCGATGGCGATGAGGGTGGTCAAAACGGAGGATCCCCCGTACGACATAAGGGGCAGGGGGATGCCGGTAATGGGCATGATTCCAATGTTCATGCCCACGTTGACGAAGAGCTGGAACAGGATCATCGCGACGATGCCGCCGGCGATCAGTGCTCCGTACAGGTTCTTCGAAATCGTGAGGATGCGCAGTCCTCGCCATAAGAGGAGCGCGTAGAGGGTCAAGACGATGGCCGAGCCCGTGAAGCCCCAGCGCTCGCCGACGACGGCGAAGATGAAGTCCGTGTGGTGTTCGGGCAGGAAGTTCAAGCGCGTCTGGGAGGCCAGTTCGCCGCGCCCGGTCCGTTGACCGGCGCCCACGGCGATTCGGGACTGGTTCTGCTGATAGCCCTCATCTCCTGGGTTGTCGGTCGGATGAAGGAAAGCCGTGAGCCGTTCCACCTGGTAGTCGTGGAGCACGCTGACCCCCACGGCGGGGCCGATCGCGAGCACGAAGACGATGGCCGAGACGCCGATCGCGCCGAGCACCGCCAGGCGCTGCCACGGCACGCCGGCGACGAACAGGATCGCCACGGCGGACACGACGTAGACCAGCGCCGACCCGAGGTCGGGCTGGAGCATCACGAGCGCAGTCGGGATGAGCGCGAGCAGCATGATCCGGGCTGTCGTCTGACGACTGCCCAGGTCCCGCGCCCGATCGACGACCACTGCGCTCAGCACCACGATGAGCAGCACCTTGACGAGCTCGGAGGACTGCACCTCGAAGAACGGCAGCTGGATCGCGCGCCGCGAGCCGCGGGTGACGCCGCCGAACGCCCACACCGCGAGGATCAGCCCGATCGACAGCGCGTAGATGCCGTACTTCAGCTCGCGCAGCCGGGTGTAGTCGATCCGGCTGATCGCCGCGGCGATCACAAGGCCGACCGCGAAGAACAGAGCCTGACGGTTGAGGTAGTAGTCGGGCTGCCCGGGGATGTCGTCGCTCGTCGACGCGCCGATCGCGATGAGCGAGCACGCCATGATCCCGAGGGTCGCCACGAGCAGCAGCGGGTCGAACGGGAGCGCCAGCGAGCGCGGAGGACGGATCGGCGACTCGTTCATCAGTTCGTCTTCGAGTCTCCGCGGACGACCTCGCCGGCCTTGCCGTAGAACCACTGCGACAGCATCTGCCGCACGATCGGCGCGGCGGTGTCTGCGCCGAAGCCGCCCTCCTCGACGGTGGCGACGACGACGATCGGCTTGTCCTTGTCCGGGACGTACGCGGCGTACCAGGACTGGTCGGCCTTGGGCGCCCTCTCCGCGGTGCCGGTCTTGCCGAAGACGGGGTACCGGGCGTGGTTCCAGCCCTTGAAGACGTCGGTCGAGGTGCCGGACGGGCCCTCGGCGGCGAGCTTCAGCCCGTCCATGATCGCCTGCTGGTTGGTCTCGCTGAACTTCACGCGGGTCGAGCCGGCCGACTGGATCCGCTGGATCGTCCGGCCCTGGCTGTCCTCGACCTCGCGGCCGAGGTGCGGCTTGATCCGCTTGCCGCCGTTGGCGAGCGTGGCGTAGGCGGTCGCGAGCTGGAGCGGCGTGGCCTGCAGGTCGCCCTGGCCGACGGAGAGGTTGACGTTGTCGCCGCCCGACCACGGGCGGGCATCGGAGATGCCGCAGCTCGAGACCTTCTTCTCCTTGCGGCACTTCAGCTCTTCGTCGCCGAGCTCCTTGCGCCACTGGCGGTCGGGCACGAGGCCCTTGGTCTCGCCGGGCAGGTCGATGCCGGTGCGGCGGCCGAAGGAGAACTTCTTCGCCCAGTTCTGCAGCACCTGGCCGCGCAGGAGGTTCAGCTGGGCGCCCAGTTGGTAGAAGTAGACGTCGCTGGAGACCTCGAGCGCCTGGCGCAGCGAGATCGAGCCGTTCACCGCGTCGCCCGCGTTCTTGAACTCCTGCGGGCCGAGCTTGAAGACGCCGCCGTCCTCGATGACCGTGTCGGGCCCGCGGACGCCCGTCTCCAGGGCGGCCATCGCCGTGACGATCTTGAAGGTCGAGCCCGTGGGGTACTGGGCGCCGATCGCCCGGTTGAAGATGGGCGCGCCGTTCTCGTCGCTGGTCAGCGACTCGTACTTGGCCTGCGTCATCGGCTTCGTGAAGACCTTCGGGTCGAAGCTCGGGTACGACGCCATCGCCAGGACCTCGCCCGTGCGGGGATCCAGCGCGACCGCCGCGCCGGAGCGCCCGCCGCCGATGGTCCCCAGCGCTTCCTGCGCGGTCTTCTGGAGCCCCAGGTCCACCGAGAGTTTCAGCGTGCGCCCCGCGGTCGGGTCGGCCTTCTCCAGGTCGCCCTTGGGCCGACCCAGCGCGTCGACCTGGATGCGGCGCATGCCGTCCTTTCCGCGCAGATACGAGTCGTACTGATACTCCAAGCCGTCCTGGCCGATGATCGTGCCCTGCTTGACGTCGCGGTAGCGCTTCTTGCGCAGCTGCTTGGGGCTGATCTCCCCCACGGTCCCGACGAGCTGCGCGGCGAGCTCCTTCTTCGGGTAACGCCGCAGGTAGATCTCCTCGATGTTCACGCCGGGGAACTCGGTCTTGCGCTCGGAGATGTAGTTCAGCATCGAGCGCGGGACGTCGGTCTCCAGGCGCACGTCGGCGTACGGCACCTGCGCGAGCTGGCGGATCACGTCGCGGTGGATCGAGGTCGCCGACCGGCCGAGCACCTTGCCCAGGCGCTGGTACTGCTCGCGCAGGTCGCCGTTGTCGATCCCCGGGATCGGCACCTGCGGCCCGCGCCGGCCCTCGGGCTTCGCCGCCCGGCGCCCGGCGTCCTGGCCCCACGTCGCGGCCATGTCGCGCTCGGAGTCCGGGAGCTTGCTCGGGTCCAGCGTCACCACGATCGCCTGGCGGTTGGAGACGAGCACGCTGCCGTTGCGGTCGACGATCTCCCCGCGGGGCGCCTGGATCCGCATCTCGCGCACCCGGTTGTCGTTGGCCTCGGCCAGGTACTGATCGCCCGAGAGCACCTGCAGGTACCAGAGGCGGAAGAAGATGACCGCGAACAGGACGAGCGCTACGCCGCCGAAGACCGCCACGCGCAGCGCCAGCTGCGGTGTGATCGGGGGACGGCGGTCCTGGATCGGGTCGACCATGAATTACCGGGCCCGCGACAGAGGAGAAAGGGACGTGGTCGTCGCCCGGCGGCGGCGCCGGCGGGGGTCCTCGGGCAGTGCGGGCACCAACCAGGATCGCACCACTGCGTACACAGGCAGCGCCAACAGCATGTTCAGGAGCATCGTCACGAGCGTCTGGCGGAGGATCACGCCGCTCACCGGCGCCTCCACGTCCAGCATGAACTGGATGACGGCGTACCCCAGCACCCAGGCCAGCGTGGCCGCTCCGGCGCCGAACAGCGGGACGAACGCGCCCTCGGGATCGCGCGAGTCGCGCACCCGGCCGGCGACGTAGCCGATCGCCACGAGCAGCAGCGACGAGATCCCCAGCGTGTGGAACAGGGCGATGTCGAGGAAGAGGCCGACCGCGAAGCCGAAGGTCGACCCCACGATCGCGCCGCAGAGCAGGCCGACGAAGAGCACGACGAGCGGCGTGAGGTCCGCGATGCCGCCGGCGATCCGCAGCTGGCTGACCAGCGTGATCTGCACGATCACGGTGACGAGACCGAGCAGGGCGACCCGCAGGATGAGGGGCTGGCTGCCGCTCACCCGCCGTCGTTCCCGGAGTTGACCGTGGTGAGGACCTGCACGAACTCCAGCCCGCGGAGGTCCACGAACGGGCGCAGGTGGATCTCCTGGCTGTCGGAGCCCGGATCCTCGATGCTCGTGACCTCGCCGATCGGCAGGTTCGGCGGGTACAGCGAGGTGAACCGGCTGGAGTTGGTCCCCGACGTGATGATCCGCTCGCCCTCGTCGACCTCGCGACGCGGCGGCGTGTAGTTCAGGACCAGGTCGTTCGGGTTGCCGGCGCCCGAGCTCTCCACCACGCCGAGGACCGGGGTCGCCCCGCCCCTGTTCGTCCGCGCGGGGACCCCGGAGGTGTGGTCGGTGATCAGGGTGACCCGTGCCGAGCCGCGCGTGACGTCGTCGACGTGGCCCACGAGGCCGCCGGACGCGATCACCGGCATCCCGGTCCGCACGCCGTCGGAGCTGCCCTTGTCGATGCCGATCGACGAGTACCAGACGCTCGGGTCGTAGTAGATGACGCGCGCAGTCTTCGGGCCGTAGTCGCCGAGGCTCAGCGCCTGGGTCATCTCCAGCTGCGCCCGCAGCTCCTGGTTCTCGCGCGCGGCCGCCTCGTTGGCGACCAGCTCGTTGCGCAGGTCGTCGCGCTCACGACGCAGATCCTCCACGTCGCCCTTGGCGTCGAGCGTGTCGCCGAACCAGCCGACGAGGTCGCGTGCGGGCTTCAGCGCTCGGCTCGCGCCCTCCTGGATGGGGCTGAGCACCTCGTTGAAGCCGCGCTGAATCGAGCCCCCGGCTGAGTTGCCGAAGTATGCGGTGAGCAGGATCAGGCAGCTGACGACGAGCAGTGCGAGCACTGCCCGGCGCCGCCGGACCGACTTGTCGTACACGTGGGGGAAAACTCCAAGGTCTGCATGGGCGTGGGCCGCGCGCTAATAGCGGCGACGGCGTTGGCGCGAGCCGCGGTTGGCGCGGTGGATCACTTCGAACTCCTCGAGGGAGCGTCCGGATCCGACAGCGACACAGGTCAGGGGTGATTCGGCGAGGTGGGCCGGCATCTGCGTCTCTTCGCGAAGACGCTCGTCGAGCCCCTGCAGCAGCGCGCCGCCACCGGCGAGCATGATGCCGCGGTCCATGATGTCGCTCGAGAGCTCGGGCGGCGTGCGATCGAGCGTCTCCTTCACCGCGTCGATGATCTGCGACAGCGGCTCCTCGAGCGCCTGGCGGATCTCCTCGCTCGTGAGGACGACGGTCTTCGGCAGGCCGGAGACCATGTCGCGGCCGCGGATCTCGGCCTGGACCTCCTCGGGCATCGGGTAGGCAGACCCGATCTCGAGCTTCACTTCCTCGGCCGTCTGCTGGCCGAT
>JAEMSV010000088.1:0-9132 GCA_016462625.1 Solirubrobacteraceae bacterium | reverse complement strand
GCCTCCTCGACGGCGCGCTTCTCGACTCCGGTCACGCCAGAGGGAACACACACGACGACCCGGGGATGCGCCCAGCGGTTCTGGTGCACCTTCTGGATGAAGTGGCGCAGCATCTCCTCCGTCACGTCGAAGTCGGCGATGACGCCGTCCTTCAGCGGGCGGATGGCCTGGATGGTTCCCGGGGTGCGGCCGAGCATGCGCTTGGCCTCGATCCCGACCGCGTGGACCTCGCCGCTGCGCGAGTCGATCGCGACGACGGAGGGCTCGCTCAGGACAATGCCGCGGCCACGCACGTAAACGAGCGTGTTGGCTGTGCCGAGGTCGACGGCCATGTCGCGGCCGCCCATGCCGGTGAGATACGTGAAGACACCCATGGGTTCTTGCGGCGAAATACCCTGCAAAGTCAATGCGCCCAGGGGACTGGTCGCGTTGGGCAGAACGCCGCGGCGCAGTCTAGCGAGCGGGCCCCATCAGCTCGGGCGCCGCATCGAGAAATGCAGCGACGGGGAAGCCGACGACGTTGAGGTAATCGCCCTCTATCCGGCGAATCAGCGCCGCCCCGCGGAGCTGGATCGCGAATCCGCCTGCCCGGCCCTGCCATTCGCCGATGTCCACGTAATCGGCGATCTGCTGCTCGGTGAGGGTGCGGAACGTCACACGGGTCGTGTCGTGGCGCACGTCCGCTGTGCCGTTCTGGACGAGCGCGAGGCCGCTGTGGACCTCGTGCGTGCGGCCGTTCAGGCGGGTGAGCATGGCCCGGGCATCTGCAGCGTCAGCAGGCTTGCCGAAGATCTCGCCGTCGAGATGCACCTCGGTGTCGACGCCGATGACGAGCTCGCCGGGACGGTGGCCAGGCCGCTTCGCCACCGCGAGCGCCTTGGCCCGCGCGTTCTCCGTGACGACCTCAACGGGGTCGCCCTGCTCGAGCTCGGGGACGTTGGCAGGGACGACCTCGAACGCGATGCCGAGCTGCTGGAGGATGGCGCGCCGCTGCGGCGACGCGCTGGCCAGAATGAGCGTTACGAGAGCTCCGGGAAGAAGATCGAAGCCTCGCGCACGCCCGCCTCGACCGAGTCCGAGCCGTGGACGAGGTTCGTCCCGACCTCGATGGCGAAGTCGCCGCGGATCGAGCCGGTGGCCGACTCGAGCGGGTTCGTCGCGCCGATGACCTGACGCGCGGCCTTGATGGCGCTCTCGCCCTCGAGGATCGCGGCGACCAGCGGGCCCGACGTGATGAACTCGACGAGCTCGCCGAAGAACGGCTTGCCGTTGTGCTCGCCGTAGTGCTCCTCGGCGATCTCGACGGTCAGCGTCGTCTGCTTCAGCGCGGCGATCGTCAGGCCCTTGCGCTCGAACCGGGCGAGGATCTCGCCGGTGAGGCCGCGCGCGAAGGCGTCGGGCTTGACGAGGATGAGGGTCTTCTCTGTGGCCATTGCGATGTCTCCTGGAAGCTTGGTCGTGCGACGGAGGAGGGTACGTCACCTCAGGCGCAGACGCTCCGCCCGTGCCGAGCCGGTCGCCGGATCGATCTGCACGGTGTCGGCCGCGAGGGCGCGGAACGGGTCCACGCTGTACCGCACCACCGCGAGCCCGAGGGCGTCCGCCTCCGGCCCCGCGAGGTTCCCGGTGCCGCCCGCGCCCAGCGTCCCGCCGTTGACCTCGAGGACGCCCTTGATCTCCCGTGCGTACTGGCGGTGCGTATGTCCCGTGACCACGACCGGCGGCCGCACGCGGGGTTCGCGGCGGAGGTCGGCGACGGCCTCGGCGGCCAGCGACGGCTCGTGGACCATGACCACGTCGACCTCGGTCTCGTCGAGCAGCCCGGTCAGCCAGTCGGAGAAGTGCTGACGCTGGACGGGCGTGATGTCGGCGCCGCGGTCGGCGTAGTCGTCGGCCTGCATGCGCTGGTTCGGGCTGTCGTAGCCGGCGATCCGCGCGCCCCCGACGGTCACGACCTGCTGGCCGTACCGGCCGCTGGGCAGCAGCCGCCCGCGGCGCGTCAGGACGACGGCGCCTTCGTCGGCCAGGCGCTGCATCGAGGTGTCGGAGTCGTGGTTGCCCGCCACGGCCACGAAGCGACTGCCGGCCCCCACCACGCGCTTGGTCGCGGTCGACTCCAGCGGCGTGCCGCGGTCGGTCAGGTCACCGGCGAAGAGGACGACGGCGCCCCGTGCGGTCCGCTCCAGGGTCGGAAGCGCCAGCACGTTGTTGTGCAGGTCCGAGGCGATGACGAACCGGCGCCCGGCGCCGAGCGTCTCCCGCTCGCCCGGGGACTGGACGAGCCGCGCGAGGCCGACGAGCTGCTGGTCGAGCTCGTCGCCCAGGACGCCCCCCGACCGGCGCAGATCCTCCAGCGCCTCGAGCGCGACGGGGATGTCCGGGCCGTTGGCGTAGTACTCGGGGTGCTCGAACGAGCCGCGCGGCGGGATTAGCAGCGCGATGACGGCGGTGCATGCGACCGCGCCGATGACGGCCGTGATCACGAGCCGGCGCAGCGGCGCGACGTGCGTGCTGCGCATCGCGAACGCCATCATCAGCCCTGCCGCGAGCGATGCGACCGCGGCGATCGCGATCGCCGCGAGCAGATAGGAGCGCAGCGCATCGGTGGCCTCGTCGCGCAGATCGCGCACGGCGGGCAGCTCGCCCTCGGCGGCGCTCTCGACGACGTCGCGATTGAGGGAGCGGATGTCCAGCTTCACCCGGACCGGGAGCCGCACGGCGTCGAACCGGACGCCCCAGTCGACGAGCGGGACGTACAGGTCGAGCGCGCCGCGATGGGCGATGTCGACGTTCAGGTCGACGGTCCCGATCGAGAGCGCGCGTTCCTGGGAGTAGGTCTCCAGCGCGAGGACGGCGCCGCCGACGGTCGCGGCGACGACGGCCAGCAGAGCCGCAGCGCCGCGGAGGCGATGCAGCATGGGTCAACCTCTAGCAGCCCCAACCCCGCTGCGGGTCGGCTCGTGCTCGCCATGGAGGAGCACTCACTCGTCGCCGCGCCAGTCGAGAAGTCGCCCGCGAGGTCGCCGAAGTCCAGGGAGTAGCCGTCGCTAGCCACGCGAGGATCAGGCACGAGAGCATGGCAACAGGGACCGCATTGGCTCCGCTGTTGGTACGGGACCAACACCGCACATACGACATCGTTGGAGCGTGCCCTAGTTCGCCCCGTCCGTCCTTCCCTCGACCTATCGTCGCGGCGTGCTCCTCGCGCAGGCCGGGCAAAGCATCACGCAGACAGCTAGGACCGTGACCGAAACGGTGCCATCGATTTACGACGGCCGCGCCGGGGGCGCGCCCTCATGGGTCGTCCCAGTCGCCGTGGCTGCGGCAGCCGTCATCGCTGCCGTCATCGCGGCGGGAACGGCAGCGCAGCGGCTCAAGAAGGAACTAGCGAGCGCCGAGAAGAGAGCTTCGGACGAGCTCGCGAGTGCCGAGCGGCGAGCTTCCGACGAACGCGCGAGTGCCGAGAAGCGAGCCTCCGACGAACGCGCGCACGACCTTGAACGGCAGCAAGCGCAGCTGGTTCACGACCTCGAGCGTCAGCAGGCGCAGCTCGCCCACGACACTGAGCGACAGGAACGGGCGCTCCGCGCGGAACGGCACCTCGCCGACCTCGCCGTGACGCGCGACCTCGTCGAAGACGCGGCCACTGAACTAGGCCGCGCGGCGAAAGCGCTCGGGCTTCTAGCGGTCTCCCTCAGTGGTGCCCGCATCGCCAGCATCATTGACGACAGACTTGATGCTTGCCGGAAGCATGAGGAAGCGCTGCGCGAATACGCGACACGGATCCGAATCCGCTTGGGCGAAGACCACGACTTGAGTCGCCTCGCCAAGGAGTCTCTCGATCAGACCTTCCACGTCACTGTCACGGCCACACTGCTCCGAAGCGGACGTAAGACCTACGACGATCTGAGCGATGAGGTCGCTGAGAGGCATCCCGTAGCCCGTGATGCCGCGCGTGCGTTTGAGCGCGAAGCCGTCGCGGTGACAGGCTTTACGCCCGCCGAGTAGGCCGGCGCCAACGTCGGCCTGCCGCCCCAGTACTTTCGCGGTCGGGCTCGGCTGCCCCAATTGATGCCTGCCTCTAACGGGCGCGCTCAGTCAGGCCGGGCGGGCGAAGTGGTAGGACACGATGCGCATGCCGTGCCGGAAGTAGAACCGGTGCGCCGCCTCGCGCTCGGCCTGCACGCCGGAGTCGAGGTGCACGATCGCGCAGCCGATCGCGCGCGCCTCCTTGAGCGCGAAGGCAAACAGGGCGTCAGCATGGCCCCCGCCGCGCCGGTCCGCGCGGGTCACCAGGTCGTCGATGTAGATCGCGTGCCCGTACGCGAGCTTGTCCTCGACCCTGAACCCCATCGCGCCGGCGGCTTCCTCCTCACCGGGCGCGAACGACCCAGCGAGCCGATAGCCCTGGGACCGCTGCTCGTCCATCTTTGCGGCGACGCCCTCGGCGGTGCGGAAGTGCGGGCGCAGCTCGAGCATTGCGGCCGCCGCGAGGTGGGACTCACCGGCGGCCAGCTCGCGGACCTCCGACACGACGGCCTACGAGTCGACGGCGGTGCGTTCGGACGTCGAATCGGAGGCCGATTCGTCGTCCGCAGTGCGCGACCGGCTCCGACGGCGACGAGCGGTCGACGCACCGGCCACGTCGGCTTCGCAGTACGGGCACAGGCGCCAGTCGGGGTCCAGCGGCTTGGCGCAGTTCGCGCACGGGTCGCGGAGCTTGCGGGTGCAGGACGGGCAGCGCAGCCAGTCCTCCTTGACCTCGAAGCTGCAGTGCGGGCACGCCAGGTAGCTCAGCTGATGCAGCCGTGCCTCGGCCGCCTGCATCTCGAGCTCGCGCTCGCGGACGTCCTCCAGGAACTCCGGCGGGCGCACGATCATGTAGACGACGACCCCGATGAACGGGAAGACGATGGCCGCCACCACCGCACATCCGACGAGCATGCCGTCGTCGATGCGCCGCCGGGCGTCCGAGTAGGTCCAGTAGACCAGGGCCAGGTAGACGACCACCAGGAACAGCAGCAGCAGGTTGACGGCCAGCTTCAGACCATCTTCTTCGATCCCGAATACGGCAAGCATGAGGGCAGAAAGCCTAGAGCACCGGGTTACAGGAACAGTCGCCCGAACAGGTAGCCCAGTGCGAAGAACACCAGGATCACCAGGGCGACGATGATCGCCACGGCGGCGATCAGGGCGAAGGCGTTGGGTCCGTCGTCGTCCATCACAGCATCGACACCCGGCGCTGGCCGGGGCTCCTCAGGAGGTCGGCGATGAGGTAGATCGAACCGGTGGCGAGCACGACGCCTCCCGGCCCCGCAAGCGTGCGGGCCCGCGCGAGCGCGGCCTTCGGCTCGGGCTCGCGGTGCAGCGTCGCGTCGGGATCGACCTGCCCGACCAGCGACTCCAAGGTGGCCGGGCTCAGCGCCCGCGGGTTCGCGTTGGACGTCACGACGACCTGCGCGCAGTGCGGCAGCAGTGCCCCGAGCATCCCCGCGGCGTCCTTGTCGTCGAGCACGCTGACGACGGCGACGAGCTCGCGCCCGCGCAGGAAACCGGGCAGCGACTGCGCCAGGGCCGTCATCCCCCCCGGGTTGTGCGCGCCATCGAGCACGGTGTCCGGCTCCCTCGCGACAAGCTGGAAGCGCCCGGGCACGGCCACCTGGGCCGCCGCCGCACGCACCGCCTCGGCGTCGAGCTGGCCCAGCCAGGCCCGCGCCGCCTCGATGGCAGCGGCGAAGTTCCGCAGCTGGAAGTCCCCCAGCGCGTGGACCGGAACGCCGGGATCCGCGGGCGCCTCGACGATCGTCGCGCCCTTCCGCTCGGCGACCTCGTCGGCCTCCGCTCGCGCGTCGGGATGCAGATCGGCGCCGAGGACCAGCGTTCCGCCCTCGGGCACGACCGCCAGCTTCTCGCGGGCGATGTCCGCGACCGTCGGACCGAGCCAGCGGGTGTGCTCCAGGCCGACGTTCGTCAGGACCACGACCCGCGCGTCGAGGACGTTGGTGGCGTCGTAGCGCCCGCCGAGGCCGGCCTCGACGACGGCCACCTCGACGCCCTCCGCCGCGAGCTCGTCGAACGCGGCGGCCGTGAGCGCCTCGAACTGCGTGACGCGGTCGCCCTCCTCGAGCGTGCGGTCGACGCGCTCAGCGGCGCGCCGGGCCCGCGCGACAGAGGCCGCAAAGGCCGCCTCACCGACGTCGGCGTCGCCCACCCGGATCCGTTCGGCGAAGGCGTTGAGGTGCGGCGACAGGTACGCGCCGGCCCGGACCCCGTGGCGCTCGAGGATCGCGGCGATCATGCGGGTCGTCGAGGACTTCCCGTTCGTCCCGACGACGTGGATCGCGCCGTAGCGCTCCTGGGGCGATCCGAGCACCGTGAGCAGGCGGCGCATGCGGTCCAGACCGAAGCGCATGCCGAACAGCTCGAGACCGAGCAGCCACTCCTCCGCCTCAGCAGCAGGGGACGTACGAGCGCAGCGAGTACTCCCGGCCGAATGCGAGCCCGCAGGGCGAGTCATTCGGCCTCCAGCTGCTCGAGTTCGACCTTCAGCCGCGCGAGCTTGTCCCGCTCCTCCTGCACCACGGCCTCCGGCGCCTTGGAGACGAACTTCTCGTTCGCGAGCTTGCCTTCCGCGCGCTTGATCTCGGACTCGAGCTTCTTGCGCTCGGCCGCCACGCGCTCGGTCGCCGCTTCGAGGTTGACCTCGTCGGTCGGAAGCAGGTCCACGGCACCGCCCGGCACGGCGACGGCCGCGATCGGCGCGCCTTCGCCCGCCGTCAGGTCCAGCCGCGCGAGCGCCGCGATGAGCGCCGCGACGTCCGCGTAGCCCGCCGGCAGCCGGGCCGGCAGGACCGCGCCGGGCCGGACGCCCACGTGGTCGCGCCACCCGCGCACGGCCGTCACGGCCTCGATCGCCTGCCGCACCGCGGTCTCCGCCCCGGCGTCGACGAGCGCGTCGTCGACCCCCGGGTACGTCGCGCCGGCGAGCAGCGCCTCGTCGCCGCGCGCGCCCTCGGGCAGCACGGACCACAGCTGCTCGGTCACGAACGGGATGATCGGGTGGGCCAGCGCGAGCGTCTCGCGCAGAATCTCCAGCAGCGTCGCGTGGAGGTCGGCGAGCCCCTCGGGGTCGTCCTCGGCGTAGAGCCGGGGCTTGACCATCTCGATGTACCAGTCGCACAGCTCGTCGAAGACGAACTCGTAGAGCCCGAGCGCGGCCTTCGCGAAGTCGAAGGCGTCGATCCGCGCGGTCAGCTCCGTCTTGGCCCGCTGCAGCCGCGAGAGCATCCAGCGGTCCTCGATCGTGCGCGGGCGCGGCGCCGCCTCAGCCCGTTCGTCGACCTGCAGGAGCACGAACCGCGACGCGTTGAAGAGCTTGTTCGTCAGCGCGCGGCCCTGCTCGATCTTCTCCTCGCTGAAGCGCACGTCCTGCGTGGAGGACATCGCGAGCAGGCCGAAGCGCACCGCATCGGCGCCGTACGCCGGGAAGTCGCCGCCCTGCGCGAACACGGGCGGCCGCGGGCCACCGTCGATCAGGGTCAGCGGGTCGATCCCGGTGCCCAGCGACTTGCTCATCCGGCGACCGTCGGGCGCCTGGATGACCGAGTGGATGTAGACGTCCTTGAACGGGATCTCCCCCGGGAACCGCAGGCCCATCATGACCATGCGCGCGACCCACAGGAAGAGGATGTCGCGCGCCGTGCTCAGCACGTCTGTGGGATAGAAGGCCCGCAAATTCGCGGTTTCTTCCGGCCACCCGAGCGTCGCGAACGGCCAGAGCGCGCTGCTGAACCAGGTGTCCAGGACATCCGGATCACGCTGCCACCCGTCCCCCTCGGGAGCGGTCGACCCCACGTGGGTCTCTTCGCCGCGGTACCAGACGGGGATCTGGTGGCCCCACCACAGCTGGCGGCTCACGCACCACGGGCGGATGTTCTCCAGCCAGTCGATGTACCGCCGCGACTGCGACTCCGGGTGGATGACGATGTCGCCGTTCTTCACCGCGTCGATCGCGGGCTGCGCGAGCCCCTCCATGTTCATGAACCACTGCAGCGAGATGAGCGGCTCGATCCGCGCGCCGGAGCGGTGACTGAACGGGACCGTGTGCGTGTACGGCTCCTCGGCGCGGACGTTGCCGTCCGCGCGCAGGCGCTCGACGACGGCCTTCTGCGCCTCCTCGACCGTCAGGCCGGCGAACGCCTCACCCGCGGCCTCGGTCATGCGGCCGTCCTCGCCGATGACGGAGATCTCCTCGAGGCCGTGCTTGCGTCCGATCTCGAAGTCGTTGGGGTCGTGGCCCGGGGTGATCTTCAGGCAGCCGGTGCCGAAGTCGGTCTTGACGTACTCGTCGGCGATGATCGGCAGGCGCCGCCCGACGATCGGCAGGATGACCTCCTTGCCGATGAACGCCTGGTACCGCTCGTCATCGGGATGGACCGCCACGGCGGTGTCGGCGAGCATCGTCTCGGGCCGGACCGTGGCGACCACGAGCTCCCCGTCGCCGTCGGCCAGCGGATACGCGATCGAGAAGAGCGTGTCGACGATCCCCTCGCGCTCCTCGACCTCGAGGTCCGAGACGGCCGTGCCGAGGCCCGGATCCCAGTTGACCATGTAGTAGTCGCGGTAGATCAGGCCTTCCTCGTACAGATCGACGAAGACCTTCTGGACCGCCTCGACGTACTGCGGATCCATCGTGAAGCGCTCGTCGTCGTAGTCGCACGAGGCGCCGAGGCGCTTGAACTGCTCGATGATCGTGCCGCCGAACTCCTCGCGCCACTCCCAGACCCGGCGGTTGAACTCCTCGCGACCGACGGCCTCTCGGGTCGTCCCCTCCCCCTCGAGGCGCTTCTCGACCTGGCGCTGCGTGGCGATGCCCGCGTGGTCGGTGCCGAGGATCCACTTCGCGCGCTTGCCCCGCATGCGGTTCAGGCGCGTGAGCGTGTCCTGGATGGACCCGTTCAGCGCGTGGCCCATGTGCAGCGCGCCCGTGACGTTGGGCGGCGGGATCGCGATCGAGTAGTTCTCCGCGGCGGTGCCCTCGGCCTCGGGGCTGAAGAGCCCGGACGCGAGCCAGCGCTCGGTGACGCTCGGCTCGACCTCGGCCGGCTCGAACCGTGTGGGTAGGTCAGGCAT
>JAEMSV010000233.1 GCA_016462625.1 Solirubrobacteraceae bacterium | reverse complement strand
AGGCGCTCACGGTGGAGGCCGCCGCCATGGCGCGCGTCCCGCTGGCGGGCACCTCGTGGATCCCGGGTGTGACCGCCTAGGAGTCCGATGTCGACCCCCAGCTTCTCCACGGAGGCCACCCCCTTGGCCGAGCTGCCCGAGGAGGTCCAGTTCATCGCCGTCCAGTGGGTGGACGTCCACGGCGCCGCGAAGGCCAAGCTCGTGCCCCGCGCCGCATGGGCGGAGACGTGCGCGCCCGGCAACGGCGCGGGCTTCGCCGCGTTCGCCAACCACGGCTTTGCCCGCGGGCCCGAGCACCCCGAGTTCCTCGCGGTGCCGGACCCCTCGACGGTCACGGTCCTGCCGCACCAGCCCGACATGGCGGTCGCGTTCTCGACGGTGATGGACGGCGACGTCGTCGCGACGTGCGATGCCCGCGCGATCCTTGCCCGCGTCCAGGCGCAGGCGGCCGACCGTGGCCTCGCGCCGGTCGTCGGGATGGAGCCCGAATTCTTCCTCCTCAAGCGCGGGGAGGACGGCGTGCTCATGCCGTACGACGGGCTCGACGTCCTGGACAAGCCCTGTTACGACCTGAAGGCGCTGCTGCGCACCGCGCCGGTGCTGAAGGAGCTCGTGACGGTCATGCAGGACCTCGGCTGGGGCGTCACCGCGCTCGACCACGAGGACGGCAACGGCCAGTTCGAGATCAACTTCGGGTTCGACGCGGCGCTCACGACGGCCGACCGCTTCACGCTGCTGCGGACCCTGATCGCCGACATCGCCGCGTCGCACGGCGCGATCGGCTCGTTCATGCCCAAGCCGCTCGCAGGGAAGACCGGCTCGGGCGCACACGTCCATCTCTCCTGCTGGGCGGACGACGGCACGAACGCGTTCCTCGACCACACCGATGAGCGGGGATTGGGCCTGTCGTCGACCGCCTACGCGTTCATCGGCGGCGTGCTCGCGCACGGCCGGGCCCTCGCGGCGCTCTCGATGCCGACGGTCAACTCCTACAAGCGGCTGTACGCGTCGTCGGGCAGCTCGGGCGCGTCGTGGTCGCCCGACGCGATCGTCTACGGCGCGAACAACCGCACGACGATGCTGCGCGTCCCCGGTCCGGGCCGGTTCGAGAACCGCGCCGTCGACGCGTCGTGCAATCCGTACCTCGCGCTCGCGGGGATGATCGCGGCGGGCCTCGACGGCGTGGATCGCGGGATCGACCCGGGCACGCCGGTCACGGGCGCGGCGACCTCGCTCGGGGTGCAGACGCTGCCCCGCTCGCTGCCCGACGCGCTCGATGCGCTGGAGGGCGACCTCGTCCTGCGCGACGCGCTGGGCGAGGAGGCGCTGGCCGAGTTCGTCGCGGTCAAGCGCGTGGAGTGGAACGGCTTCATGGAATCGGTGTCGGCCTGGGAGGAGGAGACATACCTGCGCCGCACGTGACCCGCGACGTCCTGATCGTCGGCGGCGGGATCACCGGGCTCTCGCTCGCGGTGCACGCCGCGCGCCGCGGGATGTCGGTGACGCTCTGCGAGTCGGGGCCGCTGGGTGGGCTCTCGACGCAGCGGTCGGGTGCGCTCGTCCGCACGCACTACGTCGACCCGTCGTCGGCGCGACTGGCGCTGCGCGGACTGCGCGACTTCGAGGACTTCGCGGGGACGTACGGCGGGCCGGCGGGATTTGTCGCGACGGGGTTCGTCTACGTGCCCGAGCCCGGTGAGCCCCTGCGCGAGCGGGTGGCGATGCTGCAGGAGCTGGGCGTCGAGACGTCGGTCGTCGACGGCGACGAGATGCACGCGCTGGACCCGGCTCTGGATCTTTCGGATGTCGACGAGGTGGCCTTCGAGCCGTGCTCGGGCTTCGCCGATCCCGCGGTGACGTGCGCGACGCTGGCTTCCGCCGCACGCGCAGCCGGTGCCGAGCTGCGCCCGGGGACCGCGGTGGCGTCGCTGCTGCACGCCGACTCCGGCGTGGCGGGCGCGCTGCTGGCTGACGGCTCGATGGTCGAGGCGGGCGCGACGGTGCTCTGTGCGGGCGCGTTCTCCCCTGCGTTGGCGGCGCCCGTCGGCGCTTCGATCCCGATCCGCCCGACCGCCGTGAAGCTGGCGTTCATCGAGCGACGGGTCGCGTCCCACCTCACGGTGATCGACGCGCCCGGCGGGATCTACCTGCGTCCCGATCCTTCGGGCGCAACGCTCGTGGGACGGCGGACGTGGACCGACGAGCCGCTGGCCAGCGCTTCGGCCCCGCTGCCCGAGGTCGACGAGGCGTTCGTCTCCGAGGCGCGGGAGCTGCTCGCGGCGCGGCTGCCCTCCGCCGCGGGCGCGGCCGTCGTCTCGACCCGCGCGGGGATGCTCGACATGACGCCCGACGGCCTGCCGCTGGTGGGCCCGTCGTCGGTCGACGGGCTGTGGCTGTGCTGCGGCTGGAGCGGGACGGGCTTCAAGACGGGGCCGGCGGTCGGGGACGCGCTGGCCGCGTGGATCGACACGGGCGAGATGGACCCCGATCTCGCGGGGCTCGTGCCGGACCGCGAGATGCACGCGGCCGAGGCCGTGCGCTCACCGCATTAGTGGGCCGAGCGTGTCTGCGCACCGTCGCGGACCGACAGCGCGGACTCCAGCACCGCCGCCACCTGCCCGGCGAGCCCGGGCCATCCCCAGCGCTTGCGCGCCTCGCGCCTCGCGGCGATGCCGCGCTTCGCGCGCTCCTCGCCACCGTCGACCGCATCGACGATGGCCATCGCCAGCGCCGGACCGTCGTCGGGCTCGACCAGCCAGCCGGTGCGCCCGTGTTCGACGATCGCTTTCGGCCCCGCGCGGTCGACCGCGATCGGCGCAAGGCCACACGCCATGCCCTCGACGAGGACCAGGCCGAACTGCTCGTCGACCGACGCGAGCACCTGCACGTCGGAGGCGTTGAAGAAGCCGCCGAGCTCGTCGTGGTCGTGCCAGCCGGCGAGGAAGACGTCGGGCGAGCCGGAGCGGAGCACGGCGTCGGCGGGGTGCTCGCCCTCCCATTCGCCGGGATGGCCGCCGAGGATCACCAGCGACGCGACGCGGCGGGTGCGCTTGCGCGCGGCGGCGAAGGCGTCGATCAGCAGGGGCAGCCGCTTAACCGCGGTGTAGCGGCCGACGGCGAGCAGCACCACGCCGTCGTCGAGCCGCGCGACCTGCTCCTCGGTGTACGCGACGCTGCCGGGCCCCTCCCCCGGGCGCCAGCCGTGCGGATCCTCGACGAGCGCGCGCCGCCACCACGCGGCACGGTCGACGGCCTCGGGCCGGAAGATCGCCGGGTCGAAGCCGTTGGCGACGACGACGCAGACCGCGGGGTCGACGCCGAGCAGCCGCACCGCGCGGGCGCGTGCCGCGGTGGTCGGCACGATGAGCCGGTGGCACGCGGCGGCCCAGCGACGCAGGCGCTGCGCCCACACCTGAGCGTGCGTCCAGCCGTCAGGGGCACCGGCGTCGATCCGATCGAGCATCGCCAGCTCGGTGCCGTGCAGGTGGCCGACGATCGGGACGCCCGGCGCAGCGATCGCGGCCGCTTCGTTCATCGGGGTCAGGTGGTGGAGCAGCAGGACGTCGGCGGACGCGGCCCCGGCCGCTTCGAAGACGCGCGTCCACGCGGTGACGTGCGTGGCGTACGTGACGTCGTCGAGCCGGGCGAAGCAGATGTCGGGTGCGCCGGGGCGGTCCTCGTAGGACGGATGCATCGGCGCGTCGCCGGCGCTGAAGTCGACGGCGACGAGGTCCTGCTCGGCGTAGAACCGCGTGGCGTCCCCCGGGCCCGGCGTGGACCCGGAGACGATCCGCACATCCCATCCGTGCCCCGCCAGCTCGGCAGACAGCGACCGGGCGACCTGTGCGGAACCACCGCGCGGGAAGAACATCAGGCTGTTGATCACGCGCATACCGGCGACAGTAC
>JAEMSV010000087.1 GCA_016462625.1 Solirubrobacteraceae bacterium | reverse complement strand
TCACCGGCGAGGAGTACGCGCCGCTGGGCTCGACCGAGTTCTCGACCATCGTCAACAAGGTCAAGGCCTCGGATTCCGACGCCGTCTTCAACACCCTGAACGGCGACTCGAACGTCGCGTTCTTCAAGCAGCTCGACGGCGCGGGCCTCCCGGCCACGAAGCTGCCGATCGTGTCGGTGTCGATCGCCGAGGACGAGGTCCGCGGCATCGGCGCGGACAAGCTCAAGGGCCAGATCGTCGCCTGGAACTACTACCAGACGACCCCTGGCGCGGTGAACGAGAAGTTCGTCGCGGCGTACAAGAAGAAGTACGGCGACGAGCGCGTGACCGACGACCCGATCGAGGCCGGCTACGTGAGCGTCTACCTCTGGGCCAAGGCGGTCGAGAAGGCCGGCTCCACGGACCCCGAGAAGGTCAAGGCGGCGTCCAAGGGCCTGACGTTCGACGCCCCCGAGGGCAAGGTCACGGTCAACGGTGAGAACCAGCACATCACCAAGACCGCCCGGATCGGCGTCATTCAGCCGAACGGCCTCATCGACACCGTCTGGGAGTCAGACGGCCCGATCGAGCCGGATCCGTACCTGAAGACCTACGACTGGGCCAAGGGCCTCTCCGGCTAACGCGAGAGACCGCGGCGGGCGGGGCGTCTGAGACGCGTCGTCCCGCCCGCCGCGCCCCTTCTTCGATCTCATGGAAGCTCTCCTCGAACAGCTCTTCGTCGGCCTCAGCATCGCCTCGATCCTGCTGCTGGTCGCCCTCGGCCTGACCTTCACGTTCGGTCAGATGGGCGTCATCAACATGGCTCATGGCGAGTTCATCATGGCCGGCGCCTACACGACGTACGTGCTGCAGGAACTGCTCGGCAAGGACCAGATCACCGCCGCGTTCCTGATCTCCCTCCCGGTCGCCCTCGTGGTCGCCGGTGCGATGGGACTCATCCTCGAAGCCACCCTCATCAAGCGGCTCTACGGGAGACCGCTCGACACGCTGCTGGTCACCTGGGGCGTCGCCCTCGTCCTGCAGCAGGCGGCGCGAGACATCTTCGGCGCGCAGAACGTCGCCGTCGTCAGCCCGAAGTGGCTGGACGGCGGAACGGAGCTCTTCGGGATCGACCTTCCGTACAACCGCCTCTTCATCCTCTTCCTCGCGCTGTCCGTCACGGTCGCCGCGTGGATCGTGGTCGGCAAGATGAAGCAGGGCCGTCGGATGCGCGCGGTCATGCAGAACCGCCAGCTGGCCGCAGCGAGCGGCATCGGCACGGCGAGCGTCGACCGCCGCACGTTCTTCCTCGGCTCCGGCCTGGCCGGGGTCGCCGGCGTCGCACTCACCCAGATCGGCTCCGTCGGGCCGGCGCTCGGCACCTACTACATCATCGACGCGTTCCTCGTGGTCATCGTCGGCGGGCTCGGGCAGCTGCGCGGCGCCGTGATCGCGGCGGTCGCGCTCGGGATCATCAACTCGCTCGCGGAGTACTGGACCGAAGCGTCACTGGCGAAGGTCATCGTCTTCGTCTGCATCATCGTGTTCCTCCAGTTCCGGCCGCAGGGCATCTTCGCGACCGAGTCGAGAGGGCTGGCGTAATGACCGCGACCCTGAAGGCCCTCGGGCCGAACCGCGACCAGCTGCTCTCACGGCTGGGCTTCGCGACCACCGCGCTGCTGCTCCTCGTCATCGCGCCGATGTTCCTGTCGGACTTCCGGCTGGGCCTGCTCGCGAAGTTCCTGTGCTTCGCGATCATCGCCGTCGGCATCGCGATCGCGTGGGGCAACGGCGGCATGCTGGTCCTCGGCCAGGGGCTGTTCTTCGGCCTCGGCGGCTACTGCATGGCGATGTACCTCAAGCTCGCAGAGGCTGGCAGCGAAGGGCTGCCGGACTTCATGGTCTGGTCGGGCCGGGAATCACTGCCCGCGTTCTGGGAGCCCTTCCAGCACGCGTGGTTCGCGATCGGGGCGGCGATCATCGTCCCGGTCATATTCGCTGCGGCCCTCGGCACGTTGATCTTCCGCAGCCGCGTCCGAGGCCCGTACTTCGCGATCCTCACGCAGGCGCTGTCGGCGGCGTTCGTGATCCTCCTCGTCGGCCAGCAGGCCGTCACCGGCGGCACGAACGGGCTGACGAACATCACGACGTTCTTCGGGCTCAACCTGGCCGAGACCGGCGACAAGCGAACGCTGTACTTCATCGTCGCGCTCACGCTCGGCGTCGTGTACCTCATCGCCCGCCAGCTGCTGAACAGCCGCTACGGCAAGCTGCTCATCGCCGTCCGTGACGCAGAGGACCGCGTGCGGTTCCTCGGCTACAGCGTGACCCGCATCAAGGTCATCGCCTTCGCCACGGCGGCGGGTATGGCCGGCATCGCGGGAGCGCTGTTCGTCCCGATCGTGGGCATCATCTCGCCGGCGCTGCTGGGCATCGTCCCGTCGATCGAGATGGTCGTCTGGGTCGCCGTCGGCGGGCGCGCGTCGCTCGCGGGCGCGATCGCCGGCGCGATTGCGGTCAACTGGGCGAAGTCGTCGCTCTCCGAGGAGTTCCCGTCCGGGTGGCTGTACTTCCAGGGCGCGCTCTTCATCGCCGTCGTCGCGTTCGCCCCGAAGGGCCTGGCCGGCGGTGTCGCGTGGCTCAAGGAGCGGTTCTTCGAGCGGCTCGACAAGAAGCAGGAAGCCGGCCCGACGCCGACCCAGACCACTGCGGAGGACCCGGCATGAGCGAACCATGGATGGCCGACGAGCTGCTGAAGATCCGCGGGCTCGAGGTCGACTTCGACGGCTTCAAGGCCGTGGACGGCGTGGACGTCGACGTCAGGGTCGGTGAGGTCCACTTCCTCATCGGCCCGAACGGCGCCGGCAAGACCACGGTGATCGACTGCGTCACCGGGATGACGAAGGCCACCGGCGGCTCGATCCTCTTCGACGAGACCGAGCTGCGGGGCAAGAAGGAGAACGAGGTCGTCAAGCTCGGCATCGGCCGGACGTTCCAGACGGCGAGCGTCTTCGAGGCGCTCACCGTGGAGGAGAACCTCGACCTCGCGGGCGCGTTCCGGATGTCGACGTTCAAGCTCCTGCGCAAGCGCAAGGGCACGACCGACGTGGTCAAGACCGCCCTCGAGGCCACCGGGCTCGACGAGGTGCGCGACAAGCTCGCGGGGACGCTGTCCCACGGCCAGAAGCAGTGGCTGGAGATCGGGATGCTGCTCTGCCAGGACCCGAAGCTCCTGCTGCTGGACGAGCCGGTCGCGGGCATGAGCCCGGAGGAGCGGACCCGCACGGGCGAGCTCATCCGGCTCACGGCGGAGAACTGCACCGTGCTGTGCGTCGAGCACGACATGGACTTCCTGCGCCGCTTCGCCGACCGCGTGACGGTCATGGACGAGGGCAAGCTCCTGCGCGCGAACGCGACCGTGGCCGAGGTCCAGGCCGACGAGCGCATCCAGGAGATCTACATCGGCAAGGGCCGCGGCATCAAGGAGGCCACGACATGAAGCTCGTCGCGAGCGACCTGCGGGTCAGCCACGGCCGGACCCCCGCGCTGTTCGGGGTGTCGATCAGCATCGACGCGGGCGGCCGCACGGCGGTGCTCGGCCGCAACGGCGTCGGCAAGACGTCGCTGATGAACGCGCTGATGGGCGTCCTGCCCGCCAAGACGGGCAACGTGACGTTCGACGACCGGGACATCACGAAGCTCCCGCCGTGGGAGCGCGTCAAGCTCGGCCTGGGCTACATCCCCCAGGAGCGCTCGGGCTTCCCGCAGATGAGCGTGAAGGAGAACCTCAACGTCATCATGGAGTCGCGCAAGGGCGGCAAGCCGTCCGACGTCGACGAGGTCCTCGACCTGTTCCCGCGCCTGACCCCGCTCCTCAAGCGCCCGGCGGTCTACCTGTCCGGCGGCCAGCGCCAGCAGCTCGCGATCGCGCGGGCGCTGCTGACGAAGCCGAAGCTGCTGCTGCTCGACGAGCCGACCGAGGGCATCCAGCCGTCGATCGTCGCGGAGATCGAGGAGTCGATCCTCGCGTTTCACTCTCGCGACGGCCTCGGCATCATGGTGGCCGAGCAGTACGTCGAGATGGCGCTGCGGATGTCCGACGCCTACGTCGTGCTCGAGGCCGGCGCGGTCGTCAACGAGGGCGCGACCGCCGACCTCTCACCCGAGGACGCGGAGAAGCTCCTCGCGATCTGAATCCGGGCTGACGACCGCCGAGCCCGGCTGGGCCACGACCACGCGGTCGCGGCCCTCGCGCTTGGCGGTCAGCAGCGCGGCGTCGGCCCGGGCGAAGACCTCGTCGTAGTCGAAGGAGACGCCGGCCGGGGACTCCGCGACGCCGAGGGAGACCGTGACGTCGACCCTCGCAGCGGGAGTGCGCGCGACGGCGGCGCGGATGCGCTCGGCGAGCGCGGCAGCCCGCGCGGCGTCCGTCCCGGCCAGGAGCACGACGAACTCCTCCCCGCCGATGCGGTAGATGCCGTCGAACGCCCGCAGCTCGGAGCGCATGCGCTCGGCGACCGCGGCGAGCACCTGGTCGCCGACGTGGTGGCCGTTCGCATCGTTGATCGCCTTGAAGTGATCCAGGTCGAGGACGATCAGGCCCACCGCCGCGTCGCCGGCCGGTCGCTGCGTGAGCTCGGCGATCCGCGCGTCGAGTGCGACGCGGTTCAGCGTGCCCGTCAGGCCGTCGCTGATCGCGGCCACCCGCAGGTCGGTGACGCGCGCCCCCAGGCCGCTGCCGACGATCGCCATCGCCGCGCCCAGGCCCAGCGGGAGCGCGAGGATGAGCGGATTGGCCGCGACCTCGGCCGAACCAGCGATCAGCGCAGCGCAGGCCATCGCCGTCGAGCTGAGCAGGACGAGCATCAGCGCGCCGCGACCCGGGACCACGGCGGCATAGCCGTACATCGAGAGCGAGAACATCGGTAGGAGGAACAACCCCTGCGGTCCGGCGACGATCACCAGGAGCGCGGCGCCGACCTGCACGAGCAGGAAGCGGAGAACAAGGAAGACCTCCGGCCGCGGTGAGGTCACGCCGGCTCCTTGCAGGAGCCTGGCGAGCACCGTGGTGGTGACCCCCGGGATGAGCACCTGCCAGCCCAGCCACGGCACGGTCGAGATCACGGCGATCGTGCTCAGCACCGTGGCGACGAGGTTCAGGATCCCCGCGCGGTCGGAGATGTCCGCGATGTGCGCGCGGCCGATCGCGTCGCGGACGAGCCAGTTGCCCTCGTGCCCATCTCGTGGGGGAACCGTCCCGGCGCCGTCGGCCGGCTGACGCGATGCCGGATCCTGCCGCGACAGCGACACCGGCGCCGCGGCGGCGCCCGCGACACACACGCGGTCGCGCCCCTGGGCCTTCGCCGCGTAGAGCGCAGTATCGGCCTGGGCGAACTCGCGCCGGTACTCGAAGCCGTCGTCGGGGGAGGACACCGCGATGCCGAAGGACGCCGTGACCGCGACCTCCGCGACGGGCGTCCGGGCGAGCGCCTCGCGCATGCCCTCAGCCAGATCGCGAGCGCCCCGCTCATCCGTCCCGCACGCCAGGATCACGAACTCCTCGCCGCCGAAGCGGTAGACGGGCAGATCCCCTGCGGCCTCGCTCAGGAGCCGTGCCGCGCCGACGAGCACGGCATCGCCGACCGCGTGTCCGTGGGTGTCGTTGATCTGCTTGAAGTGATCGAGGTCGACCACGATGAGCGCGACGCGCTCTCGCGACGCACGCACCTGATGGGTGAGTTCAGCCACGCGCGACTCCAGCGCAACGCGATTCAGCAGGCCGGTGAGCTCATCGGCCACGGCACCGACACGCGCGACCATGTCGGCATCTCGCACGGCCATCGCCGCAAGCGTGATGACGAGGAGCAGCAGCGCCGGTACCCAGAGCGCGGGCGGCATCGCGGCGATCTGGTCGTGCGCCGTCGCCAGGGTCACGCCGACGAGCGCGGCCATCGCAAGGACCGCGCCGCCGACCACCGTCTCGCGCCGGAAGCTCGTCGCGGCCAGGAGCATCGGGAAGATCGGCAGGCAGAGGATGTAGATGACCGGTCCATCCGCCACCGCGATGCCGGTCAGGATCAGGACCTGCGCGAACGCCCACGCGACCAACACCGTCCAGTCCCCGCATCGCCGGCGGATGGGCGCGTGGCTCGCGGAGCCGACGACCACCAGGGCGGCCAGCAGCGGGACCGCCATCGGCCACCCGTAGACGGGGAGCCCCACCGCGATGGCGATCAGCAGGCCGACGGCCGCGGCCCGCTGGGACGACGCGAGGCGCGTCCCGAGGTCGAGCAGGCGCTCGCGCTCGGCGGTGTCGCGGTAGAGCACGCGGCTCGCGTCCATCGTGATCGGCCCAGCCGTCTCAGCCGACGAGGCCGAGGAGCTCCTCGTCCGTGCCCACCTGGCCGGGCTCGGCCAGGACCACCCGGTCGCGCCCCTCGCGCTTGGCCCGCAGCAGCGCGGCGTCGGCCTGCGCGAAGACGTCGTCGTAGGCGAACGGCGCGCCGGCGGGCGTCCCCGCCACGCCCAGCGATACCCGCACGTCGACCTCGGCGATGGGCCGCCGCGCGACCGCGCGGCGGATCCGCTCCGCGACCCGGGCCGCGGTCGCCATGTCGGCGCCGGGCAGCAGGATGACGAACTCCTCGCCACCGATGCGATAGATCGAGTCGAACGTCCGCAGCTCGGACCGCATGCGCCCCGTGACCTCCGCGAGGACCCGGTCGCCACCCTCGTGCCCGAGCTGGTCGTTGATCTGCTTGAAGTGGTCCAGGTCCGCGACCAGCACGGCAACGGGCTCCCCGGTCGCGGCGACGCGGTACGTCAGCTCCGGAACCCGGGCGTCGAGGCCGGCACGGTTCAGGGCACCGGTGAGATCGTCGCTGATCGCGGCGACGCGGAGCTCGAACACGAGCGCGCCCATCGCCCATCCGACGATCGTCAGCGACACCATCAGCGCGAGCGGCAGGACGAGGATCGTGGGGTTCGCCGAGATCTCCGGGCCGCCGACGGTGAGCGCCGCCGCGGCCATCGTCGTGGCGCCCGTGACCACGAGGATCGCCGAGCCGCGCACCGGCAGCGACGCCCCGCACCCGAACATCGCGATGGCGAAGATCGGCAGGGCGAAGAGGATCTCCGGACCGGTGACGAGCACGGCGACCGCCGCACCGATCTGCAGGAGGATGAACGCGCTCATGAAGCCCCACTCCGGCCGCTCGCGCTCGATCGTGATCCGGGTGAGGACCTCGACGATCAGCCCGCTGGCGAACACCGGGACCAGCAGCTCCCACCCGACCCACGGGACCATCGACAGGATCGCGACGAGCACGAGCGTGCTCGTGATCTTGTTGTAGGACATCGTCCTGATCGTGATGTCCACGAGGTGGGCGCGCTCGACCGCGTCGCGCATCAGCCAGTTGCCCTCGCGGTGGTCCCGTCGCCGCGCATCGGCCCGATCGGCCGCAGCGGGTTCGGTGGTCCGGTCACGCGCCGGGGTCACCGTGCCGCGAAGCTCGTGGACGGCGGCGTCGGTCGTGGCCCCCGCCACGCAGGTGCGATCGCGTCCCTGCGCCTTGGCCAGGTACAGCGCGGTGTCGGCCGCAGTGAACAGCCGCCGGTAGTCGAAGGCCTCGCCCGGGGTGGTCGCCGCCACGCCGAAGGACGCCGTGAGCCGGATCCCGTCGATCTTCCGAGCGGAGATCACGTCGCGCATCTTCTCCGCCAGGGCGTGCGCCACCGTCTCGTCCGCGCCCTCGACGAGGGCGACGAACTCCTCGCCACCGAAGCGGAAGACCGCCGTCGCTCCCGCCGCCTCGGCCAGCCGCTCGGCGACGCCAACCAGCACGTCGTCGCCCACGCCGTGGCCGAACTCGTCGTTGATCGCCTTGAAGTGGTCAACGTCGGCGACCACGATCGCGACGCGCTCCTGCCCGGTGGCCATCTGGTGGGCCAGCTCGGCCGCCCGCGCCTGCAGCGCAGCACGGTTCAGCAGCCCCGTCAGCTCGTCGACCACGACGTCGTCGCGGTTGACCATGTCCGCGTCGCGGAGCGCCATCGCGGCCAGGGTCATGACGACCACGAGCAGCGCGGGCACCCAGAGTGCGGGTGGAACCGCTGCGATCTCGTCGTGGTGGGTCAGCAGCGTCACCAGGGAGAGCGACACGATCGTGACGGCCGCGCCCGCGAACGCGGTCTCGCGCCGGAACCCGCACGCGGCCAGGAGCATGGGGAAGATCGGGACGATCAGGACGTAGACCACTGGGCCCTCGGCGAAGGCCACCGTGCAGAGCAGCGCCGCCTGCGAGATCACCCAGGCCGCGAAGGCCGCCCAGTCCCCGGCGCGGCGACGGACCACGGGCAGATTTGTGAGGGCGAAGAACACCGCGGCCAGCAGGACGAAGCAGATGGACGTCGCGCCGTAGACCGGCAGGGCGACGATCGCCGGGATCGCCAGGACGGACAACGCGATCAGCTGCCACTGGCCCATGCGATCGCCCATATCGAGCAGGCGTTCTCGCTCCGCGTCGTCGCGGTACAGAAGGCGAATCGCTTCCATTCCCGTGAATGTCGGCGTTCTGACCGGTTTCGTGGAGTCCCGGCGCGGTCTCCTGGCCATCCGTCCCACTCCGCCATCCCTGTCCAGGGGGCCCCGGGCCAGAGCGGATCTTCCGGAACGGTCAGCGCCCGGCGGGCATCACCGCGACGAGCGCGTTGCGCAGCTCGTGCAGCAGCTCGGCGAGATCCTCCTGATCCGTGCCGTCACCGAGGGAGGCCCGCTCGAGGCGCTCAGCCGTCTCGGCGACCGCCCAGGCCCCGACGACCCGGCTGGCGCCCAGGATCTGATGGGCGCGGCGTCGCACGTCGGGGCGGTCCCCGAGCTCGAGCGCCGCCGTCAGCCCGAGCAGGTCGTCGCGCACGGATTCGGCGTAGGAGGCGAGGATCTGCGCGCCCAGCTCCTCGTCGCCTGCGGCCATCTCCTCCAGCGCGCTCGCGTCGACCGCCGGCGGGAGGGCGGGACGAGCCGCCGCCGACGCCGGTGCCGCCCGCCCGTCGGGCGCCTCGGGCCACGCGATGCCCGGCAGGTAGTGCCGCAGGGTGCCGGCGAGGATGTCCATCGTCGTCGGCTTGGTGACGACGTCGTCCATCCCGGCGGCGCGGCAGCGCTCACGCTCTCCCTGCAGCGCGCTCGCGGTCAGCGCGAGCAGCGGGACTCGAGCCGGCCCGGCGGATTCCTCGGCGGCGCGCAAACGGCGGGCGAGCTCGTAGCCGTCGACGTGCGGAAGCTGGATGTCGGTGAACACGAGCCCGTAGCGGCCTGCGGCGAACGTCTCGAGCGCCTCCTCGGCGTCGGCGGCGACGTCGACGCAGAAGCCGATGGCGCTCAGCTGGCCGGCCAGGACCTGGCGGTTGACGGGGTTGTCCTCGACGAGCAGCAGCAGGCTCCCCTCTGCCTCGGCCTCCTCGCGGGTCGGCAGCGCCCGGCGTCCGGCGAACGCGCGGCGCGCGTCCGCGGGCCCGGGCTCGGTCTCGTCCGCGGAGCCGATCGCCAGCGGCAGCTCGACCCGGACCGTCGTGCCGTGGCCCAGCGCGCTGCGCAGGGTCACCACGCCGCCCATCGCCTCGACGAGCTGCCGGACGATCGCCAGGCCGAGCCCGGTGCCCTCGCTGCTGCGCGCGTTGTCGGTGCTGGCCTGCGTGAACGGCTTGAACAGGCGCGCCTGGTCGGCGTCGGAGATCCCGATCCCGGTGTCGCGGACCTCGAAGACGACCCGCTGCGGGTCCGCCCCCGGGGCGCCGTCGACGACTTCGACGGCCAGCTCGACCCCGCCCTCGCGCGTGAACTTCAGCGCGTTGCCGATCAGGTTGCCGAGCACCTGACGCAGCCGGGCCGGGTCGACCCGGTGCGCCGGCGCCAACCGGTCGTCGATCGACGCGCTGAGCGCCAGCCCGCGGGTCGCGGCCACGTGGCGGTACTGGGTCGCGACGTCCTCCACGAGCGGCCCCACCGCCACCGTGACCGGCGTGAGGTCCAGGAACCCCGCTTCGATCTTCGAGAAGTCCAGGACGTCGCCGATCACCGACATCAGCGCGCGGGCCGAGCCCATCGCGACATCGACGAGCTCGCGCTGGCGGCCGTCGAGCTCGCTGATGGCGAGAATCTCCAACGTGCCGGTGACCGCCACGAGCGGGGTGCGCAGCTCGTGGCTCATCATCGCGAGGAAGGCCGACTTCGCGCGGTCCGCGGCCTCGGCGTCCTCGCGCGCGCGGCGGAGGTTCTCCTCGAGCACCTTCCGCTCGGTGACGTCGGCCACGTAGCCGTAGAGCTCGGCCGATCCGTCGGGGTTGCGCAGCGCCAGCGCCTGGCCCTGCATCCACGCGATGTCGCCGTCGGCGTCGTGGATCCGGTACTCCCGCTGCCACGAGCCGCCCGCCCGCGCGGCGCTCAGCATCGAGTCCAGCCAGCCGCCGCGGTCCTCGGGCAGCACCGCCCGCGCCATGCCGGGGAAGTCGACGTCCTGGTTGCCGTCGACGCGGTGGATGCTCCCGTGCCGGCTGGCGAACCGCACGCTGAAGGCGCCGTCGCGGTCGACGTGGAACTGGAACACCGCCCCCGGCACGCGGTCGGCGATCGTCTGCAGCCGGTTCTCGGCCTCGCGCGCCTCGCGCTCGGCCCGGCGCCGTCCCGCGAGGTCGCGCTCGACCGTGTCGGCCATCTCGTTGAAGTCTCCCGCGAGCTGCGCCAGCTCCTGGACGCCGGCGGGCCGCGCGCGCTGGGACCAGTCCCCGCGCGTGATCCGCTGGGTCACGTCGGCGAGCCGGGAGAGCGGGCGGACGATCGAGCGCCGAGCCACGAGGAGCGACGCCAGCAGCGTCCCCACCAGCAAGACGAGGATCGCGGTCTGCGCGATGAGCAGGCGGTCGGTGCGCGACTGCAGCTGAGCGGAACGGCGGGCGGTTCGGGCGTCGACGATCGCCGTGAAGCGGTCGATCGCCGTCATGATCACGCCCTTCTGGCGGTGGTATTCGTCGTCGACCAGGAGGTCGTGCTGCTCGGCGACGTCCTCCAGGTACCGGTCGTCGACCCCGGCCGCGATCCGCGGCGCGACCTGGTCCATGACCTTCAGCTCGCGCTCGGCGAGGAAGTTCGAGGCGCGGAGCGATGCGTTCAGCGCCGCGAACTCCTCGGGCGAGAAGTGCGCGGCCCGCATCAGCGCCGTGAGCGACGCGGGCGGGCCGGTCTCGATCTCCTCGCTGCGGTCGGCGAGCACGCGGTCCCAGAACGAGCTGTCGTAGTTGCGCGGCCGCGGCGCATCGCCGGCGCGGATGTCGAGGATCTCGTCGTAGTACTTGCGGTAGTCCGGGTCGCCGGTGATGACGTAGAGCCGGACCATGCGTGTGAGGTCGTTCGACGTCTGGCGCATCTGGTCGGAGAGCCGGAAGGAGACGACGCGCTGACGCTCCGCGTCGGTGCGGTCCGTGGCGGTCCGGACCTGGAGGACCGTGACCACCGAGAGCAGCGCGGAGAGCACGAGGACGACGACGAGCAGGCCCGCCAGGAGCTGGCGGATGGACGGCGCGCGGCGCGGTCCTGCGCTCAACGCGGTGCGGCCCCCGCCCAGGCGGCAAGCTGCTCGATCGCCAGCGGCGCGCCGATGACGCGCCCCTGCGCGCGGTCGGCGCCGAGCTGGGCGACGAGGTCGCGCTCGCCTGCGGCGTCGCAGCCGTCGGCGACCACGCGCACCCCCTGCTCGCGCAGCGCGCGGATCGTGGCATCGAGCGCCTCGACTCGCTGGGTGGCGCCGGGGTCTGCCGCGCCCGAGACCGCGTCGCGGGCGAGCATCACCTCGGTGAGCGGCAGCCCGTCCGGACCGCCCAGCGTCGCCTCCCCCGTGGCGAATCCGTCGACGCCCAGGCCGAAGCCCCGCACGCGCAGCCGGGTCAGGACGTCGAGCTGCGCGGCGGTGACCGGGAGCGCCGGCTCGCGCGGCAACGCGACGCACAGGCGCCGCGGGTGCACGCCCGCGGCCTGCGCGCGGCTCGCCAGGCGGTCGGACAGCGTCAGGTCGGAGCACGCGGCGGGCGGGATGACGATCGTCGCGTCGAGCCCGAGGGCGGCGCCGTCGAGCTCGCGCAGTGCCTCACACGCGACGTCGAGGACCAGCTCGGCGATGCCGGCCGCCACCTCGGGCGACGCGCTGGCCGACAGGTCGGTCGCGGCGTCGACCGGGCCGTGCCCGTTGTCGCCGCGCCACGCCCGGGCCTGCAACCCGGCCGGCCGGCCGGTCAGCAGGTCGACTCGGGGCAGCAGCGCGACGGTGATCTCCTCGGCCCGCAGCGCGGTCAGCCACGCGTTCGTCGCCGCCCCTCCGGCATCGGCGCCGGGCTTCGGGACCCGCGGGCGATGCAGGCCGACGACCTCGAGCAGCCGCCGCGCGGTCAGCGGCTTGGGGACGGCGCCGAGAACCTCGAGCCCGTACGCCCGCGCGGTCGACTCGGCGGCGCGCAGCACGCCGTCGTCGAGTCCGCTCGCGATCACGATCGCGGTGTCGAGGCTCCGCTCGGCCATGTGGCGCAGGAACTCGACCCCGTCCATCCCGGGCATGTCGAGGTCGACGACCACGACGTCGGGCTTCGGGTGCCCGGCGAGCAGCGCGAGCGCCTGCTCGCCGTCCTCGGCCTCGAGGAGGTGACCCGCCCCCAGGTTCGCGAGGATCTGCAGCATCGTGCGACGCTGGAACTCGTGGTCCTCCACCACCATCACGGTGCAGTCGGCGAGTGTCATCGGCGGTCCTCCCTGACGGTCAGTGGCACGTCACGGTCCGTCATGCCGGCGAGCAGCCCGAGCTCGCGGCCGCGCAGGACCGCCTCCTCCCGGGACGCCACGCCGAGCTTCGCGTAGAGCGCACGTGTGTGGGTCTTGATGGTGTTGCGGCTGATGAAGAGGTGGTCAGCGACCTGGCGGAGACTGCCGTCGCCGGAGAGCGCGATGAGGACCTCGACCTCGCGGACGCTCAGCTCGTCGGGCGAGCCGGCGGTGTCGCGCGGGACACGGCGGGCGCGCGCGGGAGTGCGCGGCCCGGCGCCCGCGATCGCGTCGATCGCGGCGGGCAGCGCCCCGGCGTCGCGCGCGCCGGCGATCCGCTCGCGTGCGGCATCCGCCGTGGCCTGCGCGGCGTCGGGCTCGTCGAGCGCCGCGTGCGCCCGGGCCAGCTCGACCAGCACCGCGGGAACCATCAGCGACGAGTCACGCCATCCGCGGGCGAGATCCACCCCGGCCCGGCACGCGAGCACCGCCTCGGCCGGCCGGCCGGTTTCGGTCAGCAGCCGGGCCCGTGCACAGGTGACGGGAAGCGCGTGCGGCGAGGACCGCAGCGGCCCGCCATCGCGCTCGGCGACCGCCGCACCGACCATGGTCCGCGCCTCTGCGACATCGCCGCGGCGCAGCGCCGCGAGGCCGAGCACGGCCCGTGGCAGATAGGCGACCAGCGGGAGCCCCGCCGACGGGAGGTGCACCTGCTCGGCGAGCGCGTGATGCGCGAGTCGCTCGGCGTCCTCGTCATCGCCCAGGAGGTGCAGGTGCCAGGCGGTGAGGGCCTCCACCGCGGCCCGTGCGGGCGCGCCGCGCGGGAGCACCTCGAGCGCCTGGCGCGCGGCCACGACGGCGCCACCGAGATCGTCGAAGCAGGTCATCGCAGTGAGGCAGAGGGCGGCCAACTCGTACGACGCCGTGCCATCGGGCATCGGCCCCTCCCAGCCCGCGCTCTCCCCCGTGGCGAGCCATCCGTCGCGGCGATCGCGGTCGCCGTCCAGCGCCGCGAGGAGCGCGCTGACGTAACACAGCCGCGCATCGGCGCCCACGACCTCCGCAGGGAACTGCGCGAGCCACTCGCGGGCGCGCCCGCCGAGCGCCCCGGACTGCACGAAGCGGATGCTGTGGCAGGCGAGCAGCTCGGCGGCGAGGTCCCAGTCGCGCGCGGCGAGGTAGTGGTGCATCGCTTCGACGAGCTCGCCCTCGCCGCCCTCGGTCTCGAACCAGCTCCCCGCGCGGACGTGCAGCTCGCGCGCCCGCTGGGGATCACTCGCGAGCAGGCGGTTGCGAAGCACGTCGCGCAGCAGGTGGTGGCAGCGGAACCACGTCCGGGAGCGGTCGAGCGGACTCAGGAGCAGGCTCGAGCGGGTCAGGCTGGTGAACGCCTCACGGGTCGCCGGCTCGTCGCCGAGGAGCCGGACGCAGAGGTCGGCGTTGAACCGATCCAGGACGCTGGTCTCGAGGATGAACCGCCGCTCGTGCTCGGGCGAGGAGTGCAGCACCTCATCGGTGAGCGCGCCGATCAGGTCCTCGTCGGAGGCCCGCAGCTGCTCGACGACCTCCGCAGGCTCGTGCCCGAGGCGCAGCCGCAGCGCCGTGAGGTACAGCGCCGCCGGCCAGCCCTCGGTCCGCTGCTCCAGCGCGACGACCTGCTCGGGCTCGATGGCCAGCCCGAGCGCGTCGGTCAGGAAGCGCGTCGTCTCCTCCGGGTCGAACCGCAGGTCGTCGGCCCGCACGTCGAGCGCCTCACCCTGGACCCGCATGCGCGTGAGCGCGTCGAGTCCCGGATCGCGCCGGGTGGCGATCATGACCCCGTGCGCTCGCGGGAGGCGGGCCAGGAACCAATCGACGCTCTCGCGTGTGCTCGGGTCGCTCAGCGCCAGATGCAGATCGTCGAGGACCAGCGTGACGGGCGCGTCGGTCTCGGCCAGCGCGTCGAGCAGCGCGATCAGCACGCTCTCGCGCAGGTTGGCGTCGGGCGCCTCGGCGGCGTCGACCGCATCGTTCAGCGCATCGCCGACGATCGGCTGCAGCGCCGCGAGAACGGCCAGCCACAAGCGGGGGCCCTCGTCGTCGCAGTCGACGGACACCCACGCCACGCGATCCCCGTCGGGCGCGCGGCCCGCCCACTGCGCGAGCAGCGTGCTCTTGCCGAAGCCCGCGGGCGCGCTGACGACCACCACGCGCGCGTGGCTGCGGGAGATCGCATCGAGCAGCAGCGAGCGCTCGACATGCTCGGCCCGCAG
>JAEMSV010000232.1 GCA_016462625.1 Solirubrobacteraceae bacterium | reverse complement strand
GTACATCGGCGGCGTCGAGCACGCGATCCTCCACCTGCTCTACGCGCGGTTCTTCTGCAAGGCGCTGACCGATCTCGGGCTGCTCGACATCAACGAGCCGTTCGCGCGCCTCTTCACGCAGGGGATGATCACCAAGGACGGGGCGAAGATGTCCAAGTCCAAGGGCAACGTCGTCTCCCCGCGCGAGATCGTCGAGCGCTTTGGTGCGGACACGGCGCGCTGCTACATCCTCTTCATCGGCCCGCCCGACCAGGACGCCGACTGGAACGAGAAGGGCGTCGAGGGGATGGAGAAGTTCCTCGCGCGTCTGTGGCGGACGTGCGCCGAGGCGGCCGAGGAGCTGCCTGACGAGCCCGCGCCCGAGGATCCCTCGGACCCCGATTCCGTGCGCGTGATGCGCAAGGCGCACTGGGCGATCGAGAAGGTCACGCAGGACACGGCGGGTCGCTTCTCGTTCAACACCGCGATCGCCGCGGTCATGGAGCTGATGAACGAGCTGACGGCGGTGAAGCGGGGCGATGCCGAGCCGGGCGCCGTGCGCTTCGCGCTCGCGACGGCGGCATCGCTGCTGTTCCCGTTTGCGCCGCACACGGCGACCGACGCCTACCACCTGCTGACGGGCGAGCGGGTGTGGGAGCAGCCGTGGCCCGCCGCGGACTCGCGCTTCCTCGAGGCCGACACGTTCGAGCTCGTGGTGCAGGTCAACGGCAAGGTCCGTGATCGCGTCACCGCGCCGTCGGGCGCGTCGAAGGACGAGCTGGAGGCGCTCGCGATGGGCTCGGAGAAGGCGCAGACGTTCCTCGAGGCGAAGACCGTGGTGAAGGTCATCGTCGTGCCGGACAAGCTCGTCAACATCGTCGTCCGCTGATTCGGCACACCCCGTGACAGACGGGGCGCAGGTACGTCCGTAGCGTCGCGCGGGTGCCCGACCGCCGCTCCCTGCTGATCTACGCCGTGCTCGCGGCCGTGGTCCTCGGGGTGGGGATCCGGCAGCTGCTGGCGCCGCGTGGAGGCGCAGAACCCGTCGCCGCGTCGGTGCCGGCCCAGACCGCCGCCCGGTCGGCGTCCAAGCCCGCGGTGTCCGCGGGCAGCGAAGGCCGCAGGGTGACGGTGCACGTTGCCGGCGCCGTGCGGCGGCCCGGGGTCTATCGGCTGCGCTCGGGCGCGCGCGTCGACGACGCGGTGCGCCGGGCGGGCGGCGCGCGGGCGTCTGGGGATCTCACGGCCGTGAACCTCGCCGCGAAGGTCGAGGACGGGCGGCAGGTGATCGTCCCCGAACGGGCCGCTGCGGCGGCTGCTCCCGCGGCGTCGCCAGGGACTGCCGCGGCGCCGGCGCCGGGGGCTGCTCCCGCGGCGAAGGTCAACCTGAACACGGCCACCGCCGAGCAGCTCGACGGCCTGGACGGGATCGGGCCTGGGCTCGCGGCGAAGATCCTCGCCTACCGGCAGGAGCACGGCGGGTTCGGGGCCGTCCAGGAGCTGGGGGAGGACTCGGGGATCGGGGAGAAGCGGCTGGCCGCGCTCGAGGACCTCGTGACGGTATGACGCGATTGCTGGCCGCCCACCCGCGCCACGCGGTGCTCGGTGGGATCGCCATCGGGCTCCTGGTCGCCGGGTGCGCCCCGGCGCTCATGGTGCCCGCCGCCGGGTTGGCGGGGTTGGCGGTCGGCCCGCGCGGTTCATGGCGGCTCGGGGCTGGGCTCGTCCTCGCGGTGCTCTGCGGCACCGCGGCCGGGCACGTTCGGCTCGAGGCGCTGACCGCGTCGGCGCTCGGCCCGCTGCCGCGTTTCGGCGAACTGCGTGTGGTCGTGGTGGAGGCACCGGCCCCACGGGCACACGGGTTCAGCGAGGCCGCCGCGGAGGTACGGGCAGGAGCGGGAGCCGGGGAGCGCGTCGTCCTGCGCCTCGGCCCGCCGGCGTGGCGCGGGGCGGCCCGCTGGCCGCGGGAGCCGATTGGAACGGTCGTGCGCGTGGAGGGCGAGCTGCGGCCGCTCGGCCCATTCGACAGCGCGCAGGCGCGTCGTCACGCGCACGCGGTCGTCCGTGTCCACGCGCTCTCCGTCGGGCAGGCCCGGCGCGGCGGACTCGCCGGTGTGATCGACGGAATCCGGCGCCGGGCCGAGCGTGCCATCGACGCCGCGCTCCCGCGGCAGCAGGCGGCGCTCGCCCGCGGCATGGTGCTCGGCCAGGACGACGCGCTGGGCCAGGAGACGGAGGACCTGATGCGCGCCACTGGGTTGTCGCATCTCGTCGCCGCGAGCGGCGCGAACATCGCGCTGCTGGCGACGCTGGTCCTCGCGCTGGGCGGGGCGTGCGGGCTGGCGCTGAGGCCGCGCCTGATCGTCGCCCTCGTCGCGGTGGCCGCGTATGTCCCGCTGGCAGGAGCGGGCCCGTCGATCCAGCGTGCGGGCGTGATGGGCGGGGCGGCGCTGGTCGCGGCGCTCGCAGGACGGCCGGCGACCCGCTGGTACGCGCTGCTGCTCGCGGCGGTCGTGACGCTCGCGCTGAATCCGCTGGCCGCCGGAGATCCCGGCTGGCAGCTGAGCTTCGCCGCCGTCTTGGCGCTCCTGCTGGTCGCTCCCCCGCTACGGACGGCGCTGGCCCGCCGGATCCCGAACGCGGTCGCCGAGCCGTTGGCAGTGACGCTCGCTGCGACCCTCGGGACCGCGCCGCTGCTCGCGCTGCACTTCGAGCGGCTGTCGATCGTGTCGCCGCTGATCAACGTCCTCGCCGCGCCGGTCGTCGCGCCGATCATGTGGCTGGGCACGATCGCCTCGGGGCTCGGTCAGCTGTCGCCTGCGGTCGCGCGCCCGCCCGCGCTTCTCGCGGCTCCGTTGCTCGCCTACCTCGACGGACTCGCGGCCTGGGGCGCCGCTCTGCCCGCCGCGGAGGTCGAGCTCGGCCTCCCCGCGCGGCTAGTGCTGGCGGTCGCGTGCCTCGGCCTGCTCGCCGTGGTCTCCCATCCGCGGGCGCGGGACCTCACCGCCGAAGAGCTGCGCCCGCGCGGACGGCGGGCCGCGCTCGCCGTGACCGCGACGTGCGTGCTGGCGTCGGTCGTCGCCAATGCGCGGCCGCCCGGTCCACCCGAGGGCCCGCGGGTGTCGTTCCTCGACATCGGGCAGGGCGACGCGACCCTGCTGCAGGACGGCCGCCACGCGGTGCTCGTGGACACCGGTCGTCCGGAAAGCCCGGTGCTCGAGCGCCTGCGCGAATCCGGCGCCCGGAAGCTGGACGCCCTCGTCATGACGCACGGCTCGGCCGACCACGAGGGCAATGCGGCCGCGATCCTCCGCACTCTTCCGGTCGAGATGCTGTTCGACGGCGGGGATCCGGTACACCGCACGCACGGCCTTGATGCCGCGGTGGCCGAGGCACGGCGGCGCGGCATCCCGGTGGTGCGGACCGACGCCGGCCAGACGATCCGCGCCGGCCGGATCGTCCTCCGGGTGCTGTGGCCCGACCGCGACAAGCCCGCCGAGCCGGGCGCCGATCCGAACCTCGGCGCCACGGTGTTCGACGCGCGCGTGGGCGGAATGCGGGTCCTGCTGCCGGCCGACGCCGAGTCCGTGATCACGAACGAATTGGAGATCGGCCGGGTCGACGCGCTGAAGGTCGCCCACCACGGCAGCGCCGACGACGGGCTGCCCGATCTCCTGCGCGCGATTCGCCCCTCGGCCGCAGTCATCCCCACCGGGCCCAACACGTACGGGCATCCCACACCCGGCACGGTGCGGGCGCTGAAGGCCGCCGTCCCGCTGGTTCGCCGGACCGACCGCGACGGCACCGTCCGGCTCCGGCCGCGGGCCGGCGGCGGGGTGGAGGTCCTCTCCGGTCGCTAGCGTGGCGCGCGATGGCCGACCTGAAGCCCGCGTACCTCTTCCACGGTGACGACCACGGGCGGATCGGCGAGCGCCGGG
>JAEMSV010000015.1 GCA_016462625.1 Solirubrobacteraceae bacterium | reverse complement strand
GTAACGACTTGGGCGCTGTCTCAACGAGGGGCTCGGTGAAATTGCAGTCTCGGTGAAGATGCCGAGTACCCGCGGCTAGACGGAAAGACCCCGTGAACCTTTACTACAGCTTGGTATTGGTGTTCGGTGCATCTCGTTCAGAATAGGTGGGAGGCTTTGAAGCATCGGCTGCGGCTGGTGTGGAGCCAACTTTGAGATACCACCCTTGGTGTATTGGACATCTAACAGCGCGCCATGAATCTGGGCGCTGAACAGTGCCAGGTGGGTAGTTTGACTGGGGCGGTCGCCTCCCAAAATGTAACGGAGGCGCACAAAGGTTCCCTCAGCACGGTTGGAAATCGTGCGTAGAGTGCAAAGGCAGCAAGGGAGCTTGACTGCGAGTCTGACAGGACGAGCAGGTGCGAAAGCAGGTCTTAGTGATCCGGCGGTAGCAAGTGGAAGTGCCGTCGCTCAACGGATAAAAGGTACTCCGGGGATAACAGGCTTATCGGGCCCAAGAGTCCACATCGACGGCCCGGTTTGGCACCTCGATGTCGGCTCGTCGCATCCTGGGGCTGGAGTAGGTCCCAAGGGTTGGGCTGTTCGCCCATTAAAGCGGTACGCGAGCTGGGTTCAGAACGTCGTGAGACAGTTCGGTCCCTATCTGCCGTGGGCGTTGGAGAATTGAGAGGATTTGCCCCTAGTACGAGAGGACCGGGGTGAACGGACCTCTGGTGTAGCTGTTGTCCTGCCAAGGGCATCGCAGCCTAGCTACGTCCGGATCGGATAACCGCTGAAGGCATCTAAGCGGGAAGCCGGCCTCGAGATGAGTTCTCCCATCTCCTAGAGAGAGTAAGACTCCTGGTAGACCACCAGGTTGATAGGCCAGATCTGGAAGCGCTGTGAGGCGTGAAGGAGACTGGTACTAATGAGTCGAGGGCTTGACGGATTTGTTTAGTGGTACCCGTATTCGTGGCTTTGTGCAGTTTTGAGGGGCCCTGGGAGCTCTCTTGAGTTTCCGGTGGTTATTGCGTGGGGGAAACACCTCTTCCCATTCCGAACAGAGCAGTTAAGCCCCACAGCGCCGATGGTACTTGGCTTGAAAGGGCCCGGGAGAGTAGGACGCCGCCGGTTTAATGTCAGGAGCCGCCCCTTCGGGGGCGGCTCTTTGTCGTTCTGGGCTCGTCCCAGTGGTCCGCGGGTCATCGGAGGCCCGGCGACCGAACACGATGGGACCCAAAGGGGCCCGAGAGCGCTACGGATTGACGCAGAGGTGCGCGTCAGCCGCCGGCTCGGGCGTGCCCGGGCGGCGGGTGCGGCGCGCGGAAGGCTTCGCATGGGTGCGGGCCCGATGGCGCGGATCGCCGAGGAGCGCGGCGACGGCGGGTACGACCATCGCGCCCTCGTCGGCCAGGAGACCTCCGCGCGACCCGGAGCTGTCTGCAGCGCGGGCGAGATGATCCGCCCGCGCCTCGAGCTCCGGGTCCGCGAGGAGCAGGAAGTCGCGCGCGAAAGCGGCGACCCCGTGCACGGCGCCTCTGGCAGCGCTCGCGGCTTGTCTCGCGACCGGCGCCCGTCGGGGCGAATCCGGCCCGTCACCGCGTGCGCCTCCCAAGCGCTGTGCGGTCGACGCAGTGCCCGAGCCGCGGTCAGCGCGTGAGGGAAACTCCCACGAGATTCCCTCTGGGGCGAAGATCGGCGGCTGGGGGGCACGGGCGAACACGTGTTCGAGAAGGTACGATTTTCGTCGGACGGATCAGGGGAGCTGCAGGGGATCTTGCAGGGGGTCCGCGCGAGTAGGGTGCGCGGCCATGGTGCACCTCCGGATCGTGGTCCCCGCGCGGGGGACGGACGCAGTGCTGACGACGCTGCTCGGCAACCGATCGGTGTGCAACGTGGCGCGGTTCCCCGGCGCGGCGGTGCAGCCGGCGGGCGACGTGATCCTGGCGGACGTCGCGCCTGAGGACGCCTCGCTGGTGGTCGACGACCTGAAGGCGCTCGGCGTGCACAAGGACGGATCGATCTCGGTCGAAAGCGTGGAGTCGATCCTGTCGGATGCGGCCGCGGCGGCGGTGCGTCACGCGCCCGGCTCGCCGGCCGACGCGGTCGTCTGGGAGGAGGTGGAGGCGCGGACGGCGGACGGGGCGTCGCTGTCGTGGTCTCAGCTGATCTTCATGGCGATGGCGGGGATCATCGCGGCGTGCGGGATCCTGCTGGACTCGCCCATCTTGATCGTCGGCGCGATGGTGGTGAGCCCGGACTTCGGCCCGGTCGCGGGCTTCTGCGTCGGCGTGGTCAATCGCCGCTTTGGGTTGGCGTGGCGCTCGTTGCTCGCGCTGGCGGTGGGTCTGCCGGTCGCGATCACCGTCGCGTTCGTCTTCACCGTGCTCGGGCGGGCGAGCGGCCTGATGCCGGATGAGTTCACGGAGGCGAGCCACAACCTGGCCGACATCATCTCCAACCCGGACGCCTACAGCGTGATCGTCGCTGCAGCCGCGGGCGTCGTCGGCGTGATGTCACTGACCAGCGCGAAGTCGGGAGCGCTGGTGGGCGTGCTGATCTCCGTGACGACCATCCCGGCCGCGGCGAACATCGGCGTTGCGTGCGCGTACGGGGACTGGTCGTCCTGGCGCGGGTCCCAACTCCAGCTGATGCTGAACGTCGTCAGCCTCCTCGTCGCAGGGGTGCTGACGCTGTTGGTCCAGCGCCGGCTCTATGAGCGACGTCGCCGGCGCCACCTCGCGGCGAAGCGTCCGGTCACACCGTCGAGCCCAGAGACGACCACACCTCGAGCTTCGTCTTGATCCGCTGCACGACGTCGGACGTGAAGTCCGAGGTCGAGGCGGTGCCGCCGAGATCGAACGTCCGCACGCCCGAGGCGGTCGCTTCCAGGACCGACTCGTAGACCGCGCGTGAACCCTGCTCCGCGCCCGCGTGGCCCGCGGCGGCGGCGTAGTGCAGGATCGCCGCGCAGGAGAGGAGCATCGCCATCGGGTTCGCGACGTCCTTGCCCTGGAGCGACGGCGCCGTGCCGTGGGGCGCCTCGGCCATCGCCACATCGGTCTCGAGGTTCTCGTCGAACGCGAGGAGGACGGATTCCGCACCTGCGATCGAGCCGAACATGGGCATGACGAGGTCGGAGAGGCAGTCGCCGTCGCGGTTCAGCGCGGGGATGACGAGCGGCTCGGTGGCCGCGCCTCCGACGAGGCCGGCGTAGGTCGCGTCGATGAGGACCGGCTCGTAGGTGACCGCCGGGTGGCGCGTCGCGGCCGCGTCCATCTCCTCCTTGAGCATGCCCTCATAGACGGGGGAGACGGTCCACTTCGGGCCGCCGTAGACCTTGCCGCTCATGCGCGCGGCGGTCCGGAAGGCGTATTCGGCGACGGCGCGGCAGGTCGAGCGGGTGATCTTCTCGGTGCGGTAGGCGATCTCGTCGGGCGCGCCCTCGGTGCCCTCGCGCCACTGCTTCGCGCCGTAGGCGTCCTCGACGGCCATGCGCACCACCGCGATCGGAAAGTGCGTGCCGCCGACGGGGGCGACGCCGGGGATGCGGCGGCCGGTGCGGATGATGACCTTGCCGTCGACCTCCTCGCGGAGGATCCGGTTCGGCGAGCCGACGTCGTCCTTGCCCTCGGGCGTGACGGTCGCCGCCTTGATGCCGAACCCGCTCTCGCGCATCGCACGTGCGGCCTCGTGGACGATCTGGTTGTTCGTCTCGCGGCGCTTGTCGAGGGAGAGGTCGTATCGGTCGAGCGCGACCTCGAATCCCAGGACGTCAGGGGCCATCACGCGGAGCGCTTCGTCGAGCAGCTCCTGGCCCGTTTCGTCGCCTTCGAGGACCGTGATCGTGAGCGTCATTGGTACGGACGAAGGTACCGGACAACGCCGGGGGCAGCAGTAGCCTCACGGTCGTGGGCGGTTCGACATGCAGTTGGTGCGGTACGCACGTGGAGAGCGACGACGGCTACCGCGCCGCGGAGCCCGCCGGCGAGCGCGTCGCCTCGTTCTGCCGGCTCGAGCACGTCGTGCCGTGGGCGATGCAGGGAGCGCACTGGGAACCCGGTCGGCTGCTCGACGAGCCGAGCCGCGGGCTGGGCCGGTGCGCGTGGTGCGCCGAACCGCTCGATGACGCGCCGGTGCTGCTGGTCCGGCACCGGGGCCCTCACCGCATCGCCGACGCGTTCTGCGGTGTGACGCATCTCTCGGAGTGGGCCAAGGCCGGCGGCCGCTGGCGTACCGGCGCCTGAGCTCTACCTCCGGCGCGGCGCCGTCAGCAGGACCTTCACGGAGGTGCGCTTGGTGGCGGAGACGCCGGGCACGATCGTCGCCCGAGTGATCGCCGTGAGCTTCAACGCTCGCATGCCGCGGCGTCGAGCGGTGCGCAGGATCTTCCTGGCCTGCGGGCTGAAGACCAGCTTGACCTTGCCGGCGCGGCCCTGCGTCAGTGTGGCCCTCCCTGAGCCGAGCACGACCTTCAGGCGCTTGCGGGCCGCGGCCGTCGCCACGCCGGGGGCGCTCCGGGGCGCGGCCTTCCGCGGCTTGTCGAGCCCGAGCGCCGCCTTGCGCGCCTTCAGCAGCCGCAGGTGGTCTCCGATGGACTCGTTGAGCTTGCGGAACAGCTCGGTGCAGTTCAGAACGTTGACCGAGCCCTGGCACAGGGCATTGGCGCGCTGTAGATCGAGCGCGACGATCGCGACAGGCTTGCCCGGTGGCTTCGCGGCGTCGAAGGCCTTCTCGACGACGTCGGCGAGGAAGAGCGCCAGCACCTCGGTTGCGCGCTGGCAGTTGAGGTCGACGCCCGTGCACGAGGCGATCACGCCCTGGACGTGCTCGCCCTTCATCTGGTCGACCTCAGCGTTGAACTGCCGGACGAGCGTGGCGTACGCGACGTCGTCGGCGCTGTTCGGGTCGGTGCCCTCGAGGTGGATCTGGATGAGGCAGGTCGTCCCGTCGCGGGAGGCCGGGCCACCGGTCACCGGGGCCTGGCGCGGCTTCGCGGTGAACGGGTTGGCGCCCGTTCGCTCGTCGCATCCGGCCTTCGTCGTGACGGAAGTCGGGAAGCCGGAGAGGTCGATGGTCCCCGGCCCGGCGGGCGGCTTTCCGCCGAAGCCGGTGCAGTTCTGCCACAGCGAGACGCACGTCTGGACAGGGGACGGCGGCGGGAAGCCCGCGCAGGTGCTCGTCCACAGGCCGACGCAGATCAGCGGGGTGTTCGGCGTCCCCGGCCCGGGCGGTCCGCCGGCGCCCGGGGTGCCCGGGTCCCCGCCGCTGCCACCGCCACCGGGCGGGGGCGCTGGGATCTCGCGGGCGAAGATCGTGACCGACGCGTCGCCGCGAGAGGAGACGAACACCTGGGTCCCGTCGACCGGGACGGCGATGGCGTTGGCGTCGTTCAGGCCCTCGGCTCCAGCACAGCCCGAGCCGGCGGAGCCGTCCTTGAAGCACTCCTGGAAGCTCAGTCGCCCGGCGGCGTCGCGGACGAACCCGGCGAGCGCCTCGCTGTCCACGGAGGCCGCGTACACCGACGCGCCATCGGGTGAGACGGCGAGGCCCTCGGGGCCGTCCAGGCCACGGACGGCGCCGACGCCGTTCTGCTCGAGGTCGAGCGGGTTCAGATCGCCGGCGGGCGCAGTCCGCGTGAACGCGACGACCGTGTCGTTGGCCTGTCCGGCGACGTACACGCTCGCGCCGTCCGGGCTGATGGCCAGCCCACGCGGCTGCAGTAGCCCGGGCGTGGCGCTGTTGCACATGCCCCCGGTGTTCGAGACGCAGTTGCGCGGGGTCAGCGTGCCGTCGGAGGAGCGCGAGAGGTTCACGACGGCGTTGTCGCCGCGGCCCGTGACGTAGACGTTCTTGCCATCGGGCGAGACGACGACCTGCTGGGCCTGGGCAAGCCCCTGCGTCTTCAGCGCGCAGCTCTCCGGCGCGGCGAGATCGGTGACGCAGCCGGCGTAGCCGAGGTCGCCGTTCGACGTATTTCGCGGGAGGATGTTCACCGCGTGATCGTTCGGCGCGGTGACGTAGACCGTCGTGTTGTCCGGGGAGACCGCGATTCCTTCGGCGCCGTTCAGGCCGCTGCCCGCGTCGCAGCTGCTCGCGCCGGTCTCGTTGACGCAGCCCTGGAGGGTGAGTGCGCCGGTCACGGCGTCACGCGTGAAGGAGGTGACGGCGTTGTCGCCGCCGGCTGCCACGTAGACGCTCAGCCCATCGGGCGCGACCGCCACCGCCAATGCGCCGCCGAGCGTCGCGACGCCGCCTGCGCCGTCGGTCTCGGTGTCGATCGCCGTCAGGAGTCCGGAGGCCTCGCGGCGGTACGCGATCAGCCGGGACTCCGCCTGGGCGACGGCGTAGACGTGCCGGCCGTCGGGTGAGGTCGCGACGGCGCGGAGGCCTCCGGCGCCGGTCGCCTGGCCCATGCGAGCGAGCGATCCCACGTTGGCCTGGCTCGCCGTCGCGCCGACGGCGAGAAGCATGAGGACGCCGCAGCACGCGGACGCGAGATGGCGGAAGTGAGATACCACGGGAGCGTTTCTCCGGAAAGAGGAAAACTGCGAAAGACGGATCCTGCCGCGTCGCGAAGGGTTCGTCAACCAGTCAGGCCGCCGACGCGCCAGGCAGTGAACCGCACGGGCCGGGCGTCGGAAGGGGTGTGCGTCGGTTGTTTTTCACTCCCCAGGAGGCCCATCACATGTCCCGTCTCTCTCGCTGTGCCCTGCTCGCGGGCGCGGTCGGCGCGGTCCTCGGCGCCGCGCCGGCGGCGCACGCCACGAAGCCCGACAAGCCCGCCGGCACTGAGCTCGTCGGCGTCGCGCACGGCGATCAGCTCGTCCGGTTCACCGCCGAGCGGCCGGCACTGGCCCGGCATGTCCGGATCCGGGGGCTCGGTCCCGGCGAGTCCGTCGTCGGGCTGGACGTCCGGCCCGCCACCGGCCAGCTGGAAGCCCTCTCCGACGCCGGTCGCCTGTACGTCGTCGACCCCCGTTCGGGCGTGAGCACGCCGGTGGGCGCGGCGTTCGCGCCGTCACTGGACGGCGAGTTCTTCGGCTTCGACGTCAACCCGGTCGTCGACCGGCTCCGCGTCACGTCGGACGCCAACGAGAACCTGCGGCTCCTCCCGGACACCGGGCAGGCCGCCGCGGTGGACGGCTCGCTGAACTACGACCCGGCGGATGCGTCGGCCGGCCGTGACCCGGCCGTCGTGGGCAGCGCGTACACGAACCCCGACACCGACCCGGCCACGGGCACGACCCTGTACGACATCGACGCGGCGCGCGACGCGCTCGTCATCCAGGATCCGCCGAACGCCGGCGGGCTGAAGACGGTCGGATCGCTCGGCGTGAAGGTCGGGTACCGCGCCGGCTTCGACATCGCCCCGGACAACACCGCCTACGCGGCGTTCATTCCCCGCGGTGGCAAGGCGACCGTCCTGCACACGATCGACCTGTCGACGGGCGCGGCGACTGCCGTGGGCCGCGTCGGGTTGTTCGGCGGCGTGAAACTCGACGCGCTGGCCGTGCTGCCCGCGAAGGGCTGACCTCAGGCGGCGGCGCCGGTGAGCTCGAGCTCATCGGCGCGCGCCTCCAGCGCCGCGATCACGAAGGCCACGTGGCTGTCGAAGTCGACGCCGAGCTCGTCGGCGCCGGCTCGCACGTCATCCCGGTTCACGGCGGCCGCGAACGACGGCTGCTTCAGCTTCTTCTTCACGGACTTGGGCGTCAGCCCGACGATCCCGCCGGGGCGGACCATGGCGCAGGCGACCAGGAAGCCCGAGAGCTCGTCGACCGCGCGCAGCGTGTGGTCCATCGGCGTCGTCGCCGGCACCCCGAGCATCGGCGCGTGGGCGGCGATCGCCGTGATCATCTCGTCGGGGGCGTGGCGTAGGCGCAGCTCGTCGATGATGAAGCGGGGGTGTCCGCTCTCGAGATCGGGATACCGCTCGTAGTCGGCATCGTGGAGGAGCCCGGTGACGAACCAGAGCTCCTCGTCGTGTCCGCCTTCCCGTGCATACGCGGCCATTGCGGTCGCGACGGCTTCGCAATGACGCCGGAGTGACTCGCTCTCGACCCACTCGTGGAGCAGGGACCGAGCGTCGTCCCTCGAAATCCTCTGCACCATGGTTGGTACCCTAACCGAGCTTCAGAGCCTCGCCGACGGTGACGTCCGCGCCGCTCGAATCGCCCCCCGCCCCCTTATGGAGAAGTTCGTCATCCACGGCGGCGCCCCGCTCTCCGGCACGGTCATCCCGGCCGGCAACAAGAACGGCGCGCTGCCCATCCTCGCCGCCTCGGTCCTGACCGAGGATGAGGTCGTGATCCGGAATGTCCCGAGGATCAAGGACACCGGCTCGATGATCTCGATCCTCGAGACGATGGGCGTGCAGGTCAACTGGCTGAACGAGCACGACGTCTCCCTGAAGGCCGATCGCCTCGACGCCGACTGCGCCAAGGTCGACCGCGAGCACGCCGAGCGCATCCGCGCCTCGTTCCTGCTCGCCGGCCCGCTGCTGGCGCGTTTCGGCCGCGCGGTCATGCCGCCCCCGGGCGGCGATGTGATCGGCCGCCGCCGGCTCGATCCGCACCTCGACGCCTTCGCCGCCCTGGGCGCGAGCTTCGATCACGGGCGTGACATCGACCTCCAGGCGCCCTCCGGCGGCCTGCGCGCGGGTGACGTCTTCATGGACGAGCCGTCCGTGATGGCGACCGAGAACGCACTGCTCGCCGCGGCGCGCACTCCCGGCACGACCGTCATCGGCAACGCCGCCTGCGAGCCCCACGTCCAGGACCTCGCCCGCATGCTCGTGAAGATGGGCGCGACGATCGACGGCATCGGCTCGAACCGCCTGACGGTCACCGGCCGCGCAGACCTGCACGGGTGCGATCACACGATCGGCCCCGACCACATCGAGATCGGCTCGTTCATGGCGCTCGCGGGCGTCACAGGCGGCGAGATGCGGATCAAGGATACGTATCCCGAGGACCTCCGGATGATCCGGCTGGCCTTCGACCGCCTCGGTCTGCGCAGCGAGCTCGACGGCGACGACGTGATCGTTCCTGGCGGCCAGAACCTCGTGGTCGCTCGCGATCTCGGCGACCACAAGCTCAAGGTCCAGGACGGGCCGTGGCCGGCGTTCCCGGCCGACCTGACGTCGATCGTCGTCGCCCTCGCGACGCAGTGCGAGGGCTCGGTGCTCATCCACGAGTGGATGTTCGAGAACCGCATGATCTTCACCGACAAGCTCGTGCTCATGGGCGCGGACATCGTGCTGTGCGACCCGCACCGGGCGATCGTCACGGGCCGAGCCCGGCTGCGCGGTGAGCGCGTCGAATCCCCGGACATCCGGGCCGGCATGGCGATGCTGATCGCCGCGCTGTGCGCGGACGGCAAGTCCGAGATCGGCAACATCCGCCAGATCGATCGCGGCTACGAGCGCATCGACGAGCGGCTGCGGGAGCTCGGCGCGCGCATCGAGCGCGTGGCCACAGAGCCGCAGCACGCGATCCACGCCTAGTCTCCCTACGGCGATATGACCCTGCCGATTCCTTCCGGGACGCGTGACGTCCTGCCCGACGAGATGCGCGAGCTGCGCGCGATCGGCGACGCGTTCCGTGGCGTCTTCGAGGCGCACGGCTACGGCGAGGTCAGCACGCCGGCGCTCGAGTACGAGTCGGTGCTCGCCAAGGGAGACCTGGCGGGCGCCCGTCCGGCGTACCGCGTGGTCGACGACCACGGGGACGTCCTGGTGCTGCGCTCGGATATGACCGTGCCGATCGCGCGGGTCGTCGCGAGCCGCTACGGGGCCGCCGAGCCGCCGCTGCGCCTCTGGTACCTCGCGCACGCCTACCGGCAGGTCCGTCCGCGTCGCGGGATGTCGCGCGAGCTGCTGCAGGTGGGGATCGAGCTCGTGGGTTCGAGTGCACCCGACGGCACCGCGGAGGCGCTGACGGTCCTGTGCCGGGGCCTCGCAGCCACCGGGCTGCGGGACTTCAAGGTCGGGGTCGGCGACGCGTCGCTGTTCCCGGCCGTGCTGGCGGGCCTGGGCGTCGAGGATGGCGCGCGGGACAGGATCCTCCACGAGCTGACGACGCACGACTTCGTCGGGGTCGAGCGCGAGGTGCTCGCCGCCGGGCTCGACCGCAGCGACGCCGAGAGCCTGGTGGCGCTCGCGCAGCAGCGCGGCGGACCCGAGGTGCTCGACAGCGTGCCGGCCGCAGCGGCCGAGGCCGTCGCGGGGATGCGCGACGTGCTCGGGCTGCTGGATCCCGACGTCGCCGAGCGCGTGATCTTCGATCTCGGCCTGGTCCGCGATCTGGGCTACTACACGGGCGCGATCTTCGAGGTCTACGACCCGGCGCTGGGCGTGCCGCTCGGCGGCGGCGGGCGCTACGACGACCTGCTCGGCCAGTTCGGCCGGCCGCTGCCCGCCGTGGGCTTCGCGCTGGTCGTCGACCGGCTGCACATGGCGCTCAACGCCGAGGAATCCGCGTGACCCCGCCGCTCACCATCGCCGTCCCGCGCGGCGCACTCATGAAGGACACGCTGAACCTGCTCGACGAGCTGGGGATCGACACGTCCGAGGTGCGGGCCAACGACCGCAAGCTCCTCTTCGCGGACATCGGCATCGTCACGATGCGGCCGTCCGACGTCCCGACGTACGTCGAGGCGGGCGCGGCGGACATCGGCATCACCGGTAAGGACGTGCTGACCGAGCAGTCCGAGCGGGAGGTCTACGAGCTGCTGGATCTCGGCTTCGGCTTCTGCCGGATGGTCATCGCGACCGAGGACGGGCCGAATCCGATGGATGAGGCGCTGCGGCGGCTCGGCATCGTGCGGGTGGCGACCAAGTACCTGAAGACCGCACAGCGCTACTTCGACCGCACCGGACGCCAGGTCGAGATCGTCGAGGTCAAGGGCTCGGTCGAGCTCGCGCCGCTGACGGGGCTCTCCGAGGCGATCGTCGACCTCACGGCGACCGGAACGACGATGCGCGAGAACGGCCTGATCGAGCGCGAGCACCTGTTCGACTCCACCGCGCGACTCATCGCCAACCCGGTCGCGCACAAGCTGAAGGCGCCGGCGATCGACGCTCTGGTCGCGCGACTGCGCGAGCTGGAGACCGCCCGTGCGGGTTGAGCGCCTGACGGTCGACGGGGACGTCTGGGCCGTTGCCCGGCACGCCCGGGCCCTGGCGCCGAAGGGCGACTCGGTCGCCGCCGGGGTGGCCGAGATCCTCGCGGCGGTCCGGGACGGGGGAGACGTCACGCTGCGCGAGCTTGTGGCGCGCTTCGACACGGACGGCGTCGAGCCTGATGCGCTGCGCGTGCCGCCGGAAGCCTTCGAGGTCGCGCTCGATCCCGAGCTGCGCAACGGGCTGCAGGTCGCGATCACGAACGTCGCGATCGTCGCCGACGCCGGCGTGGGCGAGGACACCGAGGTCACGCTGCCACAGGGGCACACGGTCAAGCTCCGGGAGTTCCCCGTGCGCCGGGCCGGCATCTACGTCCCGGCCGGCCGCAACCCGTATCCGTCGACCCTGATCATGGGCGTCGTCACCGCGCGCGCCGCCGGGGTCGAGGAGGTCTGCGTCGTCACGCCGCCGCCGGTTGACCCGATCATCCTGGGCGCCGCCGCGCTGGCGGGTGTCCACGAGGTCTACGCGATGGGCGGCGCCCACGCGGTCGCCGCGCTGGCCTACGGGACGGAGACGATCCCACAGGTCGACGTCATCGCCGGCCCGGGGAACCTCTGGGTGCAGGAGGCCAAGCGGCAGGTCTCGGACATCGTCGGGATCGACGGCTTCTACGGCCCCAGCGACCTGGCGGTGGTGTTCGACGAGACCATCGACGTCGGCCCCGTCGCCCTCGATCTCCTCGCGCAGGGCGAGCACGGTCCCGCGAGCGTCGTGCTCGCGGCGAGCGACAGCCTCGCCGCGCTCGACGCCCTGGCGGCCAAGGTCGATGAGCTCGCGGGGCAGAACCCGACGGTGGACGCCGGCGCGGTCGTGCTCGCGCACGCGACGAACCCGCTCGAGGCGCTCGCCGTCAGCGAAGCCTTCGCGCCCGAGCACCTGCAGCTCGTCGGCCCGTCGTGCGAGCGGCTCGCTCCGCGGGTGCAGCGCGCGGGATGCCTCTTCGTGGGTCCGGCGAGCGGCACCGCCTTCGGCGACTATGTCGCCGGTTCCAACCACTCCCTGCCGACGGGCGGTGCCGCGCGGTTCGCGTCGGGTCTGTCCGCGCGCGTGTTCCGGCGCCGGATGAGCGAGGTCCGCCTCGGCTCCGCGGCGTCCGTGCTGGCGCCCGCGGGGGCCGCGATCGCCCGCGCGGAGGGCTTCGAGGTGCACGCCCAGTCAATGGAAGCCCGGATCGGAGAGAATCCAGCATCGTGACCCGCACCGCTTCCATCGACCGTGCCACCAAGGAAACCGACGTGCGCCTGACGCTGTCCCTGGACGGGACCGGCGACGGCGTGCGTGAGACCGGTGTCGGCTTCTTCGACCACATGCTCGACCTGCTGGCCCGCCACGGCCGGCTGGACCTCGACGTCAAGGTCGTCGGCGATCTGCAGACGGGCGGGCACCACACCGTCGAGGACTCGGGGATCGTGTTCGGCCAGGCGCTCGACCAGGCGCTCGGCGACCGCGCGGGCATCTACCGCTACGGCGCCGCCACGGTCCCGATGGACGAGGCGCGCGCGAGCTGTGCGCTGGACATCTCCGGGCGGCCGTACGTCGCCTTCGACGCTCTGCAGCTCGTCCCGGGCACCACCGGTGGCTTCGACCACGAGCTGACCGAGGAGTTCTTCCGCGCGGTCGCGAACGCGGCCAAGCTGACGCTGCACCTGTCGGTGGAGCGCGGCTCGAACGCCCACCACATCATCGAGGCCCTCTTCAAGGCGTTCGCCAGGGCGCTGCGCGCTGCGACGTCGATCGATCCCACCGAGACGGGCGTCCCGTCCACGAAGGGCACGCTGACGACGTGATCGCGGTCGTCGACTACGGCATGGGCAACCGCCGTTCGGTCGTCAAGGCGTTCGAGCGGGTGGGGGCGGAGGTCGAGCTGACGAGTGACGAGGCGACGCTCGAGCGTGCCGAAGGGCTCGTCGTGCCCGGCGTCGGCGCGTTCCCCGAAGCGATGCGGCGGCTGACGACCTCCGGTCTCGATGACCTGGTGCGCAGCCGCAGCGAGGCCGGGATTCCGATCATCGGCCTGTGCCTGGGCATGCAGCTCCTGTTCGAGCGCAGCGTCGAGCACGAGGGCGCCGAAGGCCTGGGCCTGCTCGGCGGCGACATCCGGTGGCTCGACCCCAAGGGCCAGAAGCTCCCGCACATCGGCTGGAACCTCGTGAAGCGGCGGCGCGAATCGGCGCTGCTGACAGGGATTCCGGATCCGATGGCGCTCTATCACGTGCACTCGTTCGTGGCGCATCCCACCGACCCAGAGGACGTGCTCGCGACCGGCGAATACGGCAGTGAGTTCGTCTCGCTCGTCGCCCGCGGGACGATCTTCGGCGCCCAGTGCCATCCTGAGAAGTCTTCGACGCACGGCCTCCAGCTGCTGCGGAACTACGTCAAGCTCTGCCGCGAGGTCGCCTTCGCATGATCCTGTATCCCGCCATCGACATCTACGAGGGCAAGGCCGTCCGCCTCGTCCAGGGCGATTTCGACGCCAAGACCGTCTACGAGGACGACCCGCTCGCCGCGGCCCGCCACTGGGTCGAGGAGGGTGCGCGCTTCCTGCACGTCGTCGACCTCGACGGTGCGAAGTCCGGCTCACCGAAGAACCTCGACCACGTGCGGCGCATCGCCGGGGAGCTCGGCGTCCCCGTGCAGCTGGGCGGAGGCCTCCGTTCCCTGCCCGCCGTCCGTGACGCCCTGCGCGCCGGAGTCGAGCGCGTGATCCTCGGGACGGCCGCGTTCACCGACGTGGACTTCCTCGACGACGTGCTCGCGGCCTACGGGGACCGCGTCATCGTCTCCGTCGACACCCGCGGCGGCAACATCTCCACGTCCGGCTGGACCGAGACGACGCAGATGCCCGCCGACGCGGTCATCGAGCGGCTGCAGGATCGTGGTGTGCGCTCGTTCGTCTACACGAACGTCGATCGCGACGGGATGCAGCAGGGCGCGGACCTCGAAGAGGTCAAGCGGATCGCGGCGGCCGTGCGCGGTCGGTTCCTGTACTCCGGTGGGATCGGCTCGCTGGCCGATCTCCAGGCGCTCGCATCGCTGCGCCAGGTCAACCTCGGCGGGGTGATCGCCGGCAAGGCGCTCTACGAGCGCAACTTCACCATCGCCGAGGGGCAGGCCGCGCTCGAGGGCCGGCTGCCGTTGGTCCAGGAGGGCTAGTCATGTCTGAAGATCGTGTGCTCGTCAACGTCGATGGCCCCATCGCGGAGGTCACGCTCAACCGCGGCGCCAAGCACAACGGGCTCGACCGCCCGATGTTCGATGGCATCACCGCGGCGATCGAGGAGCTGAAGGCCAACAACGAGATCCGGGCGGTCGTCCTGCACGGCGACGGCCCGAGCTTCTGCGCCGGCCTCGACTTCGCCGGCTTCGACGGGGACCCGACGGCGATCCTCGATCGCCCCAACGGGAAGCCGGCGAACGTCGCCCAGCAGGTCTCCTACGGCTGGATCGAGCTTCCCGTGCCGGTCATCGCAGCCGTACACGGCAACTGCTTCGGCGGTGGGCTGCAGATCGCGCTCGGCGCGGACGTGCGGTTCGTGACCCCGGACGCGCGCCTGTCGGTCATGGAGGCCAAGTGGGGTCTGATCCCCGACATGGGCATCACGGCCGCCCTGCCCCGGCTGGTCGGCATCGACCACGCGCTCGAGCTCACCTACACCGCCCGGATCATTAGCGGTGAGGAGGCCGAGCGGATCGGCCTGTGCACCCACGTCTCCGAGGACCCGCTGACTGCTGCGCGCGCGCTGGCGGAGGAGATCGCGACCCGCTCGCCCGACGCCGTCCGGATGACCAAGCGGCTGTTCCGCGACTCCTGGAACATGAGCGCCGCAGAGGGGCTGCAGCTCGAGACGGATCTTCAGGTCCAGATCATGGGCAAGCCCAACCAGATGGCGGCCGTGATGGCCGGCATGACGAAGCAGCCCGCCGAGTTCGGCGAGCCGATCGTCTAGGTCGTTGCATCTCAAGCGCGTCATCCCCTGCCTCGACGTGGCCGACGGCCGCGTCGTCAAGGGCACGAACTTCGTGAATCTGCGCGACGCGGGTGACCCGGTCGAGCTGGCCGAGCGCTATGACGCCGAAGGCGCCGACGAGCTCGTCTTCCTCGACATCACGGCGACGTCGGACGCGCGGGACACGATCGTCGACCTCGCCCGGCGGACCGCCGACAACGTCTTCATCCCGTTCACGATCGGTGGCGGGATCCGCAGTGTTGAGGACGCGCAGGCGGTGCTCGACGCGGGCGCGGACAAGGTCGCAGTGAACTCGGCCGCAGTGAAACGGCCCGAGCTGCTGAACGAGCTCGCGGACGTCTTCGGTGCGCAGTGCGTCGTCCTCGCGATCGATAGCAAGTGGCGGGACGACGGGACCGCGGAGGTCTTCGTCGCGGGTGGCCGCACACCGACGGGCGTCGAGACGATCGGCTGGGCCGCCGAGGGCGTCGCGCGTGGGGCGGGGGAGATCCTGCTCACGAGCATGGACCGCGACGGCACGAACATCGGCTACGACCTGAAGCTCACGAAGGCGGTCTCCGAGGCGGTCAGCGTGCCGGTCATCGCGAGCGGTGGCGCCGGGACGCTGGAGCACCTCGCCGAGGCGCTCGCCGCCGGGGCGGACGCTGCACTGGCCGCGTCGATCTTCCACTACGGCACGTACACCCTGGCCGAGACGAAGGCGTTCCTGGCGGACGCCGGGATCCCGGTTCGGCCCGTCGGCTAGGGCGAATCCGCGACGCGGACGATCCCGAGCAGGGCGCCGATGTACGCGCTGCCGTCGGGGCCGAGCGTGACCGGCGCGTAGTTGTTGTTGAACCCGGCGCCCGCGCCGAGCAGCCGTCGCCAAACCCGCGCGCCTGTGCGGACGTCGACGGCGGTGAGCGACCACGCCTCGGTGCCCGCCACGATCTCGCGTTCGACGCCGTAGACGAGACCGTTGGCCAGTGACAGCTTGTTGACCGACGACGGATACGTGACCGGTGCGGTCCACACGAGGTGACACCCGTCGCGCGCAGCGTTCAGGTCGATCCGGGCGACGCCGGGCGTCGTGCGCCGCAGGGTGAAGGCGCCGAGCGGCCCTTGGTACCCGGCGTTGTTGGCGACGACGATCGTGCGATCGGCCGCGATGAGCGAGTTGTCGGTGGCGCTCGCGCCGGCTCCGAACACGGGGACCCGGCAGAGTTCGCCGCCGTCGGCGATCCGGTAGACGACGACGTCCATCGGGTCGGCGTTGTCGGTGATCGTCACGAGCCCGCCGGGGAGGATCGTGGGAGTCGTGCCGGAGCCGCTGTCGAACTGCCCGGTCTTGCGCCGGCCGATCGACGGGTACTGCGCGCGCCAGATCACGGCCGGTGCGCCCTGCGCGTCGGCACGCATGCGGTAGAGCGCCTTGTCCGTGACGAGGAAGACCGAGCCGTCGGCATCCACGGCGATCGAGTTCGTGATCCCCTCGCCGAGCGTGGTGCGGCGAACCGCGCCGTCGGCCTCGTCGACGGTGCCGACGACGCCGCTCGTGGTGACGAACCAGATCCGCCCGCTCCAGTCCGGCATGGCGGCGACGACCTTGTCGCCCACGTCGAGCCCGAGCCCGAGGTCGCGCACACGGCGCAGACGCTGCCCGACCGCCACGATTCGCAGGCGCCGGTCCGCGGTGGGGATCACGGCGCGGTCGCGGTCGTCGAGATAGAAGTAGCCGCCGCCCGACACATCGGTCAGGCCCCCGAGGTTCGTCCGGCGCTTCGCCGGCAGGTCGTGCGTCGCGATGGGCGCGAGGGTCACCGGATCCATCACCGTCAGCGACGGGCGGTCCAGGCGCACGCAGACTGAGACGACCCGACCCCGGGAATCGAACGTCACGCTGCCGCACTCCCCGGCATACAGCGCCGAGCGCACGCGTGGCGACCGGCCGACCGGGCCCTCTCCTTGGTTCGCGTCGGTCATCCACGCGTCGTTGTGGATGTTGTTGAAGCCGTTCGCGGCGAGGAACGGGTGCTGCGGCGCGGGCGGGGCGGGAAACGCGACAGGCGTTGCGGGAGCACCCTCGTACGCCGGAACGCGGCCCGAGGTCGAGCCGTCCGGAATCACCGGCCACGCCGGCGCGCTCGCCGGCCAGGCAAGCGCCAGGACCACTGCGACGACCCAGGAGCGGCGCATGGCCGCGCAGGCTACCTCGAGCGGGCCCGGCGGAAGTGGACGCCGCTCGGATCGAGCCCGAACAGGGACGAGTAGCCGTTGAAGTAGATCCGCCGGCCGTCGCTGATCGCCGGGTTGAAAGCACCGCGGTGGGTCTTCCACACGGTCTTGCCGGTGTTCGCCCCGAGCGCCCAGCTCGACTTCGTGCCGAGGTCGGAGACGAACACGAGATCACCGATCACGCTGGCGGAACCGCTGATCTTCCGGCCCAGCGAGCGGGTCCAGCGCTTCCCGCCCGTCCTCGCGTTCAGGGCGTAGAACTTGCCGTCGTACGAGCCGATCCAGACCGTCGGAGGTCCGCCGGCGACCTGGCCCACGGCAGGGGAGGCGTAGACGTAGTCGCCCGTGCCCGTTCGCCACGCGAGCTTGCCGTCGCGGCTGGAGAACGAGTAGACGTTGCCGTCGACGTTGCCGATGTACACGCGGCCGTAGGCGATGGCCGGGGTCGAGTAGAACCGGCCTGCCCCGCCGAAGCCGGAGCCGCTGCCGCTCGCGGTCCAGACCTTGCGGCCGTCGCGGCGGCGGATTGCGTAGACCCGTCCGCTGTAGTCACCGAAGTAGAGCTTCCCGTCGGCCAGCGCCACAGCGCCCTTCACCGCGCCGGATGCCTTGAACTGCCAGCGGATCGATCCGTTGTGCGCGTTGAGGTTGTAGACCGTGCCGTCCTCGCTGCCGAAGATCACGCGTCCGCGGTCGAGCAGCGGAGACGATTCGGCGCGGCTCGCAAGCTTGCGCGACCAGCGCGTCCGGCCGGAGCGCTGGCGGATCGCCACGATCCGCCCGCCCTTCACGCCCTTCCCGCGCTGCAGCAAGAGCGCGTAGACCGAGCCACCGCCACACGCCGGAGACGAGGCCGCGAGCACGCCGAGCTTGCGCTTCCAGATGACCCGGCCCGTGGTACGCGAGATCCGGTACAGCGCGCCGTTGTTCTTCAGCAGGAACAGGGAGCGCCCGCACAGGACCGGGGTGAACTCGAGCAGCACGCTGCCGCGGACCGCCCACGCGGGCCGGAACGGCGGTCGCAGCTCGCGCGCGAGCGGGAGCACGTGCGTGCGCGGCTTGTCGTAGCCGTAGAGCGGCCAGGCGAACCCGTCATCGGCCGGATGGCGGCGCGGGGGCGTCGACGGGACGGTCTGGGTCGGCGTGGGCGGCGCGGTCTCGACGAACTCCACGTCGGAGTTGGAGATGTCCCGCTGGCTGCGCAGCTGGACGACCACGGCGATGGCGACGCCTGCGAGGACGACGCCCGCGGCGATGACAACCCACCGCCACCGACCGTGCGGCAGGTGGGGCATCGGACTGATGGTAGGGCGGCCTGGCGTCGCCCCGACCGGTTCGGGGACGACACTCTCGGCATGGACGACGTGCGCACGCGGCTGGACGCGGTCCCGGGAGGGACCGAGCTGCGCCGTGCCGCGGCGGCCCTGGCGGGACGCGTGTACCTCGTCGGCGGGGCGGTGCGCGACCTGCTGCTCGACCGCCCCCCGCGTGAGCTCGACGTGGTGGTCGAGGGCGACCCGATGGAGCTGGCGCACGCGCTGGGCGGCGAGATCCAGCAGCACGAGCGCTTCGGCACCGCACTCGTCACGGGCGACGGCTGGGCCGTCGACATCGCCCGCTCCCGGCGCGAGACCTACGCCAGGCCCGGCGCGCTGCCCGAGGTCGAACCTGCGCCCGTCGCCGAGGACCTGCGGCGGCGCGACGCGACGATCAACGCGATCGCAATCGCGCTTGACGATGGCTCGGTCACCGCGGCCGACCACGCCCTCGAAGATCTCGACCGCGGGCTGCTCCGGGTGCTGCACGACCGCTCTTTCACCGACGATCCGTCGCGGCTGTGGCGGCTGTCGCGGTACCGGGCCCGCCTCGGGTTCGAGCTCGAGCCGACGACCGCCGCGCTGGCGGTGGAGGCGGTGCGCGCGGGTGCGCTGGGCACGGTCTCGGGGACGCGGATCGGCAACGAACTGCGCCTGGCGCTGCGCGAGCCGGATCCCGTCGCCGCGCTGCGGTCAGCAGTCGAGCTCGGGCTCGCGCCGTGGCTCGCGCCCGGTGCCGAAGCACCGCTGGCCGTCGACGGCCGCGCGGACCTCATCCTCCTCGCCGCATCGCTGCGCGACCCCGCAGTCCTCACCGAGCTGGGATTCCCCGCTGCGGACCTCGCTGTCGTCGAGGCTGGCGTTCGAGTGCGCGACGGTGCGGTACACCCGGCCGCCGACCGGCCGTCGGCGATCGCGGCGGCCTACCGCGGGCTCCCAGACGAGGCCGTCGCCCTGGCGCCAGCCGAGGATCGGGCGTTCGCGCGCCGGTGGCTGGATGAACTGCGCGACATCCAGCTCGCGATCACCGGGGATGACCTCATCGCGGCGGGGATCCCACGCGGTCCTGAGATCGGCGCGCGCCTGCGGTCGACGCTCGATGCCGTCCTCGACGGCCACGTGCCGCACGACCGCGATGCGCAGCTCGCCCACGCCCTCGAGGGTGAACGTTGAGATTCCGGTGCCAGGACCCCGGAATCTCAACGTTCGGCGTTCTAGGGTGAGCGGGGTGGACGGCCATCTCCGCATCGACCTCGGTGGCGGCGCGCAGGCGCTGTTCACGACCGGCCTCGATCTTGCCCTCGATGCGCCCGCCGAGCACTACGACCAGCTCGCGGCCGCGATCGGCCTGCCGCGCACAGCGCTCGTCCAGGGGCGGCAGGTCCACGGCAGGGTGGTCGCGCGCGTGTCCGAGCGCACCGGGCTCGTGGAGGGCGTCGACGGGCACGCCACCGCGACGCCCGGGCTCGCGCCGATCGTCATCACCGCCGACTGTCTCGCGGTGGCGCTCGCCGCCGAGGGCGCGGTCGCCATGGTCCACGCCGGCTGGCGCGGTCTCGCGGCCGGGATCCTCGAAGAGGGCGTCACGGCGCTTCGCGACGTCGGGGGAGACGGTCCAATGACCGCTGCGATAGGGCCCGCGGCCGGCGTCTGCTGCTACGAGGTCGGCGACGAGGTCCGGGCGGCGTTCGCCGATGCGCCGGACGCGCAGCAGGGCCGGAACATCGATCTGAAGGCGATTGCCGCCCAGCGGCTGCGCGCCGCCGGCGTGACGGAGATCCACGACGTCGGCATCTGCACCATCTGCGCCGACCCAGAGCGGTTCTTCAGCCATCGCCGCGACGGCGGGAGCGGCCGGCAGGCGGGAGTCGCATGGCGGAGCTGATCACCGGGCTGGAGGTCGCGGCGGTCCGCGCCAACCTTGTCCGGGTGCGGGCGGAGATCGCCGCCGCAGCGGCTCGGGGTGGCCGCGCGCCGGACACCGTCACGATCGTCGCCGCGACGAAGTACGTCGCCCACGACGAGATGGGCGTCCTCGCCGAGGCGGGCATCACGACCGTCGGAGAGAACCGCGAGCAGGATCTCCGGGCGAAGGTCGAGCGCTACGGGGACGCGTTCTCCTGGGAGTTCATCGGGCATCTGCAGAGCCGCAAGGTCAAGGCGGTTGCGCCGCTCGTGCGCCGCATCCACTCCGCGAGCAGCGACTCCGTGCTCTCTCAGCTGGAGCGCCACGCCCCCGACCTGCCCCACGAGCTCGAGGTGCTGGTGGAGGTCAACGTCAGTGGGGAGGAGGCCAAGAGCGGGCTCGCGCCCGCCGATCTCGACGCCTACCTGGAGCGCTTGCGCTCGATCGAGACCGTGCGCGCGGCCGGCCTCATGACCATGCCGCCGCGCGCCGAGACCCCCGAGGACAGCCGTCGCTGGTTCGCTGCGCTGCGGGACCTTGCCTCGGCCCGGAACCTGCCCGAACTCTCGATGGGAACGACCCAGGACTACGTCGTCGCCGTCGAGGAGGGAGCGACGCTCGTGCGGATCGGCACGAGTCTGTTCCGATGAAATGGAGGAATCCGGCCTCCGGGGGATAACCTTGGTTGCTGATGGCCTTCAGTGATTCCTGGCATCGCGCGCTCGTCTACTTCGGCCTGGCCGAGGAGCGCGAGTACGAACCCGAGCCCGCCCCCGCCCCGGAGGCCGAGCTCGAGGATCGTTACCGCGAGCGCCCCAACGTGCGCAGGCTGCGCAAGCGTCGCGACGAGATCGACGACATCTTCGCCGACGACGAGCCCGCCGGCCGCCCGACGACCGCGCTCCGCCCCGTCGGTGGCGGACGCACGAACGGAGACGTCCGCGTGCACCTCGTCATCCCCAAGAGCTTCAACGATGCCCAGCAGGTCGCCGACAAGTTCAAGGACGCCGTGCCGGTCATCCTGAATCTCCAGGGCACGGACACCGACCTTTCCAAGCGCCTGATCGACTTCGCGTCGGGCCTGACGTACGCCCTCGACGGCGGCATGCAGCGGATCGCCGACAAGGTGTTCATGCTCACGCCGCGCAACGTCGAGATCTCGGCTGAGGAGCGCGCGCGCCTCATCGAGAAGGGCTTCTTCAATCAGTCCTAGCCGCCCGGCTCGCGTGACGATCGGGATCATCGGCGCAGGCAACCTCGGGCGGGCGTTCGCACGCGGCCTCGGTGAGCCCGTGCTCATCAGCGATGCCGATGCCGAGCGCGCGCAGGCCGTCGCCTCCGAGGTCGGCGGTACCGCGGTCGCCGGCAACGCCGAGCTGGCCGCCCAGGCCGATGTCGTCGTGCTCTGCCACAAGCCGCCGCAGCTCGAAGCCGTCGCCGCGGGGATCCCGGAGATCAAAGGCGGGATCGTCTCATTCGTCGGGGCGACCCCTCTGGAAGCCCTCCGCGCTGCGTATCCCGGCACGCCCATGGTCCGCGCGATGCCGAACACCGCGCTGGAGGTCGGCGAGTCGCTCATCACGGTCGCGGCACCGGACGGGGACGAGGCGTTCCACGCGCAGGCCGTCGAACTGCTTGGCAAGGTCGGCGAAGTCGTCGTGCTGCCCGAGTCGCAGATGCTGCTCTCGCAGCTGAGCTCAGGCGCCATGCCCGCGTACATCGCGCTGTTCGCGGAGGCGCAGATCGACGCCCTCGTGCACAGTGGCCTTGACGCGCAGACCGCCACCAAGCTCGTGGTCGGCAGCATGGCCGGCGCCGCCAAGGTGGTCGCCGCCGCCGAAGGCGACACGCTCGGCGTGCGTCGCGCGGTGACGTCCCCGGGCGGCACCACCGCGAAGGTCCTCGCGCGCCTGGAGGCCAGCGGGCTGCGGTCCGCCTTCAGCGAGGCAATCGACGCGATCGCGAGGCCCGCGCCATGATGGGTGCCGTGCTGATCCTCGCCGACGCCCGAACGCAGATCGCTGACTTCGTCTCGGCGTTCATCACGGTCTACACGATCGTGATCTTCATCTACATCCTGACGTCCCTGATCTTCTCGTTCGGCGGACGGATCCCGTACAACCGCTGGAGCGACGCGATCCTCGGGTTCCTGCGCGACGTATGCGAGCCCTACCTCGGCCTGTTCCGCCGGTTCATCCCGCCGCTGGGTCCGATCGACATCAGCCCGATGGTCGGCATCCTGGTGCTCGTCATCGGCGGGAACATCATCGTCAATCTCATCTCCGGGTGAGCCCTGCGGCCGCCTGGACACGCGCGGCGCTCACCGCGGTCGTCGTCCTGATCGCCGATCAGGTCGCCAAGCAGCTGGTGATCCACGGGGTGACGGCCGGCAGCCGCGAGCAGCTGCTGCTGTTCGTCGACCTCGTCAACGTCCGGAACTCGGGCGTCGCGTTCGGCGCGCTCGAGGGCGGGGGGATCCTCGTCGGTGTCGTGGTCACCGTGGCACTGATCGCGCTGCTCGTCTTCTTCTCTCGGCACGCGACCCAGCCGCTTGCGTGGTTGCCCGTCGGCCTGCTGCTCGGCGGCGCGCTCGGCAACGCGCTCGACCGCATCCGGATCGGCGCGGTCGTCGACTACATCAAGGTGCCGAACTGGCCGGCCTTCAACGTCGCGGACATCGCGATCACCGTCGGCGTCGTCCTGCTGGTCGTCGTCATAGAACGAGGGGCGCGTGAGGATGCGGCTCCAAGTCCCGCCTGAGGCCGCCGGCGACCGGCTGGACGTCTTCCTCGCCGAGTCGCTGGGCTCGCGGTCGCGCGCGCAGCGCCTGATCGGGGCGGGGCAGGTCCTGGTTGGCGGGAAGGCTGCGCAGAAGCGCTACAAGGTCATCGACGGCGACGAGATCGAGGTCGACGAGACGGACCGGCGGCCGCTTGCCACGGCGATCGATCCCGAGGATGTCCCCATCGTCTACGAGGACGACGACGTCCTGGTGGTCGACAAGCCCGCAGGCCTGGTTGTGCACCCCGCGCCGGGCCACCACCGCACGACGTTGTCCGAACTGCTCGCCGGGCGCGCCTCAGGGGGCGATGCGCCGGAGCGGCCGGGCATCGTGCACCGCCTCGACCGCCACACCTCTGGCCTGCTCGTCGTGGCCCGCAACGAATCGGCCCACCGGGTGCTCAAGGCCGAGCTCGAATCGCGGGAGATCGAGCGGGAGTACGTCGCGCTGGTCCAGGGACGGCCCAAGGCGCGCAAGGGGACCATCGATGCGCCGCTGGGGCGCGACCGGCGTCGCCGCACCCGGCAGTCCAGCGCGACGGACGACCCGCGGCCCGCGATCACACACTTCGAGTTCGAGCAGGAGTACCGGGGCTACACGCTCCTGCGCGTCCACCTGGAGACCGGTCGCACGCATCAGATCCGCGCACACATGCTGGCGATCGGCCATCCGGTCGCGGGCGATCCCGAGTACGGCACGGCCGGACTACTCGGCCTCGAGCGCCAGTTCCTGCACGCGCGGCGCCTCGCGTTCACGCATCCCGTGGACGGCCGACGGGTCGAGGTGACGTCCGAGCTCCCTGCCGATCTGGCGGCAGCGCTCCATCGCGCCGCCGGCGGACGGTAACCACTTCTCGACAGGCTGGTAACACGACGGCGGAATCGCGTGCCTACGCTCGCGGGCTCCGGCGTCTCCCGACGCGGAACTGCCGATCCCTGACAGGACACGTCATGACTCCAGCCCTTCCCGCACTCCGCCCGCCGGGCCGTGACCTGCGGCGCATCGCCGTCGGCGCCGTGCTCACGGTGGCCGGCCTCGGCGCCATCCCGGCCCAGGCCGCCGCCCTGACCGACATCGATCTCTCGAACTACGTGCGCGTCGGGCGACACGCCCTACCGGAGCCGAGCCGCACACCGGCGCCCGCGGGCAACCTGCTTGGCGAGGAGGCCTCCGCGGTCACGTACAACCCGGACACCGACACGCTGTTCATCACAGGGGACGGCGGCACGGCGATCACGCAGGTGACGAAGACCGGCGAGCTCGTCGACACGATGACGCTCGCCGCGGGCGGCAGCTCGCAGGGCACCGAGTTCTACGACACCGAAGGCATCACGTACATCGGCAACGGCGAGTTCGTCATGACCGAAGAGCGCGACCGCCAGCTCGTGAAGTTCACGTACGCGGCTGGGACGACGCTCACGCGGGGCCAGACCAAGACCGTCAAGCTCGGGACGACGGTCGGGAACGTCGGCCTCGAAGGCCTCACCGACGACCCTGCCTCGGGTGACTTCATCCCGGTGAAGGAGACGTCGCCGCTCAGCATCTTCCAGACCGGCGTCGACTGGGACGCCGGGACCGCGACGAACGGCTCGCCGACCACGGTCGATTCAACGAATCTCTTCACGCCGTCCCTGGCGGGACTCGCCGACTTCTCGGACGTGTTCGCCCTGTCGAACCTGTCGACGATGACCGGCCCGCAGGCCGACAACCTCATCCTGCTGAGCCAGGAGTCCGGGCGCATCGTCAACGTCAGCCGCTCGGGTGTGGTGTCGAGTTCCCTGACGATCCATCCCGACCTCGACACGACGATCTCGGTCGCCGACCAGACGCACGAAGGCGTGACGATGGACGACGCGGGCAATCTGTACGTCGTCAGCGAAAACGGCGGCGGCGACATCGCCCATCCGCAGCTCTGGGTCTACGCCTCGGCGACGCAGCCCAACCAGGCTCCGACCGCGGTGGCGCTCGTGAACCGCGTCTCTTCCGTCCTCGAGAACACCGACACGGCGACGCGGCTGAAGGTCGCCGACATCCGCGTCGGAGACGACGGGCTGGGAACGAACACGCTCGGCGTGACCGGGCCTGACGCGAGTGCGTTCGAGGTCGACGCCAGCGGCCTCTACGTCAAGGCCGGCGTCACGCTCGATTTCGAGCAGAAGGCGTCCTACCAGGTGGCGGTCACGGTCAACGACCCCGCCGTGGGTACGAACCCGGACGCCACGTCGAGCGCCTACACGCTGCAGATCAACGACATCGTGAACGAGGGCGCGTCGAGCGCGTCGCTCATCGTCTCGGAGGTGTCGCCCTGGAGCAGCGGCGACAGCCCGTACGCGGCCGACTGGTTCGAGATCACGAACAACGGCACGACGTCGGTGAACCTCAGTGGGTTCAAGATGGACGACAACTCCAACCTCTTCGGCAGCGCCGTCCCGCTTACCGGTGTGGGCAACCTCGCGCCCGGTCAGTCCGCGGTCTTCACCGAGGGCACGGCGAGCACGGTCGCGTCGTTCAAGTCATTCTGGTTCGGCGGCGCCGCCCCGATCGGCTACCTGATGGGGACGTACAGCGGGGGTGGCGTGGGCCTCAGCACCGGCGGCGACGCAGTCAACGTGTTCGACCCGGCCGGCAACCGCGTGGCGGGCGTGGCGTTCGGCGCATCGACGTCCCGCTCCACGTTCGACAACGCGGCCGGCGCGACGAGCAAGACGCTTCCGCTTCCGGTGGTCTCGACACTGAGCATCGTCGGGCAGAACGGCGCGGTCAGCGCGGGCAACCCGACGCCGGAGACCGGTTCGCCGGGCACGATCATCGACGCGGCGATCACGGAGGTCTCGCCGTGGAGCAGCGGGAACAGCCCGTACGCGGCCGACTGGTTCGAGGTGACCAACCAGGGCAGGCAGCCGCTCGTGCTGTCCGGGTGGAAGATGGATGACAGCTCGGCCTCGTTCGGCAGCTCCGTGACGCTCAACGGCGTCACGAGCATCGCGCCCGGCAAGTCCGCGATCTTCTTCGAGGGCGGCGCGCCGGTCGTGGATGCGTTCAAGGCGTATTGGTTCGGTGGCTCCACACCTGGCGACGTCGCGTTTGGGACCTACAGCGGCGGGGGCGTGGGCCTCAGCACGGGCGGTGATGAGGTCCACCTGTTCGACCCGTCCGGGAACCGGATCACGGGTGTGTCGTTCGGCACGTCGACGCCGTACTTCACGTTCGACAATCCGACCGGCGCACCGGGTGCGGTCACGGCGATCAGCGCCGACGGTGTGCATGGTGGGTGGCTGGTCGGCCAGGAGACCGCCTCCCCGGGGGCGGTCGCAAACCCGTGCGACGAGCCTGGTGCGATCCACCTGGGGGATGGCAGCGACACGTACACCGGGACCGCGGCCGACGAGGTCATCTGCGGCGAGGGCGGCGACGACGTCATCCGCGGCGGCGGCGGGCGCGACCGCATCTACGGCGGCGCGGGCGACGACAGCCTGTACGACGGCACGGGCGCGGCCGAGCTGCACGGCGGGGCCGACGACGACACGCTGTTCGGTGAGGCCGGGAACGACCGGCTCGGCGGGGGCACGGGTGTCGACGCGGTCTCGTACCAGACCCGGTCGAAGGCCGTGACCGCGACGCTGGGCGGCGGGACGACCAGCGGCGGTGCCGGCGAGCAGGACCGGATCGCCCGGGATGTCGAGAACCTCCGCGGAGGCTCGGCGGCTGACACGCTGACCGGCGACGGTCAGGACAACGTCCTGTGGGGTCAGAACGGCAACGACGTACTCGCGGGCGGCGGCGCGAACGACACCCTCGACGGCGGCAATGGCGAGGATCAGCTCAGCGGTGGAGAGGGCAACGACACGCTGAAGGGCCTCGCGGGGAACGACTCGCTGCTCGACGGGGCCGGCCTGGACCTCCTGTACGGAGGCAACGGCGACGACGCGCTGACGGTGACGGCGGACGGCGGCAAGGACGTCGCCGCGTGTGGCGCGAACGCCGACACCGTCACCACGCCAGCCGAGCGTTTCGACCGCGCGAACGGCGATTGCGAGACGCGCATCTGAGCGCTCCGGGAAAGCCGATCCCGGCCGCGCCTGCGGCCGGGATCGAGTCGGCTGCGGGTGAGGCGCAGGCAGGCGATCGAGGCGGCTAGACTGGCCGACGGTCCTTTTCTTCTACCCCGCCGGGTTCAGACATAGGACGCGGACCCTGTCCGATCACCCCTGATCGGATCCGCGCTCCAGCCGGTGGGCTTGCCTCATTCACCTCTTTCAAGGGAGCTGCACCACGATGGCCACCAACGTTGGCATCAAGGAGCTGCTGGAGTCCGGAGTCCACTTCGGCCACCAGACGCGCCGCTGGAACCCCAAGATGCGCCGCTTCATCCATGGCGAGCGCGGCGGCATCTACATCATCGACCTGCTGCAGACCGAGCGGCTGTTGCGCGACGCCCAGGAGTTCGCGAGCGCACTGGCCCATCGCGGCGGGACCGTGCTCTTCGTCGGCACCAAGAAGCAGGCGCGTGACGCCATCAAGGAGACGGCCGAGGCGGCCGGCATGCCGTACGTGCAGAACCGCTGGCTCGGTGGCCTGCTCACGAACTTCCAGACGATCAGCCTGCGGATCAAGCGGCTGCACGATCTCGAGCGCTGGGAGACCGAGGGTCAGCTCCAGCTGCTCCCGACGCGCGAGCGCATGGCGGCTCAGGCCGACCTCGAGAAGCTCCGCCACAACCTCGGCGGCGTGAAGAACATGCAGCGCGTCCCCGACGCGATGTTCATCGTCGACCTCAAGACCGAGGTCATCGCGGTCGCGGAGGCCCAGCGCCTGCGCATCCCGATCATCGGCCTGGTCGACACGAACTGCGACCCGGACGGCATCGACTTCGTCATCCCGGGCAACGACGACGCGATCCGCTCCTGCGCGCTGATCACGGCCGCCATCGGCAGCGTCGTCGCCGAAGGCAACCAGACGTACCGCGAGGAGGCGGAGCGCGCCAAGCGCGAGGCCGAGGAGCGCGCGCGCATCGAGGCTGAGGAGAAGGCCAAGCGCGAGGAAGAGGAGAAGGCGCGCAAGGAGGCCGAGGAGCAGGCGCGCAAGGAGGCTGAGGCAGCTGCCGCGGCTGAGGCCGCTGCGGCTGCCGCCGAGGCTGCTCCCGCGCCCGCCGCCGCGGCGCCGGCTCCGGCCGCTGAGGCCCCCGCTGCGGAGGCTCCGGCCCCCGCTGCGGAGGCTCCGGCCGCCGCTGAGGCGCCCGGTGCCGAAGCGCCCGCCGCTGAGGCCCCCGCTGCCGAGGCTCCGGCCGCCGCTGAGGCGCCCGCTGCCGAGGCCGCTCCGGCCGAGGAGAAGCCCAAGCCGAAGGCCAAGGCGAAGCCCAAGGCTGAGGCCAAGCCGGCGGAGGACAAGCCCGCTGAGGAAGCGCCCGCCGAAGAGAAGCCGAAGGCGAAGAAGGCTCCGGCCAAGAAGGCGCCGGCGAAGAAGGCTCCGGCCAAGAAGGCCGAGGAGCCCGCATCGGCTGACGCCGATGCAGGCGAAGAGTCCAAGCCCGAGACCGAGGAAGCGACCAAGTGAGCACCGTCCAGATCAGCGCCAAGGACGTCAAGGCCCTGCGCGACCGCACCGGCGCGGGGATGATGGAGTGCAAGGGCGCCCTGCAGGAGACCGGCGGCGACCTCGACAAGGCCGTGGAGCTGCTGCGCGTCAAGCTCGGCAACAAGGTGGCCAAGCTCGCCGGCCGCGAGACCAGCGAGGGCACCGTCCAGGCCTACATCCACGCGACCGGCAAGGTCGGCGTGCTGGTCGAGGTCGACTGCAACACCGACTTCGTCGCGACCAACGACGACTTCGTGGCGTTCGCGAAGGACATCGCGCTGCACATCGCGGCGTCGCCCGGCGCGAAGTACGTCAACGAGGATGAGGTCGACGAGGAGGCCAAGGCGGCCGAGCTGCGCGTCTACGAGCAGCAGGCGGCGGCCGAGGGCAAGCCCGAGAACATTCAGACGAAGATCGCCGAGGGCAAGCTCAAGAAGTGGCTCGAGGAGGTCGTGCTCCTGAACCAGGTGCACGTCAATGCCGACAAGTACGACGGCCGCACCATCGAGCAGCTGCGCGCCGATCTCTCGGCCAAGACGGGCGAGAACGTCGTCGTCCGTCGCTTCGTCCGCTTCGCCGTTGGCGACGAGTGAGCGAACCCGCCTTTCAGCGAATCCTGCTGAAGCTGTCCGGCGAAGCCCTGATGGGCGAGCTGGACTACGGCACCGACCCTGAGCGCCTGCGCGCGATCGCCACCCAGGTGGCGCGCGTGCACGCGCAGGGCGTCGAGATCGCGATCGTCGTCGGCGCGGGGAACATCTACCGCGGCATGCAGGGCGCCGCGGCCGGGATGGACCGCGCGACCGCCGACTACATGGGGATGCTCGCCACGGTGCTGAACGCGCTGGCGTTCCAGGACGCGCTGGAGAAGGAAGGCGTCCACACTCGGGTGCAGTCCGCGATCACCATCAGCGAGGTCGCCGAGCCGTACATCCGCCGCCGGGCGATGCGCCACCTCGAGAAGAAGCGCGTCGTGATCTTCGCTGCCGGCACGGGGAACCCGTTCTTCACCACGGATACGGCCGCCGCATTGCGCGCGGTGGAGATCCACGCCGAGGCCATCCTGATGGCCAAGAACGGCGTCGAGGGCGTCTACACGGCGGACCCCCGGAAGGACCCCGATGCGACGCTCATCGCGGAGATCACGCACATGGATGCGATCCAGCGTCAGCTGCGTGTGATGGACTCCACCGCCCTGACCCTCTGCATGGAGAACCGACTTCCCCTGTACGTCTTCAATATGGACGACGAGCGCAACATCGAGCGGATAGTGTCCGGCGAGCGCGTGGGGACCCTGGTGGCGACGACATGAGTGAGCTGACAGACGAACTGATCGCCGACGCGGCGGACCGGATGGCCAAGGCCGTCACGGCGACGACGCAGGAGTTCGCGACGGTCCGGGCGGGCCGCGCGAGCCCGTCGCTGGTGGACCGCGTGTTCGTGGACTACTACGGCACCCCGACGCCGCTGAAGCAGTTGGCGACGATCCACGCGGCCGAAGCCCGGCTGCTGACGATCCAGCCGTTCGACGTGTCGTCGATGAAGTCGATCGAGAAGGCGATCACCGATTCGGACCTCGGGCTGACCCCGAGCAACGACGGCAAGCTGATCCGCCTGTCGATCCCGGAGATGACCGAGGAGCGCCGCAAGGAGCTCGTGAAGGTCGTCCACCGACTGGCCGAGGACGGTCGCATCAAGATCCGCAACGTCCGCCGCGAGGTCATGCACGATCTCCGCGAGCTGAAGGACGGCGGCGACGTCGGCGCAGACGACGAGCATCGCGCGGAGGGTGAGCTGCAGAAGCTCACCGACGCGAGGATCGCGGAGGTCGACGCGGTGCTGAAGGCCAAGGAAGACGAGATTCTCGAGGTCTGATGGCCTCTGCCGCGGCGCGATACGTCGCGATCATCACCGACGGGAACGGGCGGTGGGCCCAGCAGCGCGGGCTCCCGCACAACGATGGTCACGAGGCCGGGGCCGACATGGTCAAGGCCCGGCTCAAGGACGCCGTCGAGTTCGGCGTCGAGGAGCTGACGGTCTATTCGTTCTCGACGGAGAACTGGTCGCGCCCGGTCGAAGAGGTCACGGGCCTCATGGAGATGTTCAGCCGGCGGATCGAGCACGAGACGCCGGAGCTCGACGCCGAGGGCGTGCGGATGCGCTTCATCGGGCGGCGCGACGGGGTCGCCGACGAGCTGCGCGAGAAGATGGACTGGGCCGAGGAGACGACGGCCGGCAACGATCGCATCACGCTGTTCGTCGCGTTCAACTACGGCGGGCGCGCGGAGATCCTCGACGCAGCGGCGCGGTACGAGGGCGGCGGGGACGAGGCGTTCAAGGCGCTCCTGTACGCGCCCGAGATGCACGACCCGGACCTCATCATCCGCACGAGCGGCGAGCAGCGGCTGTCGAACTACCTGATCTGGCAGGGCGCGTACTCGGAGCTGGTCTTCGCCGACGAGCTGTGGCCGGATTACACGCGCGAGGCGTTCCGCGCATCGCTCGACGAGTACGCCGAGCGCCATCGCCGATTCGGCGGCCGCTGATGGCGTCGTCGGCCGATCGCATGGAGGGCCACGGTGCCGAGCTGTGGCAGCGGATCATCGTGGCGGTGCCCGCGCTGATCGTCGCGGTGCTGCTGATCGACTACGGCGGACTGCCGTTCTCGGCGCTGCTGATCCTGCTCGGGATCGCGTGCCTCCACGAGCTGTTCCAGATGTTCGACGAGGTCGGGCCGGTCCGCCTGGCCGGCTTCATCGGCCTGGTCGGGATGATCCTGGCGGCGTACTACGGCAGCGATCGCAGCACCTACTACCTGATGATCGCGCTGTGCGCGTCGTTCCCGCTGGTGTTCTTCTTCGGCGCGCTGCAAGTGCATACGACGGCCCTCGGCTGGGCCGTGACCATCTTCGGGTTGGTGTGGATCGGCGTCGCGCTCGGCCACGCGCAGCTGCTGCGTGAGCTCCCGCACGGCGTCGCCGCGATCGTGACGATCCTCGCGGGGGTGTTCGTCGGCGACAGCGTCGCCTACAGCGGCGGCAAGGCGTTCGGGCGCAACCCGCTGGCGCCGTCGATCTCACCGAACAAGACGATCGAGGGCCTCATCCTCGGCATGGTCGGCGCGGTCACCGCGGTCTGGGTCGCGGGGCTCTACCAGGACTGGATCACCGGGATCGACGCGCTGATCCTCGGTGCCTGCATCGCGGTGACGGCGCCGCTCGGAGATCTGTTCGAGTCGTACATCAAGCGCCAGGTGGGGACGAAGGACACCGGAAAGCTCTTCGGCGCGCATGGCGGCGCGCTGGACCGCCTCGACGCGGTCCTGTTCGCCGCGGTCGTCGGCTACTACATGTGGATCACGCTTCTATGAGCGTGGCATCGCTCGGCCGGAGGCCTCGGATGCCATTGCGAGAACTCGCCAGGGGCTCCTTCTCGCGGGGTACCGCGTGAGCTCGTGGGAGGACGTCGCGCGCATCGCGCTGGCCCTTCCCGAGACCAGCGAGGGCACGTCCTGGGGAAACCGGGCCTGGAAGGTCCGCGACAAGATGTTCGTCTGGGAGCGGCCGCTGCGGCAGACCGATCTCAAGCAGCTCGGTGACGCCGCGCCGGAGGGGCCGATCCTCGGCGCGCGCGTGGAGCACGAGGGCGCCAAGCAGGCCTACATCGCCTCAGAGCCCGACGTGTACTTCACGATCCCGCACTTCGAGGGCTACGCCGCGATCCTGGTGCTGCTCGAGCGCATCGCCGTCCCGGATCTCGAGGAGCTCATCGAAGAGGCGTGGCTGCTCCGGGCGCCCAAGCGCCTGGCCGACGCGTTCCTCGCAGACCAGTAGCGCCGGTCAGCAGAAGGTCAGGGGTACGGCGCCCCATGCCGCTCGGGGCCGGGCGTCGAGATCGACGGCGACGCGATCCTCGCTGTCGGCGACGAGCGACTGCCGGGACGCGCGGTCGTAGGCCGGCCAGCCGGGATCGCCGGTGGCGGCGTAGTCATGCCACCGGCCGCGGAACCGGCGGGAGACCGCGCGGCTGGTCCGCAGGCCCCCGAGCTTGAAGGTCGGATCGCGGGGATAGTGCTCGATCTCGCCCCAGAGGTAGCGCAGCTCCGAGCTGTGGCCCGCGCCTCGGGTCAGCCGGGTGAATCGCGGTGCCCAGTCGAACCGGTACAGGTGGACCGGCGCATGGGCGGAGTGCGCCTCGGCGACCCACACGCACGGCATCCGGAACGCGAGGTCACAGGCGACGGCTTCGCGCCGGGATGCCTCTCGCCGGATGCCCGCGTAGGCGGTGGCGGTCTGGGGTTCGTTCGGGAGCCCTCGCCCGGGCACGGCGGTCTCCATGGCGGCGAGCATCACGCGGACCTGGTCGCGGGTGGACGGCACGAGGACGGACTCGTCGGAGAAGCGCATGAGGGCGGTCTCGTCGCGGGTGCTGCCGAGGATCAACGGCACCGGGTGCGCCCGGCCCGCGGCCATCGCGGTGATCGGGTGCTCGTGGAGGATGTCGTCGTCGACCGTCGGCGCGAAGGCAAGGGTGCCCGGCTGGACGGTGGGGATCTGCAGGAACAGCCGACGGCTCGCCGCCACGAGGGCATCCGCGTCCACGCTGGGCAGCTGCGCGGCGTCGACGCCCAGCTCGCGTTGCAGCGCGTCAGCGACCCGTGCGGCGTGATCGGCCGGGTAGACGGACGTGGCCGGCCCGCTCTGGGAGATCGCGCGCGCGAACAGGCCCGCGGAGGCGGGCGTCGCCAGCAGCGCCGTGACGAGGCCCGCACCCGCGGAGTGGCCGGCGAGGGTGACGTTCTGCGGGTCGCCGCCGAAGGCCGCGATGCTGTCGCGCACCCATTCGAGCGCGAGGAGGACGTCGCGGAGCGCGAGGTTCGTGTCCCCGACGCCCGCGGAGGACAGGTCGAGAAAGCCGAACGCGCCGAGCCGGTAGTTCAGGGTCACCAGCACGATCTCGCCGCCGCCGGCGAAGGCGCCGCCGTGGAAGTGCGGCTGGCTGCCGGCGCCGAGCGCGAATCCGCCGCCGTGCACCCAGACGACAACGGGGCGCGCGTCACCGGGCTGGATCGTGGGGGAAGCCCAGACGTTCAGCGACAGGCAGTCCTCATCCTGTCGGGTGTTCGCCGCGAACACGATCCCGCGGTTCGCGGGCTGGGGGCAGACTGGGCCGAAGGCGGTGCAGTCCCGCTGCTCGGACCATGGCGCGGCGGGTTCCGGCGCCCGCCACCGCCGGGCCGTTGCGTAGGGGATGCCCTTCCACACGCGGACCGCGCCGTCGTCGGTGCCGCGGATCGGGCCGGCGGCGGTCTCGACGGCGAGCTCGGGCACCGCTGGAGCTTATTTGGCGCTGAGGCCGTCCTGCTTCAATGCTTCGTCGTGTCCCGCCGCCTGCTCATCCTGGGGTCGACCGGGTCGATCGGCACCCAGGCCCTCGACATCGTGCAGCGCTCCGACGAGCTCGAGCTCGTCGGGCTCAGTGCTGAGCGCTCCTGGGAGCAGGTCATCGAGCAGGCCCGGGCATTCGGCGTGGACCGGATCGCGCTGGCCGACGCCGACGCCGCCGCTCGGGCGGCCGAGGCCTGGACCGACGGGGAGGTGCTCGCCGGGGCCGAAGGCCTCGTGCAGCTCGTCCTGGAGTCCGGCGCCGACCTCGTCCTGAACGCGCTTGTGGGCAGCGCGGGGCTCGGGCCGACCGTCGCGACGCTCGGCGAGGGCATCGACCTCGCGCTCGCCAACAAGGAGTCGCTGGTCGTCGGCGGGGAGCTCGTCACGCAGCTCGCCGAGGCCACCGGCGCGCAGCTCATTCCCGTCGACAGCGAGCACAGCGCGCTGCACCAGCTCATCAGCGGAGAGAGCGCGGGCGCGGTCGACAAGCTGATCCTCACCGCATCGGGCGGTCCGTTCCGCGGCCGCAGCCGGGCCGAGCTCGAGGGTGTCACGGTCGAGCAGGCGCTCAAGCATCCGACGTGGGCGATGGGCGGCAAGATCACCATCGACTCCGCTACGCTGATGAACAAGGGCCTGGAGATCATCGAGGCCCATCACCTCTTCGGCACGCCGTACGACCGGATCGACGTCGTCGTGCACCCGCAGTCGATCATCCACTCGCTGATCCAGCTGTGCGACGGGGCATCCCTGGCGCACCTCGGGTACCCGGACATGCGGGTTCCGATCAGCTACGCGCTGCACCATCCCGAGCGCGTCGACGTGCCGCTGCGCCCGCTCGATCTCGCGGAGCTGGGCAGCCTGACCTTCGAGCCGCCGGACGCCGAGGCGTTCCCGTGCCTGCGCCTGGCCTACGAGGCCGGCCGCGCCGGAGGCACCGCGCCGTGCGTGCTGAACGCCGCCAACGAGGTCGCCGTGCACGCGTTCCTCAACGGGCGGCTCTCGTTCCTCGGGATCCCCGCGGTCGTCGAGGGCACGCTCGAGCAGCTCGACCCCCAGCCGGTCCGGGCCTTCGAGTCGCTGTACGAGGCCGATCGCGAAGCGCGCGCCGTCGCCGCCGACCTCGTCGACGAGCAGGTGGCGGCCACATGAGCTGGGTCCTTGCGTTCCTCGGGTTCGCGGTGCTGATCATCCTGCACGAGCTCGGGCACTTCGCCGCGGCGAAGTGGGTCGGCATGCGCGTCGAGCGCTTCGCCCTGTTCTTCCCGCCGCTCGTCGCACGCCGGCAGCGGGGCGAGACGGAGTACGCCATCGGGGCCATCCCGCTCGGCGGCTACGTGAAGATCACCGGGATGAATCCGGAGGAGGAGATCGACGAGGACGTCGTCGATCGCGCCTACTACCGGCAGCCGGTCTGGAAGCGGATCGTCGTGATCGGCGCGGGCCCGGCCGTGAACATCGTGCTGGCCTTCGTGATCCTCTGGGGCATCTTCTTCTTCGCCGGGACGCCGTACGCGACCCCGCAGATCGAGAGCCTCCAGAAGGGCAGTCCCGCGGCCGCCGTGCTCCAGCCCGGCGACCGCATCCTGTCCGTGGACGGTGTCGCCGGCTACGCCCCCGGGGTCCCCGTGCCCGAGCTGGAGAAGCGCGCCGCCGCCGTCCGCAAGGCGATCAACACCGACCGCGCATGCGCGGGCGGGGCCAAGACGCAGGACTGCGTCGCCACCGAGCCCGTCACGGTCGTCTACGAGCGCGACGGGCAGCAGCGCACCGCCGAGATCACCCCGCGCTACGACACCACGGCCAAGCGGTTCCTCCTCGGCTTCGGCTTCGGCATGGACCGCGACCCGCAGAGCGCCGTCGAGTCCGCCGACCTGGGCGTGACGGGGATGTGGAACGTCACGACCCTGACCGTCGAGAACATCGTGAAGCTCTTCTACGACGACGAGGCACGCAAGCAGGTCTCCGGCGTCGTCGGCTCCTACGAGGCGACCCGCCAGTCCTGGGAGTTCGACGCGGTGCAGGCGCTGACGGTGCTCGCGCTCATCTCGCTGTCGCTCGGCATCATCAACCTGTTCCCGTTCCTACCGCTCGACGGCGGCCACATCTTCTGGGCGCTCGCCGAGAAGGTCGGCGGCCGGCCGATCCCGCTCCGCGTGATGGAGCGCGCGAGCGTCGTCGGGATCATGCTCGTCGCCTTTCTCTTCATCGTCGGATTGAGCAACGACGTCGGCCGCATCACGAGCGGCGAGGGCTTCGGCGTCAGGTAACCGGGAAGAGGTGCTGCGGCCCGACCTGTGCGGGGGTCGGGGCGCCGAGCAGCGTCAGGGCGAGCTGGAACTCCTCGCGGAGGAGCTCGAGCACATGGGCGGCGCCCGCCGCGCCGTCGACGCTGAGACCCCAGAGCATGGGGCGGCCGACGAGCACCGCCTGCGCCCCGAGTGCGAGGGCGACGACGACGTCGGTGCCGCGGCGGATCCCACCGTCCATCAGCACGAGGGCGTCCTCGCCGATCTCCGCGGCGACGGCAGGCAGCATGTCGATCGCGGCGGGGACCCCGTCGAGCTGGCGACCTCCGTGGTTGGAGACGATCACGCCGGCGGCACCGTGGTCGACGGCCCGGCGGGCGTCGTCGGCTGCGTGGACGCCCTTCAGCAGCACCGGGATCGGACTCTCATCGACGAGGCGCTCGAGGTCGCGCCAGGTGAGCGTCGGGTCGACGAGCTCGAAGAACTCGGCCGGCGTCGGGCATGTGGGGGAGCCGACCGCCTCGCGCACCGCGGGCATGTCGACATCGGCTGGGACGGCGAACCCGGTGCGGCGGTCGCGTTCCCGGCGGCCCGCGCGCGGGGCGTCGACGGTCAGGACGATCGGCTCGAAGCCGCTGTCGACCGCCTCTTCGAGCAGGGCGTTGCTGACCGCTCGATCCTTCAGGACGTAGAGCTGGAACCAGCGCCGGCCTTCCGTCACGACATCGGACGGTCGCGTGGTCGCCAACGAGGACAGACAGAAGACCGTTCCCGCATCTGCGGCGGCGCGTGCCATTCCTGGCTCGGCGTCGGCGTGGCACATGCCGTGCAGCGCGGTCGGCGCGACGAGCAGCGGGAACGCGACCTCTGCGCCCAGGACGGTCGTGCGGGTGTCGACGGCGCCCACGTCCACGAGCACGCGCGGGAGCAGTCGATGCCGGGCGAACGCCTCGACGTTGTCGCGCAGCGTGCGCTCGTCGGCGGCCCCGCCCGCGTAGTACCCGAGCAGGCCCGCCTCGAGCCGCTCGGCGGCCAGCGCCTCGTACTCGGCGACGTTCACCGGGAGGCTCATGCGGCAGGCCTCACGGCGATCCAGCTCTTGACCAGCCCGCCGAGACGCTCCGCGACGATCTTCCCGCCGAACAGCGTCTCGACCTCCGCGCGCCCGAGCAGGTGGATCTCCTCCCAGTCACCGGCGGCGCCGAGCTTCCAGTAGCGCTCCCGCAGGCCGAGCGGCAGCCAGTGCGCGAACGGCAGCAGCGCGTGGGGTTCGACGGGAAACGAGCGGGCGGGCGTCTGCACGTAGAAGCCCCGCGCGACGCGCTTGAGCTCGGACGCGAACGCCGCGCGGTGCTCGGGGGCGACGTGCTCGATGACCGAAGACGAGTAGGCGAGGTCGAACTCGCCGTCGGCGAAGGGGAGGCGCTGGGTGGCGTCGGCCCGGACAAACGGTCCGGGATATGTCGGCCGGTCGACGACGTCGACGCCCGTGACGTGCAGCTCGGGCTCCAGGCCGAGGAGGCCGAGGGTGCCGCACCCGATGTCGAGGATCCGGCTGTCTCGGGAAACCCCCGTCGCCGAGAACAACAGGCCATGCCGCCGTGCCCGCGCCCGGGTCGCGATCGGATCCGCGATGCGCGCCAACGGTCCGCGCGCCGTTCCGTAGACGTTCACGGGCTAGTTCGTAGACTCTTGAGACATGGCCAGCACGCGACAGATCATGGTAGGCGGCGTCCCCGTCGGCGGCGGCGCGCCCGTCGCGGTGCAGACGATGACGAAGACGGAGACCGCCAACCTCCCCGCGACGATGGCCCAGATCCACCGTGTGGCTGAGGCCGGCGCCGACATCGTCCGCGTCGCCGTGCCGCGTGAGCAGGACGCCGAGGCGCTGAAGACGATCGTCGCCGAGTCGCCGATCCCGATCATCGCGGACATCCACTTCAACCACACGCTCGCGATCAAGGCCATCGAGGCCGGCGCGCACTGCGTGCGCCTGAATCCGGGCAACATCGGTGGGCCTGACAAGGTCGCCGAGGTCATCGCCGCGGCCAACAAGACGGGCACGCCGATGCGCATCGGTGTGAACTCGGGCTCGCTGCCGAAGCATCTGCGCGAGTTGGAGTTCGAGAACCCCGTCGAGGCCCTCGTGACCGCGGCTGTCGAGTTCGTCGAGCTGATGGAGCGCCTGGACTTCACGAACTTCAAGGTCTCGATGAAGTCGACGAGCGTCCCGAACACGATCGCGTCGAACCGCCTGCTCGCCGAGCGGATCCCGTACCCGCTGCACCTCGGCATCACCGAGGCCGGCACCAAGTGGGCCGGCTCGCTGAAGTCGGCCGTCGGTCTGGGCACGCTGCTCGCCGACGGCGTGGGGGACACCGTGCGGATCAGCCTCTCGACCTTCCACGCGGAGGAAGAGGTCAAGGTCGCCTGGGAGATCCTCAAGGCGCTGAAGCTGCGCGAGCGCGGGCCGGTGCTGATCGCCTGCCCGACCTGCGGCCGTCTGCAGTTCGACATGGACTCGGTCGTCGCCGAGGTCGAACACCGCCTCGAGGCCTACGAGGACCCGATCGAGGTCTCCGTCCTGGGCTGCGCCGTCAACGGCATCGGCGAGGCGCGCCACGCGGACTTCGGCATCACAGGCGCGAAGGACGCCGGGATGATCTTCTCCAAGGGCGAGCCGCTGAAGAAGGTTCCCACGGGCGACCTCGTCGACGAGCTCTTCAAGGAGATCGACCGCTACTACGCCTCCGGCAAGCAGGTCGTGCGCGACGAGGCCAAGGCGGCGGAGGCGGTCCAGTGGCTTTCGGAGAACGAGGACCTGAGCGCCGTGACGCCCGAGCGGCTCGCGGCGATGGAGGCCGCGGCCAACGAGGCCGCCGGCGGCGGGGACGCGGTCCTGCTCGACGAGTCGGCGTCGCCGACCGACGGGCGCCGATTCACCCGCACCTAGCTAGACCGTCGACTCGGTCACCAATTCGGCTTCGACCCGCACGAGCCGTGCGGCAACGCCGGCGCCCCTGAGCGCCGCTCGCGCCACGGGCACGATCGCGGCGACCGCCGCATGCGGGTCGAGCGCATCGAGCGCCAGAACGACGTCCAGGTGCCCGCGATCGCCCCACCAGCCCACGACCGGGCCAAAGGCCGGCGCCTGCTCCTGGAGGACGTCGAGCACCGCGCCCGCCGGCAGGGGCCTGGGCGGGACGCCGTCGAAGCCGAGGATGATCCGGTGTTCTTCGAGCTTCACGCGTCGGGTCGTCCATATCGGCCGAGCAACGCCCTGACGTTGCCGGCCGTCCTCTGGTGAGCCGACGCCACTCCGGTCAGCACCAGGTTGCCTCCGTGCGGAGAACGAAGCAGCAGATGCCCGTTGTCGGACATCTCCATCTGCCAGCCGTCCTCACGCGCAGCTTCCGCCGCGCGCCACAAGTCTCGCTTGCTGTCATCCGTCATCGGACGAAGGTCATACCGGTCCAGGAGGACTGACTGCATCCACATGCGTCAGTTCGGGGGATTCCGCGCAGAGTTCCTGCGAAAAGTGATGCAGAACCTCCAACGTCACCTGGAAACAAGTGCGTCACGGTGTCCCGAGTTCACGGGCGTTCCGGGGAGTGTGGCTACCCCGGAACGCACCGCATCACACCCGTGGAACTACGACGCGGCGGCGAAGCGCTCCGCGACCTTGTCCCAGTCGACCACGTTCCAGTACGCCTTCAGGTACTCGGGACGACGGTTCTGGTACTTCAGGTAGTAGGCGTGCTCCCACACGTCGTTGCCCAGGAGCGGGGTCTTGCCCTCGCTGAGCGGCGAATCCTGATTCGGCGTCGAGGTGATGGCGACGCTGCCGCCGTCCTTGACGAGCCAGACCCAGCCCGAGCCGAAGCGGGCGACGCCGGCCGCCTCGAACTGCTCCTTGAAGGCGTCGAAGCTGCCGAAGGCGCTGTCGATCGCCGCGGCGAGGTCGCCGGACGGCGCGCCGCCGCCGCTGGGGCTCAGGGCCTCCCAGAACAGCGAGTGGTTGTAGTGGCCGCCGGCGTTGTTGCGCACGGGGCCCTGCTTGTCGGCGGGGAGGCCGCCGAGGTCCTTGATGACGGTCTCGATGTCGGAGTCGGCGTGGGCCGTGCCTTCAAGCGCGGCGTTGGCCTTGTCCACGTACGCCTGGTGGTGCTTGTCGTGGTGCACCTTCATCGTCGCCTCGTCGATATGCGGCTCGAGCGCGTCGTAGGCGTAGGGGAGCGGCGGGACCTCGAAAGCCATGGAATTCCTCCGGAGGGACAGTGGTTTCTGGATGCGACGCGCACTCTAGTGCGGGCGTTCGCTACTCTGTCTGCGCTTTGCAGGGAAGCTCTTCAGTATTCGCACGGCTGTGCGTGGCTGCACTGGTCGCCATCGGCGCGATGAGCGCGCCCGCAGCCGAGGCGGGGACCACGATCGGCTCGCCGCTGAGCGCCACGCCGATCGCCGAATGGACCGAGTGCGACACGCATTCGTGCACGGTCCTCGGCCCGACCGTGACCAGCACGGGCGCTGTCGCGAGCATCCGCGTGCGATCGGCTGAGAACGCCCAGCTGCGCCTCCTCGTCCTCCGTCCGCAGGCTGGCGCGTACGTCCTCGTTTCCAGCGAGGCAAGTCGCTTCTGGGCCGCCCCGGATGCCCCGACGTCGCGGGTCTCCACGCCGGTGCAGGGGGGCGACGTCCTCGCCGTGACGACCGAAGGCGACGACATCCCGCCGATCTTCGCGGCGGCTCCCGGAGCCCGCTGGGACGCGTTCGAGCACGATCCGTGGACCGTCGGCGTCGTTGCCGCACCCACGTTCAGCGTCCCCAACGAGGATCTGCAGATGCAGGCCACGGTGGAGCCGGATGCCGACGGGGACGGATACGGCGACGAGACCCAGGACAAGTGCCCGGCTGAGGCGTCCGTCCACAGCACGACGTGCACATCGGATTTGGAGATGACGGCATCGGTGCCCGCGACCGGCTATGCCGGCCAGGCCGTTCGGCACACGTTCGTCGTCCGCAACGCCGGACCGCACCGAGCCAGGAACGCGCGTCTCCAGATCCTGAGCTCCCGGATCGATCGCGTCCTCACCGGGCCGTCGCCATGCACGCCCGGCCCGGCCTCGACTCGGGGCGTCCCATTCACCTGCGCGCTCGGTGACCTCGAGGTCGGCGCGACCGCGACCGTCACGATCGACGGCACCGGAGCCGCCCACGCGGAGTCGGCGACGGCGCTGAGCGACGGCAGCGATCCCACTCCGGCGAGCGGCTGGTTCAGCACGCGGATCTTCACCGAGACGCAGCTCCATCCAGAGATCGGCGCCGCCGGGCGCAGCAAGCGCCAGCGACTGGTGGTCAACGGGCGATTCGTCACGCTTTCCATCGGCTGCCGCAAGGAAGCCCCCGTGGAGTGCCGCGGCCGAGCCGACCTCGTGCTGGACCGCGCCATCGGCCGCACGTCGCGCCGCATCGGCGGCGGGACGTTCGTGCTGACTCCGGGGAACTGGGCGCGGATCCGCGTCGCGGTCCCCACGCGGGTGCGCCGGGCGATTCGGAAGGGCCGGGTCACCGCGATGACGCGCGTCTCGTACGCGTTCGGCGCCGCGAACGCGCCGTACGACCGGCCGGCGACGCTGGTCCTGCCGTAGCGCCGCGGGGCTCGAACACGACCGGGTCGGCCCGGCTCAAATAGTCTCCGCCGAGCCCATGACCCGCCTCTCGCAGCTTCTGCTCCCCACCGAGCGTCAGGCCCCCGCCGACGCCGAAGCCATCTCCCACAAGCTGATGGTGCGCGCCGGCCTCATCCGCCAGCTCGGCGCCGGGCTGTGGTCCTGGCTGCCGGCGGGCTGGAAGACGCACGAGAAGGCCGTGCAGATCATCCGTGAGGAGATGAACGCGAGCGGCGGGCAGGAGATGCTCATGCCGGTCCTCCTCCCGCGGGAGCTGTGGAAGCGCACGGGGCGCGATCAGATCGACGAGCTGTTCACGCTCGAGGACCGCAAGGGCTCCGAGCTCGTGCTCGCCATGACCCACGAGGAGGCGGTGACGACGCACGTCGCCCAGGTCGTGCGGTCCTACCGTGACCTGCCGCTGATCCTCTACCACTTCCAGACGAAGGAGCGCGACGAGCCGCGGCCCCGCGCCGGGGCGCTGCGCACGCGCGAGTTCATCATGAAGGACGCCTACTCGTTCGACCGCGACGAGGAGGGCCTCGCGGCGTCGTACGACAAGCTCGCCAAGGCGTACGACCGGATCTTCGATCGCACCGGCCTGCGCTGGTACAGCGTCGAGTCGGACGTCGGGATGATGGGCGGCACCGGTGCGCACGAGTACATGGCTCCCTGCGCGGCCGGCGAGAACGAGGTCGCGCTCGCACCCGGCTACGCGGCGAACGTCGAGGTGGCCTCGGCGGACGCGCAGCCTGTCGAGCTGCCCGCGCCGTTGCCGACCCCCGAGCGGGTCCACACCCCCGCCGCGACGACCGTCGAGGACGTCACGCGGGCACTGCATGTGCCGGCAGGAGCGCTGCTCAAGGCCTATCCCGTCGTCACCGACGGCCGCGGGCTGGTCCTCGTCCTGGTGCGCGGCGACCACCGCGTCAACGAGATCAAGCTGACGAATGCGCTCGGTGAGCCGTTCCACCCCGCCGGCGAGGATGAGATCCGCGAGCGCATCGGCCCGCCCGGCTTCATCGGTCCGGTCGGCGCGAACGTCCCGATCCTCCTCGACGAGGCGATCGCCGACGGCGGCTACGTCACGGGCGCCAACGAGCCCGACCATCACCTGCGCGGCGTCGAGCCCGGCCGGGACTTCCCGTTCGAGCGCGTCGACGTGCGCAACGTCGAGGCCGGTGACTTCGTGAACGGCCACGCGATCACCATCGAGCCGGCGATCGAGATCGGCAACATCTTCAAGCTCGGCACTCGGTACTCGGAGCCGCTCGGCGCGACGTACCTCGACGAGAACGGCAAGGAGCAGCTCGTCGTCATGGGCTCCTACGGGATCGGGCCCGCCCGGATCGTGGCCGCCGCCATCGAGCAGTACGCCGACGACCAGGGCATCTCCTGGCCGCGCGCGCTGTCGCCGTGGGACGTCGAGGTGATCGGCATCGGCAAGGGGGAGACCCCCGAGAAGATCGCCGCCGCCGCCCTGTATGACGAGCTGCGGTCTGCGGGACTCGACGTGCTCCTCGACGACCGCGACGCGGGGCCGGGCGAGAAGTTCGCCGACGCCGAGCTGCTCGGCGTGCCGCTGCGGCTGACGGTCGGCAAGCGCGGCCTCGAGGCCGGCACCGCCGAGGCGAAGATCCGCCGTGGGCTCGAGGACGTGGAGGGCGGGTTCCCGCTCGAAGGTGGGGCCGAGGCTGTGAAGGCGCTGTGGGAAACGCTCCCGTAGAGCGCCAGCCGCTCACGTTCCGCCGGCTCGTCGGGCTCGATCGGTCGGGCCCGCCGCCGGAGCAGACGCAGGGCGACCAGCCGTGGCGTCCGTGGACGATCCCGAACCTCATCGGGTATGTCCGCCTGGCGCTGATCCCGACGTTCCTCGTCCTGGCCTACTCCTCCGAGAACGGGACCGACGCGCTCCCGGCGGTCATCTACGCCGTTATCGCGTGGAGCGACTACGCCGACGGGATGGCCGCGCGGGTCACGGGCCAGTACAGCCGCCTCGGAGCGCTGCTCGACCCGATCGTCGACCGCCTGCTGGTCATCAGCGGGGTGCTGGTCTGCTGGAGCTTCGAGCTGCTTCCGCGCTGGCTTCTCGCGATCATGATCGCTCGCGAGGTCTTCATGCTGTTCGCCGGCCAGTTCGCCCTTCGGAAGGGAATATCCCTGCAAATCAACTGGGCCGGACGGTGGGGCGTCTGGCCCACGATGTCCGCGATCTTCTTCGCGCTATGCGGTCTGAAGACACTGGGCACGATCCTGCTGGTCGCAGGTGTCACGCTGTCGATAGTCGCGACGGTGCAGTACGGCGAGAGGATCCGTCGCGAACTCGGCGAATCTGAACCCTCGACCTGAAGTTGATGGCAGTGCGCCGGGCACGTATGCTCGCCGTCCCCACTGAGGAGAATCACGAACCTGATGGATACCTTTCCCGACCTCGGCTCCCTCTCCGACCAGGAGCTCAAGGATCTGATCCAGCAGCTCACCGAAGAGGAAGTCGATATCTCCTACCGCCGGCGCATCTTGCACGGCAAGATCGACATCCTGCGCGCGGAGCTGGTCAATCGGCTCCGCAAGAAGCACGACTCGGGCGAGGACGTCATCACCGGAGCCGACGTGCAGCGCCTCACGGACATCCTCGCCGGGCGCGCAGAGCAGCAGCCCGAGGACGCCGAGTAGCGCGCCGGGGCGACGGGGATGGCCCGGCACTGTCCTGAGTGCGGGTTCGTCAACGCCGACGGGGCGAACTACTGCCAGAAGTGCGGCGCGTTCATCGGCGACGCCGGACGGGCGGCAGGCGACTCGGAGGACGCGACGACCGCGACGTATCGCATCGACGAGACCGGCGAACTGGTGCCGGTCGAACTCGACGACGTCGTCGAGGCCGCGGGCGCAGCGCTGGTCATCCGGACCGGCGGCGGACGCGTCGGTGAGAGCTTCCCGCTCGCGGGCGAGCGGCTGACGGTCGGCCGGCGCCCGGATTCAGAGATCTTCTTGGACGACGTGACGGTGTCCCGTGACCACGCGCTGATCGTGCGCCGTCACGGGGGCTGGTGGCTCGATGACCTGGGTTCGCTCAACGGGACCTACGTCAATCGCGAGCGGATCGATTCGCATCACCTCGCCGATGGCGACGAGTTGCAGATCGGCAAATACAAGCTGACGTTTCTCTCTGGCTGATGGCCGCGGCCCATAACGACACCTCCACACCCGAGGCACCTGCCGTTCCGGCGTCCGAGGCCGCGCCCCAGAAGGGGATGACGATCGGCGCCGTCTGCAAGGGCCTGGTGCAGGAGTTCCCGGACATCTCGATCTCGAAGATCCGGTACCTCGAGGATCAGAAGCTCCTCACACCCAGGCGCACGCCGGGCGGGTACCGGCTCTACACGCCGAGTGACGTGGCGCGCCTGCGCACCATCCTGCGCCTGCAGCGGGATGAGTTCCTGCCGCTGCGCGTCATCCGTCAGGAGCTCGCGGCCGGCCGGGCGAACGACGAATCCGCCGCCGCAGCGCCCCAGCCGGCGCCGCACATCACGAACCGCCGCCCGCCGCGTCGCTCGGGGACGTCGGTGCGCGACCGGGGTGCGATGTTCACGCTCGAGGACGTGCTGGAGGAGACACGCGCGGAGGCGAGCCTCATCCGCGAGCTCGAGGACTTCGGCGTGATCTCCGGGGAGCTTCGGGCCGGCGCGAGGATGTACGACGAGACCGAGCGCGAGATCATCCGCGCCGCGGCGGAGCTGTCGCGCTACGGCGTCGGTGGCCGAAACCTCCGGGTCTTCCGCTCGTCGGCGGAGCGCGAGGCCGCGCTTCTGCAGCAGATCCTCGCGCCGTCGCTGCGCTCGCGGAATCCGGAGCGCCGCAAGGAAGCCGTGGACGCGCTGGAGAACCTCGCGTCCGTTGCCGCCCACCTCAGCCACCTGTTGCTGATTCGCGGGCTTCGTCAAGTCACGTGAATCTCGGCGACTACATCCGGGACATCCCGGACTTCCCGAAGCCCGGGATCCTCTTCAAGGACATCACGCCGGTGCTGGCCGACCCGGCGGCGCTGGACGCCGCGATCCTCGGCCTGGCCGATTGGGCGCGCCCGCTGCGGGTCGACACCGTGATCGGCGCGGAAGCCCGCGGGTTCCTCCTCGGCCCGGCGCTCGCGCGGGAGCTCGAGGCCGGCTTCGCCCTGGCGCGCAAGCCCGGCAAGCTGCCGCACGAGACGATCCGAGCCGAGTATGAGCTCGAATACGGGACCGACTCGCTGGAGCTCCATACCGACGCGATCTCCGAAGGCAGCCGGGTGCTGGTGCATGACGACCTGCTGGCCACCGGCGGCACCGCGTCCGCACTGGTGCACCTCGTCGAGCAGGCAGGCGGCGTGGTCATCGGCTGCGCGTTCCTCATCGAGCTGGCGTTCCTCGCCGGTCGTGAGCGACTGGCGGGCCAGGACGTGCACGCGCTGCTGCGCTACGACGGCGAGTGACCTGATGCCCGTCGCGCGGCGGACCCGCACACTGAGCAGCGATCAGGCGGCCGTCTGGGCGTTGGTGGCCGATCCGTACCACCTGCCGCGCTGGTGGCCGCACGTGCGCCGCGTCGAGGCGGTGACCTCCAAGGAGTTCACCGCGGTGCTCACCGCGACCGACCAGGGGCGCCCGGTCCGCGCCGACTACCGCATCGTCGCGCACGAGCCGCCGCGCCTGCGCACGTGGGAGCAGCAGATCGAGGACACGCCGTTCGAGCGCGTCTTCAAAGCCTCGGAGGTGACCGTGGAGCTGGCGCCGTCCGGCGCGGGCTGCGAGGTCCGGATCGAGATGCGCCAGCGCCTGCGCGGGTTGTCCCAGCTGGGCGCGCCGCTGGTGCGGCGCGGTTCGGGACGGCTGCTCGAGCGCGCACTCGACGCGCTCGAGGACCTTCTCGTCTAGCTAGCCCGGCAGCTTCCCCGAGAGGGCGACCTCACCGGGTTGGGTCGGTGTCGTCGTGTCCTCCGTGACGATCTCCCGGGTCAGCCAGATCTGGTCGAACTGCGACGGGTCCGCACTGTCGGGCAGCGCGTCGAAGAGACGCAGCTTGCCGTTCTTGCCGACCTGAGGCGCGTAGCCGAGGAACACGGCGTCGGACTTGGAGTTGGCGAACCAGAGGCCGTAGAACGCCTTGGTCGTCGTCGGGGAGAGGCCCTGGCCGGCGATCGCGATCGCCTCCTGACCGGACTGGGTGATCAGCGTGGCGGTGGCCTTGGCCGTGCCGCCACCGGACGGCGGCGCCATCGTGACCTCGGCGTTGACGCTGGGCGTCGTCGAGGTCGGCGTCGTCGAGGTGCTGCTCGGCTGTGTCTCGGTCTCGGCCGCGGTCTGCGTGGTGGCCGGCGCAACGGCGGCCGGCGTGGTCGCCACGGGCGCGTCGGGCTCGTCGTCGCCGCCGAAGCCCCGCAGGCCGAGGATGATCAGGATCGCGATCGCAGCGCCGATGCCGAAGATCAGCAGCATGCCGCCGATCTTGGAGCTGCGCTTGGGCTCGTCACCGGGCGTGGCCTCCGCGGAAGGGACGTCGTCAGGCTCGTCCGGTCCGGTCTCCGCCTCGGCGGGGAGCACCGGCGCGATCGGTGCCACGGGCGCGGGCGCGGGCGCGGGCTCGGGGTCCGGCTCCGGCTCGGGCTCCGGCGGGGGCGCCGGAGCAACCGCGGGCTCAGCGGGGATCTCGGGAAGCCGGTCACCGGCGAGCGGCCGGAGCTCCTCGGCGGCCTCGCGCGCCCAGGACCGGGCGGGCTGCGAGCCGTCGAGGTACGCGCGGGTCGCCGCGCGGGCGGAGGCGCTCTGCTCGCCCAGGAGATAGTCGGTGAGCTCGCCGCGCTGGTCGTCGGAGAGGTCCGTGGCGATCGGCCCCAGGGTCGCGACCGCCGCATGGGCGCGCGCCCGGATCGTCTGACCGTCAAGCCGCAGGAGCTGTGCGATCTCGTCGTACGAGCGGTCCTTCTGCAGCAGGAGCTGCAGGACCGCGCGCTGGTCAGGGGGCAGCGTCTGGAGGCGACTCATCAGTGCGGGAACCCTAATGGACGCGCATGGCGGATCGTCTGCCGGGGCGGGTGCGACGAACTACAGTGCCGCGGATGCAGCCGTTCGAGACGCCGATCGCCATGGACCGCACCTTCGACGCCCTCTACGGCCTCGACATCCAGGAGTACGACGAGGAGCGCGTCGTGGCGCGCGTCGCCATCCGGGACGAGGTCAAGCAGCCGATGGGCCTCATCCACGGCGGCCTGTACGCCTCAATGGCGGAGGCCATGACGTCGATGGCGACGGCGGCAGCGGTCTACGGCGACGGCAAGGCGGCGATGGGCCTGGCCAACAGCACGTCGTTCCTGCGCCCGATCACGTCCGGGGAGTTCGTCCACGCGACCGCCACACGGCGGCACCGTGGTCGCACGACGTGGGTCTGGGACGTCGACATCACCGACGACGACGGCAAGCTCTGCGCGACGACGCGCATGACCATCGCGGTCCGGGACCTGCCGAAGGCCTAAGCCGCTACTGGCGGTACTTGTTCGTGATCGGCATGCGCCGATCGCGGCCGAACGCCTTGGTGGTGATCTTGATCCCCGGCGGGTTCTGGCGCCGCTTGTACTCGGCGAGGTCGATGAGTCGGATGACGCGGTCGATCTCATCGGCGGGCAGGCCGCGGGCGATCAGCTGGTCGCGGCCGAGGTCGTGCTCGACGTAGCCCTCGATGATCCGATCGAGCACGTCGTAGGGGGGCAGCGAGTCCTCGTCCTTCTGGTCAGGCCGCAGCTCGGCGGACGGCGGGCGGGTGACGACGGTCTCGGGGACGAGCGGGCCCTCGGCCCGGGCGTCGCGCTCGGCCGTCAGGCGGTAGACGAGCGTCTTGGGGACGTCCTTGATCACCGCGAACCCGCCGGCGCTGTCGCCGTACAGCGTCGAGTAGCCGACGCTGAGCTCGGACTTGTTGCCCGTCGTCAGGACGAGCCAGCCGAACTTGTTCGACAGCGCCATCAGCAGGTTCCCGCGGATCCGGGCCTGCAGGTTCTCCTCGGTCAGGTCTGGGTCGCGGCCGGCGAACGGCGTGGCGAGCGTCTCGTCGTAGGCCTGCATCGTGGGCGTGATCGGCAGCTCGAGGAACTCGACGCCGAGGTTCTCCGCCAGGATCTCCGCGTCTCCGCGCGTCCCGGTCGACGAGTACGGCGACGGCATCGTCACGCAGGTGACGCGGTCGGGCCCCAGGGCGTCGACGGCGACGAGTGCGACGAGCGTCGAGTCGATCCCGCCGGACAGGCCGATGACCACCCGCTGGAAGCCGTTCTTCTCGACGTAGTCGCGCGTGCCGAGCACGAGCGCCGCGTACGCCTCGGCGTCGCTGCCGAGGACGTCCACGAGCGGACCGGGCGCCGCGGGGGTCGCCGTGTCACCGGTCGTCACGAAGCTCCCGAGATCGGCGACGTCGGCGCGCGCGGTGCGCGCGGCCTGCCGCGGCCGGGTATCGCGCAGCCGCTGCGCGCGCGCCGCCTCGACGTCGAGCGTGACGACGAGCAGATCCTCGGCGAACTGGGGGCTCCGGGCGACGGTGCGGCCCTCGTGGTCGACGACGAACGAGTGCCCGTCGAAGATCAGCTCGTCCTGGCCGCCGACCTGGCCGCAGAACGCCACTGCGGCGAGGCTATCGCGGGCGCGCTGGGCGACCATGCGCTCGCGCTGCGTCCCCTTGCCGAGGTGGTACGGCGACGCCGACAGGTTCACGATGACCGGTGCGCCCGCGAGCGCCTCCTCGGACAGCGGCGGGCCCGGCTGCCAGATGTCCTCGCAGATGGTGATCCCGACGGTCACGCCGTCGACCGCGATGACCGCGGGCCGGTTCTCGGTCTGGAAGTACCGGACCTCGTCGAAGACGCCGTAGTTGGGCAGGTGCTGCTTGCGGTAGATCCCCTGGACCTGCCCGTCGGCGCAGACCGCGGCGGCGTTGAAGACGTCGTCCGCGCGCTCGGGAAACCCGACGAGGGCGACGATGCCGTCGGTGTGCGCGGCCACGCGGTCGAGGGCGGCGCGGCAGTCGCGCAGGAAGTGCTCCTTGAGCAGCAGGTCCTCCGGCGGGTAGCCGCTCAGGACGAGCTCCGGGAAGACCACCAGCTGGGCGCCTTCTTCGCGCGCGCGGGCGAGCGCGGCGATGACCTTGGCCTCGTTGCCGGCGATGTCGCCGACGACCGGATTCAGCTGTGCGAGCGCGATGCGCAGGGTGGCCGCCATGAGACAGGGGAGCCTACGGCCTGGCTACTCCGCCCGGCCGAGCCACGCCTCGACGAATGCCCGCAGCTCCGCGGCGTCGGCGCGCTGGGCGCGCTGGACCCGGTCCTCGGACACGGCGACGATCCCCTTGGCGGTGGGATCACGACGGACGATCACCGCCTGGCCGGCGCTCTCGAGCTCAGGCGAGGACGGGCCTGCGACGTCATCGGCGAGGGACTGGAGCGCCGGCGCGTCGGCGCGGGCGCTGTAGAGCAGGACGACATTCCCTGGTGTCCCGACGTCCGCCGCGTCGCCGAGTGCGGGCTCCTGGTCACGCGCGACGCCTGGGCCTTCCTGGGTGTGGACGGAGGCGCTGTCGCGGCCGTTGACGAACGAGGACAGGCCGATCGCCCCGATTCCGACCAGGACGACGACGAGCAACACGATGCCTGCGATGCGCATCGAGGGATCAGTCCGCGGCCCGGGCGAAACGCCGCGGACGGGCCGGCTCGGGCGCGGAGGCTTCGCCGAGCAGCGATGCGATGGTCCGCCGCAGATCGGTCGCGAGCAGGTCCAGGTCCGGCACGGCGTCGTAGTCGCCGAGGAGCCCGAACCCCAGGCGCCCGTCGTAGGAGAGAACGGCGATGTTCAGCGCGAGCCGGTCGTAGACGGGGACCACGGGGTACAGGGCGCGCAGCCGGCGTCCCAGGACGTAGAGGGGGAACTGCGGCCCGGGGACGTTGGTCACGACGAGGTTGCAGTAGCGCTGATGGGGCGCCAGGCGCGTCGCCTGCGCGAGGATCGTGGGCGGGGCGAAGCCCAGCAGCTCGGTCAGGCTCTGCGCACCCACGGCCTGTCCGGACTCCTTCAGGTGCGCCATCGCCTCGCTGACCACCGCAAGCTGCTCGACGGGGTCTTCGATGCCGATCGGCAGCGGTGCCCACATGGCCGCCACCTTGTTGCCGAGCTGGCCCCGCTCGTCGGCGGCGCGGACGGACACCGGGACCATGGCCCGCAGGACGACGCCTTCGGTGTCGAATCCGCGGCGTCGGAGAAACCGGCCGAGCGCACCGGAGACGGCCGCGAGTACCACGTCGTTGACCGTGCCGCCGAGATGGTTCTTGATCTGCTTGAACTCGGCGAGGTCCGCGTCGACCCACGCGTACCGCCGGTGCGGGCCGATGGGGACGTTCAGCGGGGTGGCGGGCACCGGACGCACGCCGACCATGGCGA
>JAEMSV010000231.1 GCA_016462625.1 Solirubrobacteraceae bacterium | reverse complement strand
GAACGAATCGACGTTGCCCGCCCCGTAGAGGGTCACGGCGGGGTGGGGGTCGGCGGAGCCCATGAACGGGGTGGCGGTGCCGGGCGTCCACCAGGTGAGGTTGGTGACGTCCCCCCAGAAGTCCGCGAAGTTCGTCCACGTCGAGGACGACGGCGCCTTGGACTGGAGGTTGCTGACCTGCACGAGGGCGGGGCCCGGCACGTCGGACTGGTAGGTGACGCGGAAGCCGAGCCCGTCCGGCTCGGTGCACGTGCCCGTGTGGGTGGCCGCGCCGGCCGCGGCGGGCACCGCGAGCAGGAGCAGGATGGGGATGAGGCACAGGGTGCGCATGGCGCAGACTAGACAGCGTGTCCCGTCTGCGGCAACCAGGAACGTCGCGCGCGCCGGTGGGTCAGGCGGATTCCGCGCGCCGGCGCAGACCGTCGACGGCCCCGCCGATGAGGTAGTCACGGATCTTGTCGACGACCCCGGGACCGCGGACGAGCAGGCCGAGCATCCGGCCCGGGTCGACCTCGAGGGCGTACGTCGCGCGCGTGCGGTCGTCGCCGAGGTCCGCGAACGCCCAGCTGCCGCGCATCGACTTGACGTCGCCGCGCTCCTGCACCCAGCTGATCGCCGCCGGGGCGTCGTACGTGTAACGGGACTGCGTGGAGATCGTCCGCACCTTCGCGTCCATGGTCATGGTGGCGGCGACGGGACGGCCGTGGCTGTCGCGCTCGTGGACGTCGACGTCACGGAGCGCGGCCTGCCACGTCGTCGCCCGCTCGAGGTCGGCGGCGATGTCGAAGCAGCGGGCGAGGGGGGCGTCGATCTCGATGGATCGCTCTCCGGCGATGGACACTCCCGCCAGGCTAGTGAGCGTCAGCCGATGAAGCGTCTGGCCTGGAGGAGGAGCCTTCAGCGCCGCAGGCCGAGGCCCATCCGGTCGGCGCCCATCGCCAGCTCACGGTCGGGCGAGCCGGGCGGATGGGCCAGCGCCGTCGCGGCGTCCAGCTGCGCGAGCTCGGAGTCCAGCGCGGGATGGCGGACCGGGTCGGTGGCCTCCTTGAGCTCGAGGAGCGTCGCGCGTAGCCGCCGGGTGATCTGCACCGATGAGGCTCCGTAGAAGCGGATCTCGGCGAACGCGAGGTCGAGCAGACCGGTCCATGAGGGCGTCGGCCAAACGACCCGCACGCGCCCGTCGGGGCCGCGCGCGACCGACGCCTCGAGGTCCCGGCCGGCGAGCTCGCGCACCAGGGTCTCGATCGCGTCGAGGGCGTGGACCGCGGTCGTCGGATCGTTCACCGCGGGGGAGAGCGCCCGGATCGCGGTGTCGACGAGGATGCGCAGCGCGAACGCCGGATCCTGCTCGATCGTGCGCTCGTCGGTGACGAGGATCGCGGTGAGCAGACGTCCCGCGTCGACCTCCGGCGCGCCATGGATGCGGAACATCGGCGCGTCGGGGGAGAGGTACTCGCCGACGCCCGGGATCAACTCGATCGCCACGTCCGCGGCAACAGCGGTCGCGAGCAGTGCGTTGTGGTCGAACGAGGCGACCACGCCGTGGCGCTCGCGCAGGCGGATCGTCCGCGGCTGCGGGGACTCCCAGTCCCGCGCCGGCGGGGCGGGGTCGGGCCCGAGTGGGTGCGGGTAGGCGGCGCGGCTCGCCTGGATCCCGCCGTCGAGCACCAGCGCGAAGAGGTTGCGCGGCCGCAGGCGGTCGAGGACGCGCTGCAGCAGCGCGAGGAACAGGACCGACGCGCCGATGAGCAGCGCGAGCGAGACGGCGACCGAAGCGTCGGGCGTGATCTCCGAGCCGAGCGACAGCTCACGGAGGGCGACCACCGGATAGATCGACGCCGCGAGGAACGAGCCGATCGCGTTCTTGACGAGCAGGTCGCTGCGGAACCACAGCACCAGCCGCGGCGAGTACTGCGAGGCGGCGAACTGCACCACCACGAGGAGGCTCGAGACCACGAGGCCGGTGAACGCGAGCATGCCCGTGGTCGTCGCGCCGAGGATGTCGTGCGCGGTGCTGACGTCCACGCGGAGGTGGAGTGGGAAGTGGTCGCCCTGGTCGATTCGCGGCGTGAGCACGCCGAGCACCACGGCCCCCGCCACGTAGAGGACGGGGATGACCATGAGGCTGCGCCGGTAGCGCAGCCTGAGCGCGGTGCGGCTCACGCCGGCTCGGCCTCCCAGCCGGGCTCGGCCGCCATCGCGGATGCGCGGTCCCCTCGTAGGTGCAGGCCGACGAGCGGGAACACCATCGTCGACACGATCGCGGCGCCCACCAGCGACGCGGCGGTCGACGCCCTCATGGAGTGCTCCTCGGTCGCGATCGTCGTGATCGCGACGACGAGCGGCAGCTGCGTCGCGCTGAAGAACGCGAGCGCCGCGCGGTCGCGCAGGTCGAGCTCCTTGACGTACAGCAGCATCGCCGGGGCTCCGCGGATCACCAGGAACAGCCCGAGGAACATGAGGACCTTCAGCAGGTTGACCGGATCGCTGAGCAGCGAGTCGAGGTCGAACTTCAGGCCGCTGGTTACGAAGAAGAAGGGGATCAGGAACCCGTAGCCGACGGCCGTGAGCTTCGACTCGAAGATCGGGACCTCGCGGCCCTTCAGCGCCAGCCGGACGATGATCCCCGCCACGAACCCGCCCAGCAGCAGGTCGAGGCCGAGCTCGCTTGCGAGCGCCGCGAGGGCGAAGACGACGAACACCGATCCGCGTACCGCGATCTGTCCGCTCGTCTCCAGCGTGCGCTCGAGCGCGCCCCACCCGCGCACGACGCCGCGGGTGGCGAAGACCGAGACGACCACGGCGGCGACGACGAAGGCGGTCAGGAACAACGCGGCGGTCGACGGGTTCTCGCCGGAGAAGAGCAACGTGATGAGGAGGATCGGCCCGAACTCGCCGACCGCGCCCGCGGCGAGCAGATACGTGCCGAAGCGGGTCTTCATCTCGCCGGCGTCGTTGAGGATCGGGATCAGCGTCCCGATCGCGGTCGTCGACATCGCCGTGCCGACGAACAGCAGCGAGATGATCACGCCGCTCGCCGCGAGGATCCCGCCGATCGCGTAGGCGAGCGCGAGCGAGATCAGCCAGCCGAGGACCGCCAGCCGCAGCGGGATGCCGCGGATCCGGTCGAGATCGATCTCGTACCCGGCGAAGAAGAACAGCAGGCCCAGGCCGAGGCTCGAGAAGAACTCGATGAAGTCATCCGGCTGCGCGAGATCGAGGACGTCTGGGCCAACGATGATCCCGAGCAGGAGCTCGAGCACGACGACGGGCAGCGGCAGCCGTCCCGCCAGCAGCGATGACACCACCGCGGCGACGAACGCGACGCCGACGATGACGAGGAAGGAGACGCCATCGACCTCGACCATGGATGTTCTAGAGCTCCTTCTCGCCCCAGAAGCTGGCGAAGGGATTGGCGTTGAAGTTGCCGATCGGCGTGTATCCGGCCGCACGGTACATGCGCTCGGCGTGTGGCTGCTTCGGGCCGGTGTCCAGGCGGGCGATCGTGTAGCCCATGGCCCGCGCGCGGTCCTCGAGCGCGACGAGCAGCTCGCCGGCGACGCCGCGGCCGCGGGCCTCGGGCACGACGAACATGCGCTTGATCTCGCACGCCTCGTCGTCGAGCCGCTTCAGGCCACCGCAGCACACCACGGTCGCGCCGTCGAAGCCGATGAGGAAGTCCCCGCCGGGCGGGGCGAAGTCCGCGGGGGTCGCCGACGGTGCTCCGGGGACGTCGATGCGCCCGTAGAGCGGGATCAGCTCCTCGACCATCGCGGCGACGAGCGTGCTGCCCGGGGGCTGTGCCGCGCTGTCGGACACGAAGCGGATCTCGGCCATGAAACGGGACTGTATGGTCGCGCCATGACCGACACCACCGTGGATGTGACCAAGGGCGACGGCTACGCGGTCAGCTCACTCGAC
>JAEMSV010000086.1 GCA_016462625.1 Solirubrobacteraceae bacterium | reverse complement strand
CCACCGGAGAAGCATGAGCATCCTCGAGATCAAGAACCTCCACGTCCAGGCTGACGACAAGCAGATCCTGAAGGGCGTGGATCTGACCGTGAACACCGACGAGGTCCATGCGCTCATGGGCCCGAACGGGTCCGGCAAGTCCACCCTCGCGAACACGATCATGGGGCACCCGAGCCTCGAGGTCACCGAGGGCACGATCACGTTCGACGGCGTGGACATCACCGAGGCGGACGCCGACGAGCGCGCTCGCGCCGGCCTCTTCATGGCCTTCCAGTACCCGGTCGCCATCCCCGGTGTGACCATCACCAAGTACCTCCGCATGGTCATGAACGCGCACCGCGAGGCGCGCGGCGAGGAGGACGTCAGCCTCAAGGAGTTCCGCAAGACCGTCGAGGCGGCCATGGAGCTCACGAACGTGCCGAAGGAGTTCTCGGCGCGCTACCTCAACGACGGCTTCTCCGGCGGCGAGAAGAAGCGCCTGGAGATCCTCCAGCTCGCGCTCCAGCGGCCGAAGGTCGCGATCCTCGACGAGACCGACTCCGGCCTCGACATCGACGCCCTGAACGTCGTCGCCAACGGCGTCAACACCGTCGCCAAGCAGGCCGGCATGGGCGTTCTGATCATCACCCACTACCAGCGGATCCTGCACATCGTGCGCCCGGACCGCGTCTCGATCCTGTTCGACGGCCGGATCGCCACCGAGGGTGGCCCCGAGCTCGTCGACCGCCTCGAGGCCGAGGGCTACGGCGGGCTGCGCGAAGAATTGGCAGTGTGACCACCCTGACGCCATCCGTCGCCTCGGAGTTCCCCGTCCTCGACGGGAACCCCGGGCTGGCGTACCTGGACTCGGCCGCCACGTCGCAGACGCCGCGGCCGGTCCTCGACGCGATGGCCGACTACTACGAGACGGCCCGCGCCAGCGTGCACCGCGGCGTCTACCCGCTCGCCGTCGAGTCGACCAATCGGTTCGAGGGCGCGCGTGAGCGCATCGCGGCGTTCGTCGGCGGCGAGGCCCGCTCGACGGTCGTGACCCGCAACGCGACCGAGGCGATCAACCTCGTCGCATACGCATGGGGCAGCGAGAACGTCGGCGCCGGCGACGTCATCGTCGTCACCGAGCTCGAGCACCACTCGAACCTCGTGCCGTGGCAGATGCTCGCCCAGCGCACCGGCGCGCGGCTGGCCTACGTGCCGGTCGACGACGACGGCAAGCTCGATCTCGGCGTCTACGACGACCTGCTGCGCGCCGGCGGCGTGAAGCTCGTCGGGGTCGCCCACGTCTCCAACGTGCTCGGCACGATCAACCCCGTCGCCGAGATGGCCGGGCGCGCCCACGAGGCCGGAGCCGCCATCCTGATCGACGGCTCGCAGGCCGTCCCCCAGTTCCCCGTCGACCTCGCCGCGATCGACGCTGACTTCTACGCCTGGACCGGTCACAAGGCCTACGGCCCGACCGGCGTCGGCGTGCTGCACGGCCGGTACGAGACGCTGGCCACCATGCCGCCGTTCCTCGGCGGCGGACACATGATCAGCCGCGTCGAACGCGACGTCTCGACGTACGCCGAGCCGCCCATGCGCTTCGAGGCCGGCACGTCGAACATCGCCGAGGTCATCGGCCTCGGCGCCGCCGTGGACTTCCTCGACCGGCTCGGCATGGACAACGTCCGCGCCCACGAGCACGACCTCACGGCTTACGCGCTCGAGCGCCTCGCCGAGCTGCCCGGCATCACGATCCACGGCGGCCGCGACGCCGACGAGCGCGGCGCGGTCATCTCCTTCGCGGTCGACGGGGTCCACCCGCACGACGTCGGCGAGATCCTCGGCTCCCGGGATGTCTGCGTCCGTGCCGGGCATCACTGCGCGCAGATCCTGATGAAGCGCTTGGGCGCGCCCGCGACGACCCGCGCGTCGTTCGGCGTGCACTCCACCCGCGAGGAGGTCGACGCGCTCGTCACCGGTCTCGCCAAGGTCCAGGAGATCTTCGCCTGATGAGCATGGAATCGCTGTATCGCGAAGAGATCCTCGAGCACTACAAGCGCCCGCACAACTGGGGCCACCTGGACGATCCGTCGCTCAGCGCCGAGGACTTCAACCCGCTGTGCGGGGACGAGCTGCGCGTCGAGCTGGCCGTCAACGCCGACGGGATCGTCGAGGACCTCCGCTTCTCCGGCCACGGCTGCGCGATCAGCCAGGCGTCGGCGTCGATGGCCTCCGACGAGGTCAAGGGCATGAAGGTCGAGGAGCTCGTCAAGCTCGACAAGGAGTTCATCCTCGAGCTGCTGGGCATCGACATCAGCGCGACCCGCATGAAGTGCGCGCTGCTCAGCCTGAAGGTCCTCAAGAGCGCCGGGCTCGGCGCGGCCGTGGACTGGGAGCCCGAGACGCCCGACGCGGCGGCTCCCGCCGGTCCCCCCGACGCCTTCTAGGGGGCGAGCGCGGTGGACCTCACGGGAACCACCTGCCTGGTCACCGGTGCGAACCGCGGCATCGGCGCAGCGGTGGCCGCCGAGCTGGCGCAGCGTCCGCTCGCCGCGCTCCTGCTCGGCGCGCGGGACCCGGACAGGGTCGAGCTGCCGAGTGGCGCTGCGAAGGAGATCCGCGCCGTGCGCATCGATCTGTCGGACCGCGAGACGATCGACGCGTGCGCGGCGGAGCTCCCGCCGATCGACGTGCTCGTGAACAACGCCGGGCGCATGACCGGCGGGCTGCTCGAGGACCAGGACATGGAGGACGTCTACGCGATGTTCCAGGTGAACCTCGTCGCGGTTGCCCATCTGACCTCCCGCGTGCTGCCCGGCATGGTCGAGCGCGGCCGCGGGATGATCGTCAACAACACGTCGCTCAGCGGCTACGCCTGGTTCCCGGCGGCCACCACGTACGCGGCGTCGAAGGCCGGCGTCGTTGCGCTGAGCGAGTCACTCCGGCGCGAGTTGCGTGACACCGGGGTCGGCGTGCTCCACCTCGTCACGCCGGGCGTCGACACCGACATGCTCGACGCGACCGAGTCGGTCTACGGCCGCCACATGGATACCTCGGGCTGGGACAAGGTCAGTCCGCAGGAGTGGGCGGCCGACGTCGTTGCCGCCATCGAGGCGGACAAGCGAATCCTGCGCCCCGGCGGCAAGACCGGCGCGGCGATCCGGGCGGCGGCGCTGCCGGCGTCGGTGCTCGACGCGGTCACCGCCCGGATGTTCACGCGGCGACCGCGTCGGGACTGAAGCGCCCTGTCGCGAGCGGCTCGGCGTGGGCCAGCGGCTCGCCGGCGAACCGCGGCTTGGCCAGCAGCAGCTGGACGTCCTGGATCCGCCGCTCGGCGAAGCCGCCCTCGCAGTAGGCGAGGTAGAGCGTCCACAGCCGCTGGAACGCGTCGTCGTAGCCGAGCGCACGCAGCCGCTCCGGCTCTGCGGAGAAGTTGCGCCGCCAGTGCTGCAGCGTGCGCACGTAGTGCTCGGTGATGTCCTCGAGCTGCACGGCGCGCAGGTCGGTCGCCCGCGCGACGCACCGCGCGATCACCTCCTGGGAGGGCAGGCAGCCGCCCGGGAAGATGAGCTGGTTGATGAAGCTCTTCGTCGCCTTCTCCGCCTCGTAGGCGCGGTCGGCGATCGTGATCGCCTGCAGGAGCATGACCCCGTCGGGCTTCAGGCGCTCCGAGCAGACGGAGAAGAACGTCTCGAAGTCGCGCCATCCGACGGCTTCGATCATCTCGATGGAGACGAGCTTGTCGAACGTGCCCTCGAGCTCGCGGTAGTCGCGCAGCAGAACCGTGACGCGCTCCTCGAGCCCCGCCTCGCGGACGCGCTGGACCGCGACGGCGTGCTGTTCGGCCGAGATGGTCGTGGTCGTCACGCGGCAGCCGTACTCGCGCGCAGCGTGCACGGCCATCGCGCCCCAGCCGGTGCCGATCTCCAGCAGATGGTCCTCCGGGCGCAGCTGGAGCTTGCGGCACACCCGGTCGAGCTTGGCGACCGACGCTTCGTGCAGCGAGGCCTGCGGGGTCTCGAACACCGCCGCGGAGTACATGAGCGTCTCGTCGAGGAACAGGCGGTAGAGGTCGTTGCCGAGGTCGTAGTGGGCGGCGATCTGGCGCCGGCTGCGCCGGATCGTGTTGCGCCGCGCGAGGCCCGTGAGCCACTGGACAGGTCCGAGCGCCCAGCGCATCCGCAGGCGCAGCGCGTCGAAGCGCGGCATGTTGCGCGCGCCCAGCCGGACCAGCGCGACCGGGTCGGGCGACGACCACGCGCCTTCGGTGTACGCGAGCGCGAGGCCGAGGCTCCCGCGCAGCAGTGCCCGGTAGACCGAGGGGTCGTGGACCTCCAGGCGCGCGCGCAGCGGGGCGGCCGGGTCGATCTGGCCGAAGACGCGCTCGGTGCCGTCCTCGACGAGCGTCAGCTCACCGTCGCGGGTGCGGCCCAGCAGGTGGAGGGCCAGCCGGCGGCCCAGGCGGTCGGCGATCATCGTGCGCCTCCTGCGCTCGGATGCGGGAAGTACGGCGCGCCCTTGGCCTTCAGTCGCAACGCCTGGCCGTAGATGCGGGCGAGCGTCACGGCGGTCGCCGCGGGATAGCGGGCGAGGACGCGCGTGAGCCCTCCGCGGGTCAGCGACCGTCGCTCGAGCGCGAGGGCGGCGTCGAAGGTCCGGTCGCTGGAGATCCGGACGGCGATCCGCTCGCCGGGGTCGGTCAGCCGCCACGTGTAGCGGTGGTCCATGCCCATGAAAGGGGAGACGTGGAATGCCTTCTCCGCGCTGTCGCCCGCCGGGTCCATGACGTAGGCGTGACGCTCGCCCCAGGGCGTGTTCGTCACCTCGGCGAGCACCGTCGTCACCGGGTCGCCGCAGTAGTAGAAGCGCACCGGGTTGAAGGCGTGGCCGAAGGTCCGCGGCGTCGCGAGTACCCGGACCGGGCCGTCCGGACGCGCGCCCGTCTGGCGGGCAACCTCGTCGCGGACGGCCTCGGCCAGGTCGGCGCGGGGGTCGCCGAAGTGGTCCTGCCGCCGGAATCGTCCCGGCGCGGGACGGCGCGCGGACCACAGTGGATGGCCGTCGAACAGCCCCGGCAGCTCGTCGAGATCGAGCAGCAGCATGCAGACGCGGTAGGTGAACGCGTGCTCGATCGGCTCGTGGCGGCGGTGTGTGACGACACCTTCGTAGATCGCGCTCGCCGTCATGCGGCCACCGCCTCGCGCCGCGCCGCCGCACCGATCCCGTCGACCGCGCGCAGCGCGCTCCACACGCCGTCCTCGTGAAAGCCCCAGCGCCAGTACGCCCCGCAGTAGTGGGTGCGCCGCACGCCTGAGATCTCGCCGTGGCGGTCCTGCGCGGCGACGGCCTCCGCCGTGAACACGGGGTGGGCGTAGTCGATGACGCGCAAGACCTTCGCGGGGTCGATGCGCTCGGTGAGGTTGAGCGTCACGCAGAAGTCGACCCCCGGGTCGAGGTGCTGGAGGTGATTCATCCAGTACGTGACGGTGGTGCGGTCCTTCGGCTCGGCCAGCAGGTGCGCGTTCCACGCCTGGCGGACCGCAGGGCGGCGCGGCAGCAGCGACGAATCGGTGTGCAGCACCGCCTCGTTGCGCTGGTAGGCGATCGCGCCGAGCACGTCGCGCTCCGCATCGCTCGGATCGGCCAGGAGCGCGAGCGCCTGGTCGGAGTGGCACGCGAGGACGACCTCGTCGAACCGCTCCGGCGCGCCGCCCTGCGGCGTCACGGTCACTCCGTCCTCGTCCCGCGCGATCGAAGTGACCGGCGTGCACAACCGCACCCGCTCGCCGCCGAGCCGCGCGATGATCGCGTCGACGTACGTGCGCGAGCCGCCGCGCACGGTCAGCCACTGGGGCCGGTTGCGGAGGCTGAGCATCCCGTGGTTGGCGAAGAACTCCGCGAGGAACCGCGCGGGGAAGCGGTCCATCGCCGCCGGGTCGGCCGACCAGACGGCGGAGACCTGGGGGACGATGAGCCGGTCGACGAAGAAGCGCGAGTAGCCGCCGTCGGCGAGCATCGCCGCGAGCGACGGCCCCTCGTCACCGGACGCGAGCAGCCGCTGCAGGTCGCCGTTGAACCGCACGAGCTCGCCGACCATCCGCAGGAACGCGGGGCGCGCGAGGTTGCGCCGCTGGGCGAAGAGGCCCCGCGGGGTTCCGGTGTACTCGAAGTCCTCGGCGTCGGCGCTGACCGAGAAGCCCATGTGGGTCGGCTGTGTCGCGACGCCCAGGTCGGCGAGCAGCGCGAGGAAGTTCGGGTACGTCCGGTCGTTGCAGACGATGAAGCCGGTGTCGACGGCCCAGGTGCGGCCATCGTGCTCGATGTCGATGGTGTTCGTGTGCCCCCCGGCGTGGTCGCCCGCCTCGAAGACGGTGACGTCGTGCGTGGGGTGCAGGCGGTGGGCGGCGGTCAGTCCGGCCACGCCGGCGCCGACGATGGCGATCTTCACTGCGGGTGGCGGCCTCGGTGGTGGAGCATGTCTGCTGCTCCTACGAGCGCCGGGCCGTTACCGGTTCAGTGCCCTACCAGCTGCGCGTGATCCGCCGGCAGAAGTCGCCGGTGAGCTGGCACCAGAAGTTCCGCAGCGCGGTGTTGAGACGCCCCGCGGTGCTCAGGGGGCGCGGCTGCGGCTCCGGGGGCGGGGGTGGCGCAGCCGTGTCGGTGCGCAGGTCGACGAGCACCGGGGACGCGCCGACGCCCACGCGCACCGCGACGGCGTCCGCCTGCTCGGAGGCCGGAGCCCTGCCCTGGAGGGGGCGATAGGTCCGCGCCACTGCGAAGGCCCGCGCCAGGGTGAGCGTGACCGGCAGCTCGGGGACGGCAACGGGCCGGTCCGTGGTGTGGTTCCAGACCGACTCGGCCCGCCACAGCGCGAGCGTGAAGCCTCCACCGGCGCGGGCGAACGCCAGGACGCGCAGGTCCGCGTCGCCGCCGGTCACGGTGTAGTCGAGGGTGGCGTTGCGCGGCGCGGGCGCCCCGTCGCGCAGGAGCGCCAGGAGGTTGGCGACCGCCGTCGCCGCCGGCTTGGGGCTCCAGTCCGCGCGGAACAGGCCCCAGTTGGCCTCCTGGTGCACCCGGGCGGGGTCGTTCGAGGAGTCGGCGAGCTCGTAGAGGTACGTGCGAGTCGCGCCCGCCCGGAAGTGCTCGAGCACCGCGCGGGTCGTGTAGACCGCCGCGACGTCTTCGGGCACCGCCTGCTGGCCTGGGCTCCCGTTCGTCGCGTTGTTGTAGCCGGACTCCGTGAAGACGAACGGCTTGGTCCCGGACACCAGTCGCAGCGCGTCGATGTTGCGCTGCAACGACCACTGGCCCGGGTTCTCGGGCAGCTCCGGCCGGGTCCCGTTCGTGTACGGGTGGGCGTTTCCGAAGTCGAGGTCGGCGCTCAGGTCCCCGACGGTCTGCGGGCTGCCAGGACGCCCGAAGGACGGGCCGATGAGCGGGGTCGTCCGGAAACGCGGGTCGGCCCGCAGCTGCCCGTAGGCCTGTCGTGTGTGCGCGCGGATCTCGTTCGACCACGAGTACGGCATGCCGTTGAGGTCCCACTCGTTGGCGGCCTCGAAGGACTCGATCCCGGGGATCCGGGCCGCGGCGTCCAGCGCCTGACCGGTCGTGCCCGTCGCTCCGTCGGGGCCCGGGAGGATCAGGCTGTGGCCGATGCCGTCTCCTGCGAGGGTCGTGAGCCGCGCCGCCTGGGCGTCGTAGTACCAGCGCGCGGCCTCGCTGCGGAACCCGCGGATGCCGTCACGGATGTGCGCGACGCCGAGGGTCCGCAGCGCGTTCCGCGCTGCGTCGAAGTGCCAGTACGGCGAGTCGGTGTGCATGAGGTGCGTGTTGACCCCGACCGAGTCGACGAACGTGTCCGCGGGAGCTGCAGGCTGGACGGCAGCGACCGCGGGGGAGACCCACGTGGCGGCCGCGACGGCAAGCGTCAGGATTGCGGTGCGCAGTCGCACCGCGCCACACTACCCGGACGCGCCGGGGTTCATCCTGGTGCTGGCGTGCCCGCGGTGCCTCAACGCGGGCAGCGCAGCCGGGCCAGCCGGCACAGCAGCCGCCGGATCTCGGCGTCGATCCGGCCGGCGACGGTCACGGGTTCGGCGCTTGGTGCGGGAACGGTCGCGGCGTCCTGGCGCAGGTCCAGCAGGACGGGCTCGGCGCCCACCGCCACGTCGATCGCATCGACCGCCGTGCGCTGGTCGACCGGGGCGGTGCCGTCGAGTGGACGGAAGACGCGCGCGACAGCGAACTGCTGCGCGAACGTCACGGTCACCGGCAGCTCGAGGACCGGGATCGGGCGCTGCCGGTCGTGGTCCCAGACTGATTCGGGGCGCCAGAGCACGAGCGTGAACCCGCCATCGGGCCTGGCGAGCGCGACGGTCCGCAGCTCCAGTCCGCCACCGCGGGTCTCGTAGTCGAGGGTCGCGTCCTCGGGCGCCGGCTCGGGATCGCGCAGCAGCGCGAGCAGGTTGCCGATGGCGACCGCCGCGGGCTTCGGGGTCCAGTCGAAGCGGTACAGGCCCCAGTTGGCCTCCTGCTGGTTGTTCAGCGGGTCCGGGTGCTCGTCGACGAGCTCGTATAGGAACGTCCGCGTCGCGCCGAGCCGGAAGTGCTCGAGGAGGGTGCGCAGCGTGTACACCGCAGCGACGTCCTCGGGGACCGGGCGCTGGGCGTTCCGGGAGCTCAGCGCGTTGTGGTACCCGGCCTCGGTCAGCATGAACGGCCGGTCGCGCGACACCAGTCGCATGTAGCCGAGGTTCTCCAGCAGGCTGGTCTGCCCGCTGTCCTCGGGCAGCTCGGGCCGGCCGCCGTTCGCGTACGGGTGGGCGTTGCCGTAATCGACGACGTCGCTCAGGTCACCGACGAGGACCGGGCTGTTCGTCTGCCCGAACGACGGCGCGAGCAGCGGGACCGATCTGAGCCACGGGAGCGCGCGCAACTCACTGTCGACCTGTCGCGTCTGGCGCCGGATCTGCTCGGGCCAGCGCCCCGCAGGGCCCTGGAGGTCCCACTCGTTGGCGGGCTCGAAGCTCTCGATGGCGTCCTGCAGTGGCAACGCGGTGAGGAGCGCCGCCGCCGTCGATCCCAGGCTGCCGTCGGCCGGCGGGAGGATGAGGTCGAGCCGGACGCCGTCGGACGCGAGCCAGCCGAGCCGCCGCAGCTGGGCCTGCCAGTACCACGAGTCCCCACTGCCGAGGTAGCCGCGGATGCCGTCGCGGATGTGGCGCACGCCGGTCGTGCGCAGCGCCTGCCGGGTCGCGCCGAGGTTCCCGTACGCCGACGACGTCGACATCACGTGGGTGTTGACGCCGACGGACCCTGTGAACGCCGCGGCGGGCCGCGTGGGCTCGGGTGCAGCGGCGGCTGGGGCGGCGGCCGCAGCCACGGCCAGGAGGGACAGGACCGCGATGCGCAGGCGCATCCCTCATGGTCTACCCCTCGGGATTCCGGAATGCGCCGCCTGGTTTCAGGTGCTCTTTCGCACGCGTTCTAGCGCCGCGGGCCGCACCACTTCGGTGCGACCCAGCACCACCACGCCTTCAGCAGCTGCGCGGTGGCGTGCCGGCGCGGCGGCGAGGCCGCCGTGCGCAGGTCGATCAGGACCGGGTCGGCGCCGACGGCGACCGGCATCGTGCTGACGTTCTGCCTGGTGTCGAACGCGCCGGTGCCGCGCGTCGGGCGGTACACGCGCGCGTCGGCGAACGTGCCGCCGAGCGTGACGGTCATGGGCACGTCGGCGACCGGAATGGGCTGCTTCGTCGCGTGGTTCCAGATCGACTCCGGTCGCCAGAGGACGATGGTGAATCCGCCGCCGACGCGTGAGAACACCATGCTGCGGAGGTTCGCGTCGCCACCCGTCACGCTGAACCCGAGCTCCGCGCCACGCGGCGATGGCGCGGGATCGCGCAGGACGTTGAGCAGGTTCCGGACCGCGTCGGCGGCCGGCTTGGGCTTCCACGCCGCGGTGAACAGGCCCCAGTTGGCCTCCTGGTGGGCGGCGTCCTGGTCGTTCCACGAGTCCGCGAGCTCGTAGAGGTACGTCCGCGTGGCACCGGTGCGGAAGTGCTCGAGCAGCATCCGGGTCGTATAGACCGCGGCGGTGGCCTGGTCGACCGGGCGCTGGCGGACGGTCTCGTTCATGGCGTTGTGGTAGCCGGCCTCCGTGAGGACGAATGGCCTGGTCCCTGAGACGAGCCGCATCGCCTCGATGTTGCGCTGCAGCCCCCAAGCGCCCGGGTCCTCCGGCATCTCGGGCCGGGCGCCGTTCGCGTACGGGTGCGCGTTGCCGTAGTCGACGTCCCCGCTGAGGTCGCCGGTGGCCGCGGGGCTGCCGTTGCGGCCGAAGCCCGGCGCGACGAGCGGCACCTGCGCGAGCTTGTCCTCGCGGCGCATCAGGGCGCGGAGGGTCTTGGTGTGCGCGCGGACCTCGGCGGGCCAGGTGGACGCCGGGCCGTTGAGGTCCCATTCGTTGGCCGCCTCGATCGACGCCACGCCCGGCAGCGTGGCGGCAACCGCGAGGGCCTGTGCCTCCGTGCCCGTGTTCGTCCCGGGGCCAGGCATGAGCAGGTCGAGCGCCATGCCGCTGCGCGCCAGCGAGCCGAGCCGCGTCACCTGCTCGGCGTTGTACCAGCGTTGCTCGTCGGTCGTGTACCAGCGCAGGCCGTCGCGGATGTGCCGGATCCCGACGTACTTCAAGGCCGCGCGCGTCGCCTCGAGGCTCCAGTAGGGCGACTTGCCGTGCATGACGTGCACGTTCGCCCCGACCGATTCGGTGAAGGCGTCAGCGGGCTGGGCGGGCGCGGCGCTCGCCGCCGGGCAGGCCGCGAGGGCGGTGGTGATCGTGGTGACCGCGAGCACGGGACGGAACGGGAACATGCCCGGACCGTATGCTCAACGCACCTCGAAGTGGTGAATCCAGTTCACCGCGCTGCGGTGCGGCGGAGGTCCGGCCTCAGCCGCAGGCCGGCAGGCGCATGAAGCCGATCATGTCGATCTTCGGCATGCCGATGTTGAAGCCGTTGTACGGCTGCGCGATGACGATGTTGGCCTGGGTGGGCTTGAAGTCACGCGCGCTGCGACCGAACGCGACCGGGAACTCGAGCACGGACGTGCCCTGCGGCAGCGTGACCGTGCGCGGGCCGGCCGTCTGCTTCGGCATCTCCAAGTCCGCGAGGTCGGTCTTGATCGACCAGACCGAGAACATGACCTTGCCGGGAGCCGAGAGATCGATCTGCACGCGCGGGCGCATGCCGAGCGCGAGGCAGTACTGCGCGTCCTTGACGAAGAGCGCGCGGACCTGCGGCGTGCGGGCCGCCTGTGCGCTCGCCGGAATCAGCGCGATGAGGGTCAGTGCGGTCGCGAAAGCCGCAATGGTCAGGAGACGGGCACGTACCATGGCCGCAAGCGTACGGGGTTTTTCGGCGGCCTGCTCAGAATCCGGTTCATGGCGGCTCGGACATCCGCCCAGTCGCGTCGAGCACACCCCATCCGCGGCCGATCGTCCCGGGTATGGCGCGTCTTCTCCCGGTTCTCATCGCCCTGCTCGTGCTCGCGGCCGTGCCCGCCGCCCACGCCATCGTCCGGCTTCCGATCGACCCGCAGCCGGTGGCCCACAATCCGGCCGAGCGCCTCGTCGATGAGCCGATCGAGGAGAGCGAGTACGACGGCGCCACGCGCTGCCTGCGGACCCGCCGCCCCGGGGTCGACGCGATGGTGTCGTGGCTCGAGGTCAACGCCCGCGGGCAGTTCTGGGGGTCGTTCCGCTGCGAGCTCTGGGGCGAGGGCAGCGCGTCGCTGCACGCCGAGGGCCGCGCGATCGATTGGCACCTGAACGTGAAGAACCCTGCTGACAAGGCGGCCGCGCAGAAGCTCATCAGGCTGTTGCTCGCGCCCGACAGCGCCGGGGAGCCCCAGGCCCTCGCACGCCGCATGGGCGTGCAGGAGCTGATCTGGGACTGCGGAATTTGGACTGCCCACCCACCCAACGCCGGGGCCGAGGAGTTCAGCGACTACCGCGACTGCTTCGGCAAGGACGGCGTGACCCCGCGCAAGCGCGTGAGCGCCACCATCGCCCACCGCGATCACATCCACATCGGGATGACGAAGGCGGGCGCGATGGGGCGCACGTCGTTCTGGCGCGACTGAGCTACCGCAGTCCGGCGAGCTGCTGGAGCTTCGGGTCGAACCACTTGCTCGTGGTGAACGACTCGAACCGGCGCACCACGGTGTACGGGCCCGGGTCGGGGACGTCCACGTCCGTGACGGCCTGCATGAGCCGGCGCATGCCCTCGTAGTCCATGTCGCCGGACTTCGACGTCAGCAGCGAGTGCAGATCCGGGTCCGTGTTGCCCGGGAAGCCGGTGCGGACCACGACCATGTCGAGGCTCGGGATGACGACGATGAGCTGTCCCATGAAGCCGACGAACGCGTAGGTGTCCGGCGGGGCGGTCGGGAGGAACGGCTCGTCGATGACGCGGCGGCTCGGCGCGGTGGCGGTGATCATGCTGCCGCCCTCGTTGGTCCACGTCAGGAAGCCGTAGCCGGGGTTCGCGGGGGACGGGGCGTGCAGCTCGCGCATGTACGCGGGATCGATGCGCTGCACCCCATTCCAGCGGCCGCCCTGCAGCAGGAACTGCCCGATGCGGCCGAGGTGGCGCGGGGCGATGTGCAGATACGCGAAGCCCTGCGTCTGCCCCGACGGGTCGTGGGACCAGTTCCAGTCCCCGCGCGGGATCCCGAGCGGTCCGAGCAGCTCGCGATCGGCGTAGTCCTTGAGGTCCTCGCCGACGGCGTGCTCGACGACGTCGGCCAGGAGCGTCACGGTCGTCTGCGCGTATTCGAAGTACGTCCCCGGCGCGTGGGCGAACGGCAGGGCGAGCGTGTAGCGCACGGTGTTCAGCGCGAACACGTCGGAGATCCAGGCGAAGCGCAGCCCGGAGGTCTGGGTCAGCAGCTGGCGGACGGTGATCTGGCCGTGGGCGGCGTCGGCATCCGGCAGGTATTTCCCGATCGGGTCGTCGAGCCCGAGCTTGCCCTGGGTGATCGCACGGCCCGTGAGCAGGGCCGTCATGCCCTTCGTGGCGCTCCAGATGTTGTTGCGGTTGCGTTCGGTCCAGCGGTCGATGTCGCTGGTCGCCGCCAGGCAGCCGTGACGGTAGACGCGAACGGACAGCGCCAGCCGCGAGGTCATGAACCGGGTGGCGCTCCGGACGCGCGCGCCGTTCAGGTCGACCTGCTCGGGCGCGACCCGTTGGAAGTCCTCGGTGCCCTTCGGCGGGACGCAGGTGGTTGCCGCGTGGGCGGCGGGGGCGGAGAGCGTGGCGGTAGCAGCGACCGCGGCGCACAGGGCCGGCAGACCTCGAGACCTCATGATTCTCCCATCGACGGTGCGCCCTCTCCCGACGCGGGTCGCAGGATAACGAGAAAGGACAAGGCGTCTCATCCGGATCCGACGGGTACGGTCCGCCCATGACGCGGCCCACGGAGCTCGCGAATGGCCTCTGGCGCTGGACCGCGCGCCACCCCGAGTGGCATCCGCAGGGCTTCGGCGACGAGGTCGCCTGCTGCGCGGCCCGGGCCGCCGGCGGGCTGGTGTTGATCGATCCGCTGGTGCCGGAGGACGGAGACGCCCTCCTGGCGTGGATCGACGAGAAGGCTCGCGCCGCATCCGAGGTGTGGATCTACGTCACCCTCGGCTACCACGAGCGCAGCGCCGAGCTGCTGGCCGAGCGGCTCGACGCGACGATCTGGTCGAACGCGCACCGCACCAAGCAGGCGTTCACGAAGTCGTCGCGGTTCCGCGACGCCACACCGGGCGAACCACTGCCGTGGGGCGGGCGCGCGATGGCGATCGGCAAGCCGCGACGCCAGGAGCAGCCGCTGTTCCTGCCCGAGCACGAGACCCTCGTGTTCGGCGACGCCTTCGCCGCGCCGGACGGAGAGCTGCGGATGTGGTCGGACGACCAACCGGTCGACGACCGGGTGCGCGCCTTCTACCGCGACCGCTTCGCCCCGAGCTGCGCCGCGCTGCTGGAGCTGTCCGTCGAGCGGGTGATCGTCGGTCACGGCGAGCCGATCGTCCGCGACGGGCACGGCTCGCTCGCTCGTGCGCTCGCCGCCGAGCCGTGGCACCACCGCTGACCGGGTGGCCGCGCCGTGGTCCCGCCCGGTCAGCCGCTAGAATCCGTACCTCCGGAATCGGATTTGGAACTGCCCCACCGTATGCCCGAAGTCATCGACGTCTGCAGCCTCGAGGAACTCGCCCCCGGCGATCGCAAGATCGTCGTCTGGGAGGACTACGAGATCGGTGTTTTCAACTGCAACGGCGAGCTCTTGGCGATTGAAGATCGCTGCTCGCACGATGACGGGCCGCTCGCCGAGGGCGAGTTCGATCAGGACAAGTGCACCGTGGAGTGTCCACGGCACGGCGCCCTGTTCGACCTGCGGACCGGCAAGCCTCAGACCCTGCCCGCCTACGTCCCGGTCGAGACCTTCGCCGTCCGGGTCGAGGGCGACACGATCAAGCTGGAGGTGGAGTAGCCCATGGCGACCCCCGACATCATCGCCGAGCAGGAATCCCTGCAGGACATCAACTCGGACTACACCGAGAAGTACGGCTTCCACGACGCCGAGAACTATCTCTACAAGGCGCCGAAGGGCATCAACCGCGAGATCGTCGAGACGATCTCCGAGATGAAGAACGAGCCCGCGTGGATGCGCGAGTTCCGTCTGAAGGCCCTCGACTACTTCCTCGCCCGCCCGATGCCGACCTGGGGCAGCCCGATGCTCGCCGAGGTCGACTTCGACGACATCCACTACTTCGTCCGCGCGTCCGAGCGGGCCGAGCGCTCCTGGGACGACGTGCCCGAGGACGTCAAGAAGACGTTCGACCGCCTGGGCATCCCGGAGGCCGAGCGGAAGTTCCTCGCCGGCGTCGGCGCCCAGTACGAGTCCGAGGTCGTGTACCACCAGGTGCGCGAGGACCTCGAGAAGCTCGGCGTGATCTTCATGGACATGGACACCGCGCTGCGCGAGCACGAGGACCTGGTCCGCGAGTACTTCGCCACGATCATCCCGGCGAACGACAACAAGCTCGCCGCGCTCAACAGCGCCGTGTGGTCGGGCGGCTCGTT
>JAEMSV010000014.1 GCA_016462625.1 Solirubrobacteraceae bacterium | reverse complement strand
CGCCGATCCCTCTCCGTCTCCGCCCTCACCGCCGCGCTCCTCTGCGTGTTCGCGGCCATCGCGTTCGCCCAGACCATCACCGGGACCTCCCACAGTGAGCGGCTGAAGGGCACCCCAGACGCCGACACCATCAAGGCGCTCGACGGCAACGACCGGCTCCTCGGGCTGGCGGGCAGTGACCAGCTGTTCGGCGGCCCGGGCAACGACCGGATGGTCGGCGAGTCCGGCGACGACAAGCTCTTTGGGGGCGCGGGTGCCGACCGGCTCGAGGCCGGCCTCGGCGACGACCGCGCCGACGGCGGCCCGAACAACGACCGCATCGAGGGCGCCGAGGGCGACGACACGCTGCGCGGACGCGGGGGCAACGACAAGCTCATCGCCGGTCCGGGCATCGACGACGCAGACGGCGGAGGCGGCAACGACAACGTCTTCGGCGACGACAGGAGCGATGTCGTCAAGCAGCCCGACGGCGCTCCTGACCCCGACGGCGACACGCTGACCGGCGGCGCCGGCAAGGACTCGATCCACGCGCGCGACGGCGAGGTCGACCACATCGACTGCGGGCCGGATTCGGATGTTGTCGAGGCCGATGCCTTTGACGTGATTGCCGGGGCGAACGCCGACAACCCCGCAGGCAACTGCGACGGGCTCGCCGGCTGATCGACTTCGGGCCACGCGCGCTTGGACAAGCGGTCCTGATCGGGATCCCCGCCCCTGGGGTAGACCCCACATCGATCTCTGGCTCGCCGTATGGGCGGGCCCCATTTCTGTTGGGAGGCTGGGCATCCAGCGTCCAACGACCTCCGGAGAGACGAACCCCCCCCATGGCCATCTATGACGACATCGGCGGCGCGCCCGCCGTCCAGGCAGCGGTCGAGATCTTCTACGACCGCCTGCTCGCCGACGAGCGGCTCGCGCCGTTCTTCGACGACACCGACATGCGCCGCCAGCAGGCCCACATGCGCGCGTTCCTCGCGGTCGCGCTCGGCGGTTCTGAGATCTACGCGGGCCGGGACATGCGCGCGGCGCACGCCACCCTGAAGATCGACGACGACGCCTTCGACCGCGTCGTCGCGCACCTCGTCGCGACGCTGCAGCAGCTCGAGGTTCCCGGCGAGATCATCGCCGCGATCGGTGAGAAGCTCGCCCCGCTGCGTGATGAGGTCGTGACGGTCCGCGAAGCTGCCGCATGACTCGCGCTGCGCGCTCGCAAACGGGCCGCATGACTCGCGCTGCGCGCTCGCAAACGGGCCGCATGACTCGGGCTGCGCGCTCGCAAACGGGCCGCCTGATCTCAGCGCCGCCGTCAGCCCGTGATCGGTGACGCGGTGCCCGTGACGCGGACGCCGTCCTCGCCGGGCAGCAGCTCCACCAGGAGCCGGCTGGGCGCGCCCATCTCGACGCCCTGGGCGATCGTGAACCGCGCCGGCGGCGTCAGCTCGCCGCGGGCGCGCAGGTAGCCGCCGAGCGCCGCCGCCGCGGCGCCGGTCGCCGGGTCCTCGACGACGCCGCCGACCGGGAACGGGTTGCGCGAGCGGAACGCCGTCTCGTGCTCGCGCCAGATGAGCTGGAGCGTTGTGAGGTCGTGCTCGAGCATCAGCGCGCGCACGGCGTCGAAGACGTAGTCGAGCCGCGCGAGCGTCTCGGGCTGGGCGACCGCGAGGACGAGATGCCAGGCGCCGGCGTACGCGAAGGCGGGCGGGAGCGCCGGGTCGAGCTCGGAATCGTGCCACCCCAGGAGCGGCAGGATCGCTCCGAGGAACCCGTCGGGCAGCGGCCGCAGATCGGTTGCGACGGAGGTCAGTGTCGCGGTGATCGCGCCATCGTCGTCGCGGGCCGTCTCGATGCCGATCGGCCCCGCGGCGGTCTCGAAGGTGAACGCGCCCGGGCCGTCGGCCTCCGCGAGCGCCACGGCGGTCGCGATCGTCGCGTGCCCGCAGAAGGGGACCTCGGCGGCCGGGCTGAAGTACCGCACGTGGGCGCTGCGCGGGCCGGTCCGCTCGAGGAACGCGGTCTCCGAGTAGCCGAGATCCGCGGCGGTCCGCTGCATGGTCGCCGCGTCGGGCAGCGTCTCGCCGAGCACGACGCCCGCGGGGTTGCCGCCCCGTCCGTCGACCGTGAACGCGCTGAGCCGCTGGACGTCCACGAGGCTCAGGACACCGCCCGGCGGAACAGGAAGAAGCAGACCGCGGCGATGATGATCGCGACCAGCGGGATGAACCCGCCGATGACGCCGACGACGGCGAGCACGACGCCGACGACCGCCACGACGGCGGCAACCGATCCTCCGACGACGAGGCGGTAGGCGCGGGCTTCGCGCGAGGCGCGGGGCGTGCGGTTGGGGCGGCGTTCGATATCGGCCATGGCTAGGACACTACGGCTGTCCGCCGATGTCGACTTCGACACCCTCGAGCTCGGTGTCGAAGGAGAGGTGGGACTGGATACGCCCGGCCTCGGCCAGCGGCGCGTCGTAGCTCCACGCGGCGTCGGTCACGCCCGCCACGGTCCAGTAGGTCGTCTCGCCCTTGTACGGGCAGAGGGTGCGCTTGCCCGACCCGGGCGTGACCAGCCCGGGCGCTACGGCGGCCGCCGGGACGTAGGCGCGGGGCGGCAGGCCCGTCTCGAACAGGAGCTTGTGTTGCGCCGCGCGCAGGATCTCCTCGCCGCCGACCCGCACGACGAGCCCGCGCGAGCTGTCGTGCACGTCGACGCGGTGGAACGGATCGCGCAGGTGGGCGAAGACGTGGTCGTCCTCGACGAGCCACGCGTCGACCTTGTTCCCGTACAGCGCGGCGTGGCCGGCGAGGAACGGCGCGGCGGCGATCGGCTCGGGGTAGGCCCACAGGAGGTCGGGGATCTCCCGCTCGCCCGCCTGGAAGGTCCAGTACGAGGCGTCGCCCTTGAACGGGCAGTGCGACGTCGTCTGGGTCGGGGTGAACGCGTCCATCGCGTAGTCCTCGAGCGGCGCGTAGACCCGCGGCGGGATGTTCGACTCGTAGAGCAGCTGTGCCCGCACGGTGTCGAGCACCACGACATCGCCCACGATCGCCCGCAGCCGGCGGGGATCGGGCACGAAGTAGATCTGGTGCGCCGGGGAGCTCTGCGCGAGGTCGAAGTTGAAGACCCCGGCGCGTTGGGCGGCGAAGGGGGCGGTGCCGAGCGTCAGGGACATGCCCTGGTTCCTACCCGAGATCGGCCCGGCGCGCGCCCAGCCCGGTCCAGCGCGTGCCCCGGACGCCGCGGCCGAGCGCCAGCTCGAGCGCGCGCTCCTCCGCGACGACGATGCACGCGCGCTGCGCGCGCGTGATCGCGGTGTAGAGCCAGTTGCGGTTCAGGGGGCGCGCCGCCGCTGTGGTCAGCACGACGATCACGCCCGGGAACTCGGAGCCCTGCGCCCGGTGCGCGGTCATCGCGTAGGCCGGCCGCAGCCGGTGGGCGAGCTTGGCGCTGATCGCGTTGTGCGTGCCGTCCTCGAAGGTCAGGCGCAGGCGGGCACCGCCGCGCTCGAGGCCGTCGAGGCGCAGCAGGTCTCCGTTGACGAGTCCCTGCTCGCGCGCGTTCAGGGTCTGCAGCAGCTTGTCGCCGACGCGCAGGCGCGTGTCGGGGACCGGCTTGCCGTCGGGGTTCAGCAGCGCCTGCAGCCGCCCGTTCAGCACGTCGAGCTCATGATTCGTCGGGGCGAGCACCTGGATGCCCCACACCGGGTCCACGTTCAGATGCCGCGCCATCCGGCCCGACGCCAGGCTCACCGCGCGGTCGTGCGCCTCCGCGGCGCTGCCGGCGATCGTCAGCCAGAAGTCCCGCTCCGGCGCGTCCTGCGGCGCGTCGATGTCCGGGCGATCACCCGTCAGCACCCGCCGCGCGACTCGCGGGATCACGCTGTCGCCCGCCTGGCGCTTGATCTCGGTCAACTCGAAGACAGGCGCTCGCGGCGCCGCGACGATCGTGTCGAGCACGTCGCCCGGGCCCACGGGCGGGAGCTGGTCGGCGTCCCCGACCAGCACGAGATGCGTCTCCGAGCCCAGGCAGGCGAGCAGCATCACGGTCAGCTCACACGTGAGCATCGACGCCTCGTCGCAGACCAGCAGGTCGAAGTCCTCGTCCGGCCCGGCGCTGGCCAGCCGCGGGTCCGAGCGCGACGTGACGTCCCACGGCTCCCCGTCCTCGGGCGGTGTGATTTTCGCCAGCGAGTGGATCGTGAAGGCCTCGCGGCCGGTTGCCTGCGACAGCCGCCGCGCGGCCTTGCCGGTTGGCGCGCACAGCCCGACGGTGAGGTCATGGCGCTCGGCGACCTGCACGATCTCGCCGATCAGCGTGCTCTTGCCGGTGCCCGGCCCGCCGATGATCACCGTGAGCTGGCCGGCGAACGCGGCGTGCACCGCGGCGTGCTGCTCGTCGGTCAGGAAGCTCGCGAGCTCCTCGTCGCGCACCGGCTCGGACACCTCCGCCTCGGCGAGCTCGCGCAGCGTCTCGGCGATCTCGTCCTCCTGCACCGCCAGCAGGGTCGGCTGGATCAGCGCCTCGCCCACGCGGATCGCGCCGCGCTTGCGCAGCGAGGTGAGCGTCTCGTCCGTCGCCGCCTCCGCCGCGTGCTCGCGCAGGACGTCGAGGGGCAGCCCGGTGTGACCGCTGCGGGCCGCGTCGCGCAGCACGGTCACGACCGTCGCCTCGGCGCGGCGTACCGGGTCGGGCTCGGAGACGAGCTCGTCGACGGTCGCGACCGGGACCTCGTAGCGCTCGGCGAGCACGTAGGGATCGGCGAGCACGCGCTCGGCCGCCTTCGTCGCTCCGCGCCCGCAGATCGCCGGGACCAGCCGCCCGAGCCCGCGCGGCTGCAGCCATGCGCGCAGCCGCCGCAGCGCCGCCCGTCGCTGCCAGTCCATCGCGGCCGCCGCGGCGTGGCGCTCGCCCATGCCGACCGAGCCGAACACGCCGAGCGGATCGGTGTCGACGTACGCGATCGGATCCTGCTGACCCGCTGCGTCGAGCAGCGCGTGCAGCTTCTTGTGGGTGACGTGCGGCGTGAGCGCGAGGTAGGCCGTGATCGCGTCGGGGTCGGAGAGGTCGTCGGGCAGCGCGCGGTCGACGCGCAGCTGGTCGCCGTAGCGCTCGTGCTCGACCCAGACGCCTTCGAGCAGGGCGATCTCGCGGGTCTGCAGCTCGCCCATCCGCCCGAGCGCCGTCGCCTCGCGCCCGTCGGCCAGCTTGACCTCCGCGATGCGGAAGCCGCCGTCGCCGCGGTGGACGAAGCGTTCGATGCGCGCGCGCTCGCGTACGCGGGTGGTCTGGGCGGTGGCGCCGGAGCTCGCCATGACGAGCATCATGCGCGAACAGGCGGCGGGGGTGGCCGGCCCCTGCGAATTTGTGACAGGTTCTCCCGCTTGCTACCGGGTGGTAGCATCGCGAAATGGCCACCACGACGCAGCGCCCGACTGAGTCCAGGCCCTCGAGCGCTCCCCCCACCGAAGCTCCCCCGTACCACCTCCGCGGCCGCGAGCTCTTCCGCTATCTCCGCGCCGCCGCGCGCCACGATCCGCTGGGTCCGCTGTGCCGGATCCCCGGCGCGCCGGGCATCATCAAGATCACGGCCGCCCCGGCCAACGACATCTTCATCGTCCGCAGCCCCGAGCAGACGCGTCAGGTCCTGATCACCAACCAGGACCGCTACACGAAGGACGTCAACTACCAGATCCTCGCGGTCCTCCTGGGCCGCGGACTGCTGACGAATCCCGACCCGGGCAACTGGCAGCGCCAGCGCGCGCTCGTCCAGCCGATGTTCGCCAAGCGCCATCTCGCGCCGATGGCCGGGCACATGACCGCGGCGGCCACGGACTGGCTCGATCGCTGGGACACCGAGCCGGACGGACGGCCGATCGACGTCGCCGCGGCCATGAACGCCCTGACGCTCGACGTCGTCGACCGCGCGCTCTTCGGGGTGCGGGTCGACGACGAGACCACCGCGCTCGTCGGCCACGCGATGACCGACGTCCTGCACGCCGGCGCGACCTATCTGCGCCAGGGCCCGGCCACCCGGCTCGGCATGAAGGCCGGGCTCGAGCTCGACACGATCCTGCGCGCGCGCTCGCGCCAGTGGCGCAAGGCCCAGCGGGCGATCACTGCGCTCGACGGCGTCGTCCAGCCGATGATCGACCGCCACGAGGCCGACCCCGACGCCGATCAGGAGAACCTCCTCGCGCTGCTGCTCGCCGCCCGCGACGAGGAGACCGGTACGGGTATGAGCCGCGAGCAGGTGCGCGACGAGGTCATGACGTTCCTCGCCGCGGGCCACGAGACGACCGCGAACGCCCTGGGCTGGATGTGGCTCCTGCTCTCGCGCCATCCCGAGGTCCGCGAGCAGCTGCACGCCGAGGTCGACGCCGTCCTCGGTGGCCGCGAGCCGACTGCGGAGGACGTCGACAACCTGCCCTACACGGCGGCGGTCTTTCAGGAGTCGATGCGGCTCTATCCGCCGGTGCCGGCGATCAGCCGCGAGTCGGTCGCCGAAGACGAGGTCGGCGGCGCGCGCGTCCGGCCCGGGTCGACGATGTTCATCCTGCCCTACGTCCTGCACCGCGATCCGACCATCTGGCCGAACCCGGAGGGCTTCGACCCGCGCCGGTTCCTGCACGCGGATCCGCATCGCCCGCGCCAGGCGTTCATGCCCTTCGGCGCGGGCCGGCGGATCTGCGTCGGCAGCGGATTCGCGCTCATGGAGGGCATCCTGCTCGCCGCGATGATCGCCCAGCGCTACACGTTCGACCTCGAGCCCGGCGCCGACGTCGTCCCCGAGGCGAGCATCACCTACCGGCCGCTCGACGGGCTCCCGATGGTGCTACGCAAGCGCGAGTGCGGCTAGGCGGCCTGGCCGAGCCGGATGCCCCGGCCCGCCGGATCCTCGACGGCGGCCACGACGACCACCGGCCGCTCGCGGGGCAGCAGCAGCCCGATCAGGAGTCCCGCGAGGCACACGCCCGCGGCCACCCAGAAGACGAGGCTGAACCCGCCGTTCTCCGGAAGCGGCGTGCCCGGCACCAGATGGGCGGCCAGGAGGGAGATCGAGACCGAGCTGCCGAAGGCCCCGCCGACGGTCCGCATGATCGTGTTGATCCCCGTCGCCGCGCCGACCTGGGCGTGCGGGGCGGCCTCGACGATCATCCGCCCCAGCGCCGCGAAGGCCAGGCCGATGCCCAGGCCCTGGACGCTCGCCGCGCCGAGCACGTCACCCGCGGAGCCGTGGGCCACCGCGAGCATCGCGTAGGAGACGCCGATCATCGTCACGCCGGCGAGCGTCACCGTCCGCGCGCTCGAGCGTTCCTGGAGCGGTGCGGCCACCGCGCCGCCGACGAGCATTCCCAGGCCGCTGGGCAGCATGCACAGCCCGGCGTGCAGCACGTCGAAGCCGAACCCGTAGCCCGTCGCGGCGGGCATCTGCAGCAGCGCTGGCACGACCACCATCCCGGCGAGCATCCCGAAGCCCACGACGAACGTCACGACGTTCGTCGTCCACACTCCGCGCTCGGCCATCACCTTCATGTCGACGAGCGGATCCCGCGAGCGGCGCTCCAGCGCGACCCACAGCATCAGGACGAGCACGCCGCCCGCGATGCAGCCGACGTTCAGCGCCGAGCCCCATCCCCAGGTCCGTGCCTGCGTGATGCCGAGCAGCGTGATGACGAGGCCCGCGGCCAGCAGCGCGGCGCCCGCCCAGTTGACCCGGCCGCGCGGCGCGACCCGTCGCTCGGCCGGCTCGGGCACCCACCGCCAGACCGCGAACGTCGCCGCGACGCTGGCGGCCAGGGGAGCCCAGAACAGCCAGTGGAAGGACAGGGCCGCGAGGATCACGCCCGCTCCGACGATGCCGGCGACGCCGCCGATGCCGAGCATGGCCGAGAGCAGCCCGATCGCGTGCGGCACCCGATGTGGCGGCAGCTCGCGGCGGATCAGTCCGTAGGCCAGCGGGAACAGACCCGCGCCGGCGCCCTGCAGGACGCGGCCGGCGATCATCACGCCGAGCGACGTGGCGAGCGCGGAGACGAGCGTGCCGACCGTCATCACCGCGAGCGCGGCGACGAGGAGGCGCCGCTGGCCGTACAGATCGCCGAGCCGTCCGATCAGCGGCGTGAGCACCGAGGCGCTCAGGAGCAGCGCGGTGAGGATCCAGCTGGCGTCGCTGGTGGTCGTGCCCAGGCGCTGCGCGAGCTCGGGGAGCGCGGGCGCGACGATGGTCTGGAGGACGGAGTACGCGAACGCCCCCGCGGCGAGCGCCGCGACGATCGCTCCGGGCCGCCCGTCCCTGGCGGCGTGTGCAGTCCTTGCAGGCATGGGAGCCTCATCGGCCCGGTCAGGAAACCGGTGCGTGAGCCCGCGCACACGACCCTGGCCGCGCAGGCGGACGTACGAGAGGTGCGCTACCGGTATTCGGGATTCGGGTGCTCCGGGTCCGACAGGTCCCAGTCGTCGGCCGACGTGCCGTGCCCGGGAATGCCGCCCGCGTCCTTCAGGGAACGGGCCATATGCAGGAGATTCCAGGCCATGAAGACCGCGTTGCGGGTCGTCCAGGCGTTCTTCTCGCCGCCCGCGTCGCCGTCGAGGTACGACGGTCCCGGGCCCGCCTCGCCGTTCCAGTAGGTCTCGGCCTGCGGCGGAACCACCAGGCCGATGTGCTGCAGCGCGTAGAGCAGCTGGGCGTTGACGTGCTTGCCGCCGTCCTCGTTGCCGGTCGTCAGCGCGCCGCCGACCTTGCCGTAGTACGACCACTGCCCGCGGTCGTTCGTCTCGCCCGAGTACGCGTAGAGCCGCTCGACGATCTTCCGCGTCAGCGAGCTCTGGTCACCGAGCCAGATCGGCCCGGCGAGAATGATGATGTCGGCGGGCTCCACGAGCGAGCGGTAGATCTCGGGGAACTCGTCCTCCTCGAAACCGTGCTCGCGCATGTCGGGCCAGACGCCGGGCGGGATCACGCGGTCGACGGTCCGGACCTCGTCGACCCGGACGCCGAGCCGGTCGAAGATCCCGACCGGGATCCGCAGCAGCCCGTCGGTGTGGCTCGGCTCGGGCGCGCGCTTCAGCGTCCCGTTGAAGACGACGGCGCGCAGGTCGTCATACGCGGCGGGCGCGGTGTCGCATTGGTGGTCGATGAAGTCCTGGATGGCAGTGGGGATGGGCATGCGCACACCGTCTCGCGTTCAGGCCTGGCGTTACGCCGGTTGCGTGGCCAACATGCGGAGCGTGACCGACGACGCCCCCACGATCGACGCGCTCCTGGCGCCCTGGACCGACGCCATCGGCGCGGACCTCCCGGCCTACCGCAACCACCTGCACCGGGTGATGACCTTCGTCGACGTCCTCGACCCGCAGGCCGCCGAGCACCGCACGGCCTACCACGTCGCAGCGGCCTTCCACGACCTCGGGATCTGGAGCGACGGCACCTTCGACTATCTGCCGCCGTCGATCGCGCGCGCGACCGCATGGCTGCAGACGAACGGGCACGAGGACCTCGTCCCGCTCGTCACGCGGATGATCGACGAGCACCACAAGGTCCGCGCGACGGGACCCGCCGACGATCCGGCCGAGGTCTTCCGCCGCGCCGACTGGACCGACGTGACCTTTGGCATCCGGCGCTTCGGCATCCCGCGCGCGGACTACCGCGCGGCGGCGAGCGCCCACCCCGACAACGGCTTCCACGCCACCCTCGTCAAGCTCACCGTCAAGCGCACAGTGCACCACCCGCTCAGTCCGCTTCCCATGTTCCGCTGGTGACGTTTGACACATCGTCACCCCCTCGCTACCTTCCATTTTGCAACGAGCCACCACATTCCTGAGTGGCTTGGGGCAGGGGGAGGGAAGGCAGGAAATGACGCTGTTGCGAGAGGCACGCGCACCGTTTGAGCTGCGTGCATTGCTGGGTTCCGATGTGTGGCGGGGCCGGGGGGTTCCCCGCGGCAACGGAGCACCAGTACTGCTGGTTCCGGGCCTTCTGGCCGGCGACGAGACACTGCGGCCGATGGCCGCGTGGCTCAAGCGCCTGGGCTATCGCCCGGTGCGTGCCGGCATGCGCAGCAACGTTCGCTGTTCGGAGGAGAGCTTGGGCCGGCTGGAATCGCGGCTCGAGCGTGCGGTTCAGGCGGCGGGCCGCCGGGGGCTGATCGTCGGGCATTCTCGGGGGGGAATGCTCGGACGCGCCCTCGCGGTTCGCCGGCCTGACCTCGTTGCGGGGGTCGTCACCATGGGCACTCCGCACGGGGCGGTGCTGGAGGACATCCATCCGATGCTCCAGCGCCAGCTCGACGTCCTTCAGGCGATGGGTGATGCGCGCCTGGGACCCCTGTCCAGCCGGTGCCGTATCGGCGGCCCCGGTCAGCGCTCGGCAGTCTTTGAGGGGGAGGGCTGCTGCGAGCGCTTCTGGTCGGACATGCGCGCCGCGTTGCCCGAAGAGGTGCGCGGCGCGTCGATCTTCTCTGAGACCGACGGAATCGTGGAGTGGCAGGCCTGCATGTCCGATGGGTTCCTGCCCATCGAGGTCTCCAGCTCCCACTGCGGCATGGCCGTGCATCCCGACGTCTACATCCAGGTCGCCGGCGAACTGGCGAGTGCGGTTCGGGGGGATCGCGCTCGTCGTCGGACCCGCGAGAGCGACAGAGCTGTGCGCGCGGTGACACCCATTCGGGTTCCCGCTCCGCTCGTGCAGCCTGTCCTGCCTCTCGCTGCCGCCGGTGCACGCGGCTGATCCCGCCCCTCCGCGTGGGCGGGATCAGCGCGCGCCATAGGACCGCCTCTGCCCGGGGGTCCTTCGATCAGCGCAGCTCGACCGAATCGTCGACCCGGATGGTCGCCGGCGCGGGCGGGCGGGCGTTGATCCCAAAGCACGTCCCGCGCTCGGCGTTCAGCCACTTCAGGAGCTGCGGCCAGCGGTCCTGCGTGTCGGGGTCGCGCGTCGGGATGACGCACCGCTCGCACGGGTGCAGGAGCTGCAGGTCCGTCTCGCCGACCGCGAGGGTGTGACCTTCCCACTCCTGCTCGGCCCAGGGCGGGGCCGCGATCTCGATGTGGATGTTCGTGCGGAAGCGGCGCAGATCGAGCGGCGTTGCGAGCGTGCGTTCCGCATCGGCGCGCGTGCCCTCGACGGTGACGAGGAGGGAGTCGGCGAGGTCCTGCTGGCCGCGCAGGTCTCGGCGGAGCGTGACCGCGCGCCCGAGGTCGTCGGACAGCGCTGCCGGGAGGGCAGGGTCCGACCAGGCAAAGCGCGTCCCGTCGGGGGCGGTCAGCTCGGGCTCCGGCGGGGTGGTCGGATCGAGCGCGTCGCCGGGGGTCGCGTAGCGGGCGCTCCAGGCCAGCAGTCCCGGCGCCTCACGCGCGGTGAGCGGCTGCGGCTCGCCCTTGTGGACGTGCCAGACGGCGTGGGTGCGATCGCCGCCGGCGCCGCGCGGGTCGATCCGCAGCGCGCCGACCGGCTCGCCGCCCATCGACTTCACCGGCCAGCGGTGCAGTGACAGGACGCGCCCGGTCACTGCGCGCTCGCCGGGCGGTAGCGGCGCAGCGCCGGCCGCTTGCCCTCGACCACCGTCCGCGCGGTCGTGCCGGTGCGATCGAGGGCGAGCGCCTCGCCCTGGCCCTCGATGAGCCCGATCTTCGGGCTGCACGACGTGCGCTTCATCGTCGTCGCGATGGGCTCACTGCCCGTCCGGCGCCAGACCGACAGCGACGCGTACGTGCGGATCGCGATTGTCGTGCCGTCGCCGCTGACGTCGCCCGCGGTGACGAGCCCGAGGCCGACGGACGGCCCCTTCGTCAGGGTCGCCTCGCCCGCGAACGCCGCCGCCTTCGCCCGGCCGGGCAGCGAGTAGACCCGGCCGTCGGTGATGCCCTTCGTGACGATCACGAGGTCGCCGCGGCGCGGGTCGACGAGCAGCGTCTCGGCGTTGTGCGCGCCGTCGGGATAGTGCAGTCGCAGCCGTTCGGCGGGGGCGGTCTGCGCGGCCCCGGCGGCGGGTTCGGGCACGCGGTAGATGTCGATCGCGTCGCGCGCCTCCTGGTTGTCACCGATGTCGGCGAGGTAGAGCCATGCCGTCCCGTCCCCCGCCGGCCCGGTGGCGATGTCCTCCCAGTCGATCGCCTCGGCGCCCGGCACCGTCCACATCCCGGCGAGCGCGCCGTCGATGCGCAGCGCCCACAGCTCCGGGCCGGCGCCGGAGTCCTCGTGGGTGTAGAGCAGCTCGGGGTTGGTCCGGCTGATGACCAGGCCCGAGAGCTCGTCGAGCCGCTCGTCCTGCACCTGGCCGGTGGTCTTCCGCGTGAGCCGCCCACACAGCGCCGGTGGCCGCGAGGCCGGCTTCGCCGCGGTCGTGGTGGCGGTCGTCGTCGCGGCCTGGGTCCCGGTTCGCGATGGCGCGTCATCGCCGCAGCCGGCGGCGGCGAGCGCGAGAGCGACGGGAACCAGCAGCCGGAAACGCATTGGCCTGAGTCTGGCGCATCAATACCCTGGACCCGTATGGCGGTCTACGTCGACGATGCGATCTGGGAGTGGCGCGGCCGCCGCTGGTGCCATCTCGTCGCGGACTCGACCGAGGAGCTCCATGCGTTCGGCGCGCGGCTCGGTCTCAAGCGCGAGTGGTTTCAGCACCGGCCCGCGCGGCCGTGGCTCGATCACTACGACCTGCACGAGCCCGCCCGGCGCGCGGCCGTCGCGCTCGGGGCGCAGCCGATCACCGGCCGCGAGATGGCGTTCCACATCCGCGCCAAGCGCGATGCCTTCGCCGCGGAAGCCGCGTAGGACCTACGCCGCGGCGCGCGCCAGCTCGGTGGCGGTGTCGCTGAGCGCGCGGACGCGCACCTGGTCGCGACCCTGCTGCTTGGCCTCGTAGAGCGCGGCGTCCGCGCGGCTGAAGACGCGCTGGAAGTCGAACGAGCCGCCCTCCGATGCGCTGACGCCGATCGAGATCGTCATCGGGATCTCCGCGAGCGGACTCTCGGCGATCGCGGCGCGCAGCTGCTCGGCGTGGACGGTCGTGTCCTGGATGCTCGCGCCGGGCAGCAGGACGAGGAACTCCTCGCCGCCGATCCGGTAGATGAGCTCGAACGCGCGGCCCTGGGTGCGCAGGCGCTCCGCGGCCTTGCGCAGGACGTCGTCGCCGATCGCGTGGCCGTGCTGGTCGTTGACGCTCTTGAAGCGGTCGAGGTCGGCGACGATCACGCCGATCGTCAGCTCGCTTCCGTCGGCCTGCATCTCCAGCTCGGAGACGCGCAGCTCGAGCGCGTGGCGGTTGAGCAGCCCGGTCAGGGCGTCGATGCGGGCGTCGCTGCGGTTCTCCTGGTCGGAGACCATCAGCGGGGTGGTCAGCATGCCGACGGCGCCGATCGCGCCGAGGGCGAAGATGAGGTTGCTCGGGTCGTTCATGACGGCCGCGTGGTCGAGGCCCATCGTGATCGCGAGCAGCAGGCCGATCGTCAGCGCCAGGCCGGCCGCGACGCCGCGGTTGGAGAACCGCGCGCTCAGGGTGACGACCGGGACCGCGAGCCAGCAGAGCGCCGGGCTGTTCAGGCCGCCGCTGAGCACGATGCTGCCGGCGATCAGGAACTGCGAGAGCGCCCAGCCGGCGAACATCCGGTACTCCGGGGCGTGGGCCTTCTCGATGCCGTGGTCGACGACCGCGAAGGCGCCGAGCGAGATGAGCAGCACGAGGACGGGCCACCAGCCGGTCCACGGACCGGAGGCGATCAGCGCCGCGCCGAGGATCCCCATCGCCGCGACGCGGACGGGCTTGATCCGCCGCTCCATGTCGAGCAGGCGCGAGCGGTCGGCCTCGGCGGGGCAGAGCCAGGAAGTTCCACGAGCGGCAACCATCGGACCGTTCATCGGCAGCGACCCCGGAAAGATGTAGACCGGGGGGTGCTTCCTGGGACGGATGGCCCCGGAAGACCCGGCGCGGATGGCCGATGGCGTCCGTACGCTCCCGTCCGGGTCTTGACGAGGAGGAGTCCAGATGGTGTCCATGCGCGGTGTGGGAGTGGCGGCTTTGGTGGTGACGGCTGCGGCGCTTCCTGCGGTGGCGCTCGCCGACCCGGCGGGCAAGGCGACGACGGAGGAGACGATCGTCCGCGGCTCGGGCAGCGGGTTCGTCACGCTGACCACGCGTGGCGGTGAGTCGCATCTGGTCCGGACCGACCTGGCCAAGCCGAAGTCCGGCCGCGCCTCGCGTCGCAGCTCGCTGTTGATGTTCGCCCAGGTGACCGACCCGCAGGTCGCAGACGCGATGTCGCCGGCGCGGATCGAGCTCTTCGATCCCGCGGGCTCGCCGCTGACCGCCGCGCACCGTCCGCAGGAGCTCCTCGGGGCGTGGTCGTTCGACGCGGTCGTCCGCAACATCAACGCGAACCGGACGAGCACCATCAAGCCCGGCTCGGGCAAGCGCGGCAAGGTCAAGTTCGCGATCAGCACGGGTGACCTCGCCGACAACCAGCAGGAGAACGAGGTCGACCGCGTCCGGACGATCCTCGACGGCGGCCGGGTCGACACCTTCAGCGGCAAGGCGATCAGCGCGACGAACCCGTGCTCGGGCGCGACGCCTGAGCAGATCGCGCAGATGAACGCCGCCGTCGCCGCGCGCGCGTACACCGGTGTCCAGGACTACGACGACTACCCGGGCGTGCCGCCGACGCGGTACGCGGGCTTCTGGGATCCGGATACCGCGTCACCCGCGCCGGGCGGGCTGTACGGCTCGTTCCCGCGCTACCCGGGCCTGCTCGACCGCGCGCTGAAGGGCATGTCCGCCTCGGGCCTGGCGATCCCGTGGTACGTCGCGTTCGGCAACCACGACGCGCTCGTCCAGGGCAACGCGCCCGCGTCGATCGCGCTCATCCAGACGTTCTCGGTCGGCTGCCTGAAGCCGTTCCCCTCGGCCGGGCTGGACCCGGACTCGGTCAAGGGCAAGTCCGAGTCCGACATCTTCAAGGGGCTGACCGACCCGACCTTCCTCGGCCAGCTGCTCGGCGGCGCCAAGATGGTCCCGCCGGACCCCGAGCGCCGGTTCCTGAGCAAGAGCGAGTTCAAGAAGGCGGTCGGCTCCGCCTCGAAGAACCATGGCTTCGGCTACCAGTCCCCGAGCGTGAAGAAGGCCACCAACGGCTCGATGGGCTACTACGCGTTCAGCCCGCGCAAGGGCGTCCGGTTCATCACGCTCGACACGATCGCGGAGGGCGGCGGGGCGAGCGGCAACCTGGACGATCCGCAGTACAAGTGGCTGGAGAAGGAGCTGAAGGCCAACAAGGACAACCTCGTCCTGATCTCGTCGCACCACACGATCGCGACGATGAACAACGTGACGCCCGACGAGGAGGCCGGCGCCTGCTCGGCCACGCTGACCGTGGGCTGCGACGCCGACCCGCAGAAGTCGACCCCGATCCACCAGGGCAACAAGGGCTCGAAGTCGGTCCAGTCGCTGCTCCTGAAGTACCCGCAGGTCGTCGCGTGGATCAACGGCCACACGCACCACAACGGCGTGATCGCCCACAAGAAGAGCGGCGGCGGCTTCTACGAGATCAACACCGCGTCGCACATCGACTGGCCGCAGCAGTCGCGGACCGTCGAGATCATGGACAACGACGACGGGACGATCTCGATCTTCGGGACGATCCTCGATTCGTACTCGAAGGTCGCCGCGCCGAAGCCCGGGCCGGCCGCGGGATTCAGCGACGGGCAGCTCGGGTCCCTCGCCCGGCTGATCGCGGCGAACGACCCGCAGAGCGAGGCGACGACGGGCGATGAGGACGGGCGCGGCTCGCGCAACGACCGCAACGTCGAGCTCGTGATCAACGACCCGCGGGACTGATGCGCACGGGGGTGTGGGATTCCGACGACGGATTTCGTCGTTCAGATCCCACACCCCCTGCCGATCGATCGGGCATGTCGAACAACAATCGCTGGCTGCGGCTCGTCGTCATCTGGGGGACCCCGCTGTCCCTCGCAGCATCCATCGGGCTCGGGAACTTCTGGCTGCTCGCCGCGTGGCTCGTGATCGTCGCGGCGGTGCTCGGAGCGCTGGCGCTCCAGGGTCGCCAGGCCTAGGACTCGTCCAGCCCCAGCGGCGGAAGGATCCGGTCCAGCCAGCCCGGCAGCCACCAGTTGGCGTCCCGCAGGAGGACCATCAGGCTCGGCACGAGCAGGCACCGCACGACCGTCGCGTCGATGAAGACCGCGACCGCCATGCCGAGCCCGAACTGCTTGACGGTCGGGTCGTCGTTGAGCACGAAGGACCCGAAGACCACGACCATGATCGTCGCCGCCGCAGTGATCACCCGCGCCGAGCTCGCCAGGCCGCTGACCACTGCGTCGTGGGTGGATTCACCCGCGTCGTGGTGCTCGCGGATGCGGCTGAGCAGGAAGACCTCGTAGTCCATGCTCAGCCCGAAGAGGATCGCGAACATCATCAGCGGCACGTAGCTGACGACGGGCACCGCGCCCTCCAGCCCGATCAGCCCCGCGCCGTGACCCTCCTGGAAGACGAGGGTCAGCACGCCGTACGCGGCGGCGACGCTCAGCAGGTTCATCAGCGCCGCCTTCAGGGGGAGCACCACGCTGCGGAACGCGACGAGCAGCAGCAGGCAGGAGAGCACGATGACGAGCGCGATCAGCCACGGCAGGCTGTCGGCGATCCGGTCGGCGAGGTCGACGTACCCCGCGGTCAGCCCGCCGACGTACGCGACCGCCTTCGTGCCTTCGAGGGCCTTGGGCACGACCTCGTCGCGCAGGGTGTCGACGAGGTCCGCCGTCTTCCCGTCGGAGGGCCCGGTGGTCGGGAAGACCGTGAGCAGCACGACCTCGCCGCTGTCGTTCTTCTGCGCGGGGGAGACGGCCGCAACGCCGTGGGTGCTCTTGAGGCCGGACTCGAGCTTGGAGACCGCGTCCTCTGAGCCCTTCGGCACCTTGACCGCGACGACGAACGGCCCGTTGAAGCCTGGCCCGAAGCCCTCGGCGAGGTCGTCGTAGGCGACCCGCTCGGAGTCGTCCTTTGGCAGCGCGTCGGTGTCGGGCTGGCCGAGCGTGAGCCCGATGACCGGCGCGGCGAGCGGCAGCAGGATCGCGAGGCTGATCCCGAGCGCGATCCACGGCCGATCGCACACCTCGTGCGCGAACTTCGCCCAGCGCGGGCTGCCGTCGGGGTCCTCCTCGCCCTTGCGCCACGGCAGGCGCAGCGCGTTCAGCCGCCGCCCGAGAAGGGCGAGGATCGCGGGCAGCAGCGTGATCGCGGCGATCATCGCGATGAGCACCGCCAGCGCGGACGTCACGCCCATCGCGGTGACGATCGGGATCCGGGCGACCGCGAGCGAGCAGAGCGCGATGATCACCGTGAAACCGGCGAAGACCACAGCGGCGCCTGAGGTCGCGATCGCCTTCGCGATCGACTCGTCGGGCTCGAGCCCCTGCGACAGGCCCTCTCGGTGCCGGGTCACGATGAACAGCGCGTAGTCGATCCCGACGCCGAGCCCGATCATCGTCGCCAGCACGGGCCCGGTCGACGGGATCCCGAAGACGTGGCCGAGGACGGTGATGAGGCTGATCGCGGTCGCGAGGCCGAAGATCGCGGTGACGATCGGCACGCCCATCGCGACCGCCGAGCCGAACGTCAGCAGCAGGATGAGGATCGCCGCCAGGATGCCGATGCCCTCGCTGGTGTCGCTGGTCTCCTCGTCGGTGACCTGGCCGAGGGCACCGCCGATGGCGGTCTCCAGTCCGGCCTTCTCCAGCGGCGCGGTGGCGGCGTCGGCCAGGTCCTCGGCCTCGTCCTTGGTGACCTGGCCGAGGTTCTTGCTCAGCGTGATGTTGATGTAGCCGACCGTCCCGCCCTTGCTGATGGCGACGGGCGCGACCGAGGCGACGAGGTCGTTGGCCTTCAGCGCCTTCGTGGCGTCGGCGATCGCCTGCTGGTACTTGTCCTCGGTCAGCTGCCCGCTCTCGGTCTTCATGACGATCGGGCTGGAGCCCTGCGCCTGGCTGGGGAATTCCGCCGTCAGCAGGTCGGTGGCCGACTGGCTTCCGGTGTTCGGCAAGGAGATGTCGACGCTCGTGCGCGTGCCGAGGGCGTTCGCGGCGAGGATCGTGGCGACGGCGAGCACGACCCACGTGGCAATGACGGCGCCGCGGTGCCGGGTGACTGCGAGACCGAGGCGATGGAGCAGGGCGCTCATGTCGGGTCACTGCCTCCTGGCGGGTGGGCGGCGGGGGTGTGTCGCGAAACGGGACTGTGAGGGGCGTTTTCGCTCACACCCCGGGGGAGTCTGGCCGATAGGGAGGCCATGCGGCTGGTGCTCGTGCTCTTGATCGTCGCGGTTCCACTGGTCGGACTGGGCGCATTGGCCATCCGCGCGAACCGCCGGGAGCACCGGCGGATCGCGGAACGGCGGGCTCTTCTCGATGGCGTGCCCCGTGAGTGGCAATTCCGGGCCGCGCCGTGGTGGGCGCAGGTCGGAGCGTTGCTCGCGCTCATCGGAGCCGCTGCCGCGATCGGTGTTGACGCCATCGCGGCCGCGCTTGCTGCGGGCCTGATAGGCGCGGCGCTCTGCGCGTGGATTCTTCGCGAGCGCTCTCGACACAAGCGAGCGGTGATCGCGGCGGTCCGGGCCCACGCTCCTTCGATGAGCACCGCCGAGGCGCGCCAGCTCATCGCCGGGCTCGAGGTGTCCTACGACGATCGCCTGCGGGAGCTGCGAGACCTCGCCGGTCCCGACCTGTGACGCCAAACGCGCCTGACAGGCGCGATTCGGGTCACACCCCCGACCGGGCGGCTCCTACGCCGGAGCGCCGTGCGCGCCCACGACCACCATCGACGCCGCCACGCACGTGCGGCGCACGGCCTCGCGGTCGATGGGGAAGACGGCCGGGAAGCCCGGAGCGGCGTAGTTCACGCCGACGCCCACCCGCGCGAGCTGCATGGCGCCGAGCGCCTGCGCGTAGAGCATGTTCGCGGTGAACCACGGGTCGGGGACCGCGAAGTCGCCGGTCTCGTTGCCGGCCTCGAGCGCGTCGACGATGTGCTGGAGGCCCGCGGCCATCGCGCGGCCGAGGCGGAACATCACGCCCTCGCGGACCACCCCGCCGAGCTCGGACGCCGGCCGGCGCATGAGCGACAGGGCGCAGTCCAGGAACGCCGGGTGCTCGAGCCCGTAGTCGACGAAGACCGCGCAGACCGCCTCCAGGCGGGCGCGGGGCTCGAGCGACGTGTCGGCGTCGCGCATCCGCAGCTCGACCTCGATGAGGTAGCCCTCGAGCGTGGCTGCGAACAGCTCGTCCTTGCTCTCGAAGTACCGGTAGATCAGCGCCTTGTTGATCCCCGCCTCGCGGGCGATCTCGTCGATCGGGGCGTCCTGCACGCCGCGCGCGTCGAACAGCGCGCGGGTCGCCGCCACGAGCTCCTGCTCACGCTCGCGCCGGGCGGCTCGGTTCCGGGGTGTGGACGCCATCGGCGCCCATCGTAACGGATGTCGTACCCGGATTTGACACGACGGTGTAACTCTCGGTTACAATCGACGGCATGTCCACCGTCGAAGAGCAGATCGAACAGGCCAACGCGACGCAGGAAGGCGAGCCGCAGTTCTCGATGGCCCTGAATCAGGACCAGAAGGACCTGCAGGAGTGGGTCCACGGGTTCTCGGAGAACGTCGTCCGCCCCGTTGCTGAGGAGTGGGACGAGAAGGAGGCCACCCCGTGGCCGGTCATCGAGGAGGCCGCGAAGATCGGCCTCTACGGCTTCGAGTCGATGGCCCAGTTCTTCGCTGACCCGACCGGTCTGTCTCTGCCGATCGTCAACGAGGAGCTCTTCTGGGGCGACGCCGGCATCGGCATGGCGATCATGGGCACCGGCCTCGCGGTCGCAGCCATCTTCGGCCAGGGCACCGGTGAGCAGATCGGCGAGTGGATCCCCCGCTGCTTCGGTACGCCGACCGACGTGAAGGTCGCCGCGTTCTGCTCGTCCGAGCCGAACGCCGGCTCCGACGTCTCCGCCGTCCGCACCCGCGCGAAGTACGACGAGAAGACCGACGAGTACGTCATCAGCGGCCAGAAGGCGTGGGCCACCAACGGCGGCATCGCCGACGTCCACGTCGTCATCGCCTCGGTCGACCCCGAGCTCGGCACCCGCGGCCACGCCGCCTTCGTCATCGGCATCGACAACCCCGGCATCAGCCAGGGCGCCAAGGTCAAGAAGCACGGCCTGCGCGCGTCGCACACCGCCGACGTCTACCTCGACGAGTGCCGCGTGCCGTCCAGCGCGCTGCTCGGTGGCAAGGAGAAGCTCGACGAGCGCCTCGCCCGCGCCCGTGAGGGCAAGAGCTCGCGCGGCAACGCCTCGATGGCGACGTTCGAGGCCTCGCGTCCGACCGTCGGCGCCCAGGCGCTCGGCATCGCCCGCGCCGCCTACGAGTACGCGCTCGAGTACGCGAAGAACCGCGAGCAGTTCGGCAAGGCGATCATCGAGAACCAGGCGATCGCGTTCACCCTCGCGAACATGAAGATGGAGATCGACGCGGCGCGGCTCCTCGTGTGGCGCGCGGCGTGGATGGGCCGCAACAGCGTCCCGTTCGAGAACGCCGAGGGCTCGATGTCGAAGCTGAAGGCCGGCGAGGTCGCGGTCTACACGACCGAGCGCGCCATGCAGATCCTCGGCGGCAACGGCTACGCCCGTGAGTACCCGGTCGAGCGGTGGCACCGCGACTCGAAGATCTACGACATCTTCGAGGGCACGGCCGAGATCCAGCGGATGGTCATCTCGCGCGCCATTTCCGGCGTGCACATCCGCTAGCGCACAGCAGGACCAGTTCCCAGACAGGCGGAGGGCGGCCCATGCGGGCCGCCCTCTGTCGTTGTGGACCAATGGCACACAACGGGTAGCAGGATTCCGGGCGCCCGGCACCTATCCAGACCTACTGCGAAGATGCCAGCCTTGGCCCGTCTGCTCATGAGCCGCCAACCGATCCTGTTCGTGACCGCGTTGGCGGTCCTCCTCACCTGCGCGCCGAGCGCCGAAGCCCTGCGCGAGCGGGGTACGAACGGCGCCGATGTCCTGATCGGCAGCCACGGCCGCGACGTCCTCGACGGCCGCCGCGGCAACGACGAGATCCTCGGCCTGCGCGGGGTCGACACCCTGATCGGCGGCGCCGGGCGCGACACGATCACGGGTGAGGGCGGCGATCGCATCTCCGGCGGGAGCGGCGCCGACCGGATCACGATCGAGAAGCCCAGCGCGGGCTTCCGCGTCCGCTGCGGCAGCGGCCGTGACCGGCTCGTGATCGATCAGGTCGACCAGGTCCGCCCGCTGGTCAAGCGCTCGCTGATGCGCCGGATGAGCGGCTGCGACCTCATCACCCTCCGCACCGGAAAGCGCGCGCCCGAGCCGCCGCCGGACTCCGGTGGTGCGCCCGCGCCGGCCCCCGTCAGCGCCGGTGCCGCGGTTGCCGGCCACTACGAGTTCGACCCGGCGATCAAGCTGTTCGGCATCACCCACGCGACGGGCGGCGGTGGCGCGGGCCTCCGCGCCCTGCGCGGCATCGGCGTGAGCATGGACCGCATGGAGTTCCGGCCCGACCAGAGCTGGGCCGAGATCGACGAGCGCTACACGCTCGCGCTGAAGGAGGGCATGCGGGTCCTGCCGATCCTCAACCAGCTCCAGCGGATCTCGACCATCGACGTCGGGACGTTCTCCGCGTGGGTCGCCGCGTTCTCCGCGCGCTACGGCCCGGGCGGCAGCTTCTGGGCCGGCCGCGCCGACGCGAGCCTGGCGATGCACCACATCGAGCTCTTCAACGAGCCCTACGGCGCGTGGGACTTCTCGCCGGTCGAGCCGGCGGCGTTCGCGCGGCTCTACGTGGCGGCGGTCGACGCCGGCCGGCGCGCGAACCCGCAGACGCGGTACCTGCTCCCGTCGCAGCCCACGGTCGACGAGAACGGCGCCTCGCGCCCCTGGACCGCCGAGCTGTTCGCCGCGCAGCCCGACCTCGCCGCGCGCGTCGACGGCCTGGCGGTCCACCCGTACGGCTCCTGGACCCCGGGCGCGAACCCGCTGTGGACCTACTGGAAGACCCGCTGGCTCAACGACGAGTGGACCCGGCGCGGCGCGCCGCGCCCGATCTGGATCACCGAAGTCGGCCAGTGCACGAGCTCGTCGGCCCCGAACTGCGTCACGGAGGAGCAGCAGGCCGAGGCGATCCGCTTCTACGTCGCCGACGCCCGCGCGACGCCCTACATCAAGGCCGTGCTCGTCTTCACGCACCGTGACGCCGAGGGTGACCCGGGCAACCGCGAGAACTGGTTCGGCATCGTCCGCAAGGACCTCACGCCCAAGCCGGCGTTCTGGGCGTACCGAGACGCCATCGCCGCTGGGTAGTCAGCGACCCTTCAGGAAACGCAGGGCCGGTCGACGACAGGGCCATGGCACATCGCATCTCGTACCTGCCGGCAGATGACGCGCCCACCCCGGTGGAGTCGAAGCGCCGCTCGAACCGTGTCGAGCTTGGCCTCAAGCAGGACGTGCGGAGCGGCTGGGCCGCGATCGCCGTCGGGGTGCTCTTGCCCGGAATCGCGATCTGGGGAGCCATCCGCGGGTGGCAGCTGCGCGAGATCGGCCATCCGCACGGTCTGCCGATGCTGGTCGTTGCGCTGACGGTCTTCTTCGGGCGGATCGCGCTCGCGCTCGCGGCTTCGTGAGCTAGTCCTGCAGGTCGCTGACGCTGACCGGCCGGAGCACGCCCAGCGTCGAGAACAGCTCCCGGGCCGCCTGCGGGTCCTTCGTGCGCAGGAGCACGCCGTCGATGCGCTCTCCGCGGAGGACGCCGTGCGGGCGTCGGCCGCGCGGGCGTGGCGCGTCCACCGCCTCGCGCAGGATGATCGCGATGTTCGGGTGGTCGGGGGTGGCGTCGAGGACCGGCATGGTGGCGCCCGTCCCGTAGCGCCAGAGCCAGCCGACGACCTGGCCGCTCGAGAGCTGGCGGGGGTCGTTGACCGCGAAGCGGCGGTCGCGGCCCGTATCGTCGACGTCGACGGCGAGCAGGTCGTCGCGTGAGAGGCGCAGGGGTGCCCTGAGCATCGCGGGATGGTCGATGGTGAGGTCGCCATTGGCGTTGGACCGCAGGCGCGGCGTGCCGACGACCTCCCAGATCGTCGCGCGGAAGACGACGACGAACAGGCCGAGGAGCACCAGTCCCGTGATCGGCATGCCGATGCGCAGGGCCGGGTCGGCGTCGGCGAACCAGGCGGCACTCATCGTCACGATGGCGATCGGCAGCGCGATCGCCCCGATGAGCAGGAGCCCGGCGAGATGCACCAGTCTCGTCGCTGCGGTCTGCGACAGCCGGACCTCCCGCTCGGGCAGGAGCTCAGCGGACGGCATCGTGCTGAGCTGCGCGGTCGCGAGCGCGGCCGGCATGGGCGTGCCCGGGGACGGCGGAGCGTCGGCGGGGTCGATGAGCGTGTCGAGCTGGGGCAGTTCCTCGACGCCCCAGGTCGCGCAGCATGCGGCGAAGTCGGATTCGTCGGCCTCGAGCGTCGCGATCGCCCACCCGAGCCCGAACGGCTGCGCCGTCTCGTCGCCGCGGGTCAGCTCGAGGGGCCGGCCCGGTTCGACTCGCAGCTCCCAGCCGGCGTGCAGGAGGCCGACGCCGAAGAGCGAGAGGAGCGCGAACGCGCGCTCGTCCTCGAACCACGGCGCCCCCGCGTCGGGGCGCAGTGCGCGCAGGGTGGAGGGCACCGCGTCGAGGCGCAGGGGTGACAGCCACACGCGATGGGCAGCGATCGCTTCCATCCATCCGCTCTCGGCCGCGCGGGAGATGGCCTCGTCCCACGTCACCGGGATCAGCGACCCGCCGCGCAGGGTCGCGAGGAGGGTGCCCTCCGCGTCGGCGAGGTCCCGAGGGGGCGCCGGTGGAAGGTCTCGATCGGGCTCGGGCACGCCGAGGCGGTCGAGGCGCGTCTGGGCCGTCGGCCGCAGGTGGTCAAGCGGGCCCATCGCGAACTCGAGCATCTCGGACCACAGCTCCGGGTCTTCGGTCCGCCGGTTCGCGGCGAATACGGGTGCGCCGGCCGCGAGTGGTGGGCGCAGGGACCGGGCAAGGATCGGGGCGATCTCGTCGTACCAGTACGCGTCATAGACCACTCGGGCGCAAGCCTCGAGCGCGATCGCGCGGGCGAGACGCTCGCCTCCGATCGCCGCCGCGGCCTCCGCGTCGAACCGGTGGTCGGTGGCGACGGCGAGCGCCTTGGCCCGATCGAAGGACAGGGTCGACACGGCGAGGTACGGCCGGGCGAGCCTTCCGAACTGGTCCATCATGCGGTCGTGCGACAGGGCGAGGTGACCGATCGACCTGCCGCGGATCGTGCCGTACGCCGGGTGGTCGCGCGCGATGAGCAGCTCGCGCGCGATCAGCGTGCCGAGCGCGTCGTCGTCGAGGAGCGTCGCAGGCCCCATGCCGACGACGACGCGGATGCCATCCGAGTCGACCGTCGCGCGGACGCCCCCTTCGTGCGCGAGGGCGGTCGCGACCGGGGCGGTGAGCTTCGCCCAGCGGGCGACGTCCTCCGTGAGCCGGGTGACCGCGGGGGGTGCGGGCACCGTCGATCCCTCCGCGAGGTGCGCGGCATCCGCGTCACGGCGGCGAGCCGCCCCGAGCATGCCCGCGGTCAGCCAGGCCGGGACCGACGCGAACAGCACCAGGGGGCTGAGATCCTGCGCCGCCAGGAAGATCGCGATGGCGCCGAAGACGACGAACATCACGGTCAGCGTCGCGCGGGGCGCGAGCGCGAGGAGCTTGAGAGACGTTTCGGTACGCATCGCTCGCTGACATCGGACATGCTCTGAAGAAGTTGAGCGCTGGACGCGGCTTACCGCCCGATTTTGGGGGCGCTCAAAGCGAGACACTCCCCGCGCGCGCGTTGCCCGGACCAGCATCTATCAAACATCCGGGTAACCATTTGTCTCAGAAAAACTTCCCCTCCTGACCGCCGGACGGGTATGGTGCTCCGGTCGACCGGACTCCGGTTTCCGGCCGATCATCATTCATCGCACGGGGGGACGACCACATGCACCTGGTCTCGGGCGCGAGCCTGCGGCTCTCCCTCGCGTTTTTCGCGGGGACTTGCCTGCTGCTGCTGGGTTTCAGCGGAAGCGCACACGCTTCGACGTACACCGACCTGCAGGGCGCCGAGGCCGGCGACCAGATTGTTCTGACGGAGGGCACGACGCTCGCCGTCGGAAATGCCTCCACGGACGGCGCGACCACGACGATCACCGACGCGACGCTCGACTTCGGCGGCATCGTCGGTACCGACGTCACCGCAAGCGTGACGACCGAGGGCCTCACCCTCAGCGGCGGCAGCTTCGCCGTTCCGGAGGCCCTGAGCACCAAGGTGCACACGATCGACGACGAGGATCCCTTCCGCGCGGCGTTCACCGCAGAAGGGGCGCTCGGAGACTTCTCCGGCGAGCTGGTCTCGACCGACAGCGCGAGCGGCGCGCCCGCCGCCCTGCGCACGCTGCAGGCGTTCGCCGACCAGCCCGACGAGCCCACGGTCAGGTCGATCATCCCGACCGCGGGTCCGACTGAGAGCTACCGGTTCACCTTCTCCCGCAACGGCACGGTCAACCAGAGCTCGCAGTTCTACAACTCGTGGACGTTCCAGGTCTTCATGCAGCGCGGCGGCGGCGCCGAGACCCGCATCGTCAACGGCATCACGTACGGCAACACGGTCGGCGGTGCGTCGCGGTGGCGGTACTCGATCAATCTCGACTACCCGTTCGTCTTCAAGGGCAAGACCGTGCAGATCGCGGGCACGCTCGCGGGCAACGACATCTTCAACGTCACGGGTGTCACCACGCTGAGCGGCGCGATCAACGGCGACATCGAGCTCGCGCACGGCGTCTGGTTCACCGGCGCGTCGGTGTCGTGGAACAAGGCCGACGGCTTCAAGCTCGGGGGCAGCGCCAGGATCGACTGCGCCCAGGGAGGCGCCGTCACCGGCGCGTTCGCCGGCGGCTTCGAGGATGAGCAGAACTGGTCGGTCAAGCTCACCGGAGGCACGAGCAACGGCTGCAAGGTCACCAAGGACCTCGACCTGCCGGCCGGCAGCGTGATCGGTGAGATCGGGGTGGCCGACGGGCAGACCACCGGCCTCTTCGAGCTCACCGGCAAGGTCTCGACGACCCTGCTCCCCGCGGGCGTCGACGAGTGGGACGCGGGCTTCCGCTTCCTCTACGACGGCACCACGGCCGGCAGCTACATCGGCTTCGTGGCCGAGGCGGGCATCGGCAAGGCGCAGGGCAAGATCGGATTCGACGGCACCTTCGGCCTCGACGCCCACTTCGCGGTCCCGTTCGGCGGATCGAACGTCGCGTTCGACGGCACGATCAACCGCACGAGCCCGACCGGTGACGTCACGTACGACGTCGGCGGCTCGGCGAACATCGACTTCGGAGCTGGCAAGGGCAGCCTCGGTGGCAGCCTGCGGCTCACGAACTCGGAGCTGTCCTTCTCAGGCGACGTGACCCTCGCGTGCCCGATCAGCGGCAGCGTGAAGGCGGGCGCGTCGACCTCCGTCCCGCTCGACGGCGGCGACGACTGGTCGATCGCCCTGTCCGGAGGCACCGCGAACGGCTGCCAGGTCACCGACGAGTTCGGTCTGGCCGACGGCTCCGGCATCTCCGGCGAGGTCAAGTCGGTCGGCGGCGTGGTCTCGACCAAGCTCGACGGCAACGCCACGATCGACACCACGATCATCCCGACGAAGACCACGTTCTCCGCGGGCTTCAAGTTCGCCGCATCGCAGGGCGACTACAGCGTGGGCATCAACGCCTCGACGGACGGCGCCGGCTTCTCGGCCGACGTCGCGTCGAACGGCACCTTCGCGCTGGCGTTCAACCTCGACGACCTCAAGCTGGGCGGCACGTCGCTCGGTGCCAAGGGCTCGATCGAGCAGAGCACCCCCGGCGGCAACCTCGCCTACGACATCTCCGGCGGCCTCGGCACGCCGGTCAAGCTCTACGACAAGCTCTGGCTGCAGAACGGCTCGGTCGGCATCAGCAGCACCGGCGGCCTGACGTTCAGCGGCGCCGTGCGCCAGTACTGCGCCACGGGCTCGCTCGACGCGTCCGCCTCCGGCAGCATCGCCAACAGCCGGAACTGGCAGTTCGACCTCGGCGGCTCGACGGCGGCCGGCTGTGAGCTCAGCTCCCAGCTCAGCGTGCCCGCGGGCTCGCTCTCCGGGCAGCTGAAGTCCGTCAGCGACACGGTGAGCGGCACGTTCGCGATCGGTGGCCCGATCTCGACCTCGATCCTCCCGGCGAGCGTCAGCTCCTGGGACGCGCAGTTCGGGTTCGTCTACGACGGCACGCCGGCCGGCAGCAACGTGTCGTTCAGCGCGTCGTCGTCGATCGGCACGGCGAAGGGCCAGGTCAACTTCGACGGCACCCTCGCGCTGAAGGCCGACTTCACGATCCCGTTCGGTCCCGCGGACGTCGCCTTCAAGGGCGACATCACCCGCAGCACCCCGGGCGGCGCCGTGGCCTACGACGTCGGCGGCTCGATCAGCAACATCGCGATCGGGACGAAGGCCAGCCTCGGTGGCGGCCTGCGCCTCACGAACACCTCGATCGGGTTCGACGGCTCCGTCACGGTCGCCTGCCCGATCAGCGGCAGCGTGACGGGCGGCGCCTCGGGCACCGTGCCGATCGGCAGCGGTCGTGACTGGTCGCTCGGTGTGTCCGGCTCGGCGACGGCATGCGGCGTGACGAACGAGCTGACCATCGGCTCGTCGATCACGGGCACTCTGCCGTCCTCGTCGACGCCGACCGGCATCACGGGCGTCGTGTCCTCGACCGGCGGCGTCGTCGCCGTCGCGCTCGACGCGAACGCGACGGTCTCCACCACGCTGATCCCGACGAAGACGACGTTCTCTGCCGGGTTCAAGTTCGCGGCCTCGCAGGGCGCGTACAGCATCGGCGTCAACGCCTCGACCACTGGGGCCAGCTTCGACGCCAACGTCGCGTCGAACGGCACATTCGGGCTGAACTTCAAGCTCGATGACCTCGCGCTCGGCGGGACCACGCTCGGGGCGAGGGGCACGATCGCCCGCACGACGCCCGGCGGCTCGCCGACGTACACGATCAGCGGCGGGCTGAGCTCGCCGGTGAGCCTCTACGACAAGCTGTCGCTGCAGAGCGGCTCGCTGTCGATCAGCAGCTCCGGTGGCCTGTCGTTCGCCGGCACGGTCCGTCAGACCTGCGCCACGGGATCGGTCGACGCCACGGCGTCCGGCGCGATCACCGACAGCAAGAACTGGTCGTTCGGCATGAGCGGCGGGACGACCACTGCGTGCACCATCACGCAGGGCCTGACGCTCCCCTCCGGCGGCCTGAACGGCACGGTGAAGGCGACGGGCGGCGCGGTCTCGGCCTCCTTCAGCCTCTCCGGCGGCGTCAGCACCTCGCTGCTGCCGGCCGGCCCGAGCAGCTGGAACGCGTCCTTCGGGTTCACCTATGACGGCACGAGCGCCGGCACGGGCGTCTCGTTCTCGGCGAGCAGCTCGCTGGGCTCGGCCTCGGGCAAGGTGAACTTCGACGGCACGTTCGCGCTGACGGGCAGCTTCACGGTCCCGTTCGGCCCGAGCAACGTCGCGTTCAACGGCTCGATCGCCCGGACCAGCCCGACCGGCGCGGTGAGCTACAACGTCGGCGGGTCGGCCACGATCGCGATCGGCAGCAAGGCGAGCCTCACCGGCAGCCTGCAGCTGACGCAGAGCTCGATCACGCTGGCCGGCAGCGTGACCCTCGCGTGCCCGGTCTCCGGATCGGTCACCGCGGGCGCGTCCGGCACGGTGCCGATCGGCAGCGGCAAGGACTGGGCGTTCACGATCGGCGGCACCACCGGCGCCGCGGGCTGCGCCGTCACGAAGGAGTTCGCCATCGGCGCGAACTCCGGCGCGAGCGGCACGCTGAAGTCCGTCGCCGGCGTCGTCTCGCTGAACCTCGACGCGAACGCCACGATCGGCACGTCGGTCATCCCGACGAAGTCGTCCTTCACGGTCGGCTTCAAGTTCGCCGCATCGCAGGGCGCCTACAACGTCGCGCTCAGCGGCTCGACGACGGGCGCCGGGTTCTCCGCCGCGGTGAACTCCGACGGGACGTTCAACCTGTCCTTCAACCTCGGCGACCTCGCCCTCGGCGGCGTGACGCTCGGGGCGAAGGGCACGATCGCGCGGACCACCGCCGGCGGTGCGCTGACCTACTCGATCAGCGGCTCGCTCGCGGGGCAGGCGAAGCTCTACGACAACCTCTACCTGCGGAGCGGCTCATTGAGCATCTCGAACACGGGAGGCCTGTCGTTCAGCGGCACGGTGCGACAGACGTGCACCACCGGGTACCTCGACGCCTCGGCGTCCGGCACGATCGTCAACAGCACGAACTGGTCGTTCGACGCGAGGGGCCTGGCGTCCTCGTGCACGCTCGGCCGAGCGGGGCTGTTCAACGGCACGACGTTCTCCGCCGACATCGACAGCGTCAACAACAAGGTCACCTACAGCGCCGGCGTCGCGGCGACCCAGATCAACCTCTACTCGGCGGGCTGGGCGCTGCTGGGCCAGACGAGCACGTGGCTGACGAACGTCAGCGCGACGATCAGCAACACGTGCGACGGCTGCCAGGCCGGCGGCAAGAACCGCATCACGTTCCGGGGCACCGGCAACGCGAGGTTCACGCTGCTGTTCATTCCGCAGTCCGTCAGCGCGACGGTCGACGGTGTGTTCGACTTCTCGGGGACGACGGTCCGCCGCGTGAGCATCAACGTGACGAAGATCAACTGGAACTTCTTCACCTTGACCACCCAGGCGGCGCTGATCAACGTCCTGGAGTGCGACACGGAAAAGGGATTCACCACCGCGTGACCCCTGTCCGGAGGCCGGAGCTGACCCGGGACCCGCGGTTCGCCGCGGGTCCTTCTCCCACAGCGACCCACCGGCCTCAGTAGTGGGCGCGTCGACCGCGAACGAGCACGCGGTCGGCGCGCCTTTTTTCGTGACGTGATTCAGACATTCGCACGCACCTGACGGCGCCGGCATCGCGTCTCCCGGCACCCGAGATCCGCGGCCGGACCACCAGTACGACAGCGGATCTCGGTCACCGGGAGACGCGCGCCGGCATCCGTCAGCTGCATCCGAATGTCTGAATCACGTCACTAGTTGACCGACGGGTCTTCGGGCATCCGCGCGACGAGCGCGAACGAGCCGCCGAGCCGCTCGAGCACGATGCTCCACAGGGCGAGCGGGTCGTCGGTGAACGGATCCTCGGGGTCGAGGTCCGCGACGATCCAGCCCTCGTCCTCCAGCTCGGAGTCCAGCTGGCCCGCGGCCCAGCCCGCGTGGCCCGCGAAGACCCGGGCGCGCAGGACGGTGTCGGCGACGGCCTCGAGGTCGTCCTCGGCGCCGACGAAGCCCAGCCGCTCGGCGATCGTCACCGCGGGCTCCGCGGGAGGGGAGAACTCGGCGAGGACCATCACGCCGTTGGGCTGCACCGGACCGCCGGCGAAGACGTGCTCGTCGTCGGTGCCGAGCGCGGCGAGGACGGGGGACGCCTCGGCGACCTCCAGCTCCATCGGCCGGTTCAGCACCACGCCCATCGCGCCCTCGGCCGTGTGCTCGGCGATGAGCACCACGCTCCGGGCAAAGTTCGGGTCCTGGAGGGTGGGGGAGGCGATGAGCAGTCGGCCGCGGAGCGATTCCACGCCGACATTGTCGCAAGAGTCGGGCGGTTCAGATGCGCAGGACGAGCTTCCCGCGTGTGTGCCCCAGCTCGATCAGGTCGTGCGCGCGCGCCGCCTGCTCGAGCGGAAGGACGTCGGCGAGCTCCACGCGCAGCTCCCCGGCGTCGAAGGCGCGGGCCAGCATTCGCAGCCCACCGCCGTCGGGCCGGACGAAGAGGTACCGGCCCTGGATCTCGTGCTCGGCGAACAGCCCGCCGCGTGGGGGCTCCTGGATGATCGACGCGATCTTGCCGCGTGGCCGCGTCACCTGCGCGGCCCGCGTGAGCGTGTCGCCGCCGACGAGGTCGACCACGGCGTCGACGCCCGCAAGGTGCCGCCGGCCGATGATCTCGACGAAGTCCTCGGTCGCGTAGTCGATGCACTCGTCGGCGCCCAGGCCCTTCAGGTACTCGTGGTTCGCCGCACTGGCCACCGCGACCACGGAGGCTCCGGCGCGCTTGGCGAGCTGGACCGCGAACGAGCCGACGCCTCCCGACGCGCCGCAGACCAGCACGAGCTGGCCGGAGACCACGCGCAGCGTCTCGTCGATCAGCTGCCAGGCGGTCAGGGCGGCCAGCGGCGCGGCCCCCGCCTCCTCGAAGCTCAGCGACTCGGGCTTGCGGGCCAGGTAGGCGTCGCGGATGGTCGTGAGCTCCGCGTAGGTGCCGTCGCGGATGAAGTCCTTGCGGAAGTAGCCGAAGACCTCGTCGCCCGGGCGGAAGTTCGAGACGGCCGGGCCGACGGCCTCGACGATCCCGGCGGCGTCCCAGCCGGGAACCACGGGCGACCAGGTGGGGAACGCGTCGGCGAGCAGTCCGCGGCGCACCTTCGCGTCGACCGGGTTCACCCCGGCGGCGCGCACGCGCACGAGCACCGTGTCCGGGCCGACGGGCGGGACGGGAAGGTCCTCCCGCAACTGCAGGACCTCCGGTCCGCCGAACTGGTCGAGGGCGATGCCGCGCATAGGCGGGGCATGCTACGGCCCGGGGCCGTCGGGTCAGGCCGCGCGACCGGAGTCGCGGTGCTGGCCCGAGACCGGCTGGACCGGGATCTGGGTCAGCTCCTCGACGCCGCCGTCGAGTGTCGCCGCGCGGACCTTGGGGCGCAGGGGGTCGGACGGGTCGACGTCGGCGACGACCGCGATCCGGCCGTCGACGAGCACGACCTCGCTCGCGGGCGGATACGGGACGATCAGCTGGCGGAAGATCTCGACGAGCTCGGGGTCGAAGGCCGTCCCGGCGCCGGAGATGATCGCGCTCCAGCCCTCGTTCTGGGGCGCGGCGTCGGAGTACGCGCGGTTGGAGGTCGTCGCGTCGAAGACGTCGGCGATCGCCGCGATCCGGGCCTCGAACGGGATGTCCTGGCCCGCCAGGCCCTCCGGGTAGCCAGAGCCGTCGAATCGCTCGTGGTGGTGGCGCAGCACCGCCTGGACGACGTAGGACACCGCCGGCGGCAGCATCGACGCGCCGAGTTCGGGGTGCTGGGTGATCGTCGCGCGGTCGGGCGGATCGAGCGGGCCGGGATGCTCGAGGAGGCCGCGCGGCATCGCGACCTTGCCGAGGTCGATGAGGAGCAGCGCGACGCCGAGCTTGACGAGCGCCTCGTCGTTGAGGTTGTAGCGCCGGGCGCCCGTGTCGTGGTCGATCCAGCCGTGGTTGCGCTGGTGGCGTGCGGCGATGTGCAGGCCGAGGATCGCGACGTCGACGCTGTGCGCGGGCAGGTAGTCGCCGACGGGCGCGGTCTCGCCGAGCGTCGGGAGCTGCGCGGGCCGCCGCTGGACCTCCAGCGCGAGTCCCTTGGCGACCGGGATGAGCCCGTCGAGGTGCGTGCCCTGCAGGCCGTCCTGGCGCATGGTCGCGCGGGATGCCGCCGCGAGGACGTCGGAGACCGCGCGGATCGCGTTCGCACGGACCTCCGGGGGGACGATCGCGACCGGCTCGATGCCGGCGCTCAGGTCGTCGTCGATGAACAGCCGGCCGACGGACGCGCGCTCGAGGGCCCGCCGGTACGCGGGCTGCAGCGTGGCGCCGGCGCTCAGGAGCGGGATGGCGTCCGTGACGGACGCGCGCACGTCGCGGGCGACGGTCGCGCCGTCCGGGGCATGCTCGGTCGCGACGAGCCGCATCAGCGACTCCCCGCGGGCGTCTGGAGGGTTACTGCGCCTTGGGGCGGCGCCAGTTGCCGTCGCTCTTGCGGTTCTCGGCGCGCTCGCTGAACGAGACGGCGGCGGCAAGAGCGATCAGCCCGTGCGCCAGCAGCGGGAAGAGCACGAAGAACACGCCGGCGAGGGCGAGGGTCATCGCGGTAGCTTCGCTGAGGGCAAGAATCGGAGTCACGCCGACAGCATATCCCGAGGGAACCCCGGCGGGCGTTGTGGGTCACGACGCGTAACGGCGGTCCAGCACGCGGCGGAGTTCGCTGTCCAGGTAGTCCGTGATGATCTGCCGGTCGCCGGCGTCGATTGCGGTCCACCGGAGCGCGCGCAGGCCCGCGTCGGTGATGCGCGTGACGGCCCCGACACACACGAGGCGCTCCTCGTGCTGGGGCAGTGCGAACTGGATGCGCAGGGTGCCACCGGGCTTGCCGGCCTGCACGCCGCCGATGAGCGCGCCACCGGCGCTGAGGTCGACGGTCCAGCCCTCGCGCCAGTCCCGGCGCTGCGGGTTGACGCCGACGCGCACCGGGATGACGACCGGGACCCGGGTCCACTGGCGCTTCTGCGCGCCATTGGGCAGGCCGTCGATGAGGAACTGCATCCGGTCGGGGAGCATCCGGCGATTCTTGCCCTCGATGGCCATGAGGAGGCCTTCCTGGGTGGTTCCGTCGCCGAGCTCGAGCATCCCCTTCTCGCGGTGGAGCTTGCGGATCTCCGGGGCGTGCCGGGGGAGGTGGATGGCGTGGGTGCCGTCCTCGGTGCCCAGGACGCGGACATCCAGGGCGTCGCAGCCGCGGACGCTCAGCTGGGCCGTGTCGTGTTGCTTGCCGAGCAGGCGAAGTCGCAGAGATGCCGCCATCGACTTACTGGTCGGCCATCTGGCGGAGAACTTGACCGTTGCATGCGTCTCGTTGACAGGTTCCCGATGGTTGGGCGGGCAGAGATCGGCATTAGCATCGCGGCCCATGAAGCTCGCGACCTTTCTCGTCCCCGGGAACGAGCGCCCGCAGGCCGGCGAGGTGCGGGGCGATGAGGTGGTCGCGTTCTCCGACGGCACGGACGTCCTGGGGCGCCTGACGTCTGGCGATCGCACACCCGCCGCCGGGGACGCGTATGCCCTGGCCGACGTCGAGCTGCTCGCGCCGATCCCGGAGCCGCGCGTGCTGTTCGGCGTAGGGATGAACTACCGGGCGCACGCTGCGGAGATGGGGAACCCGGTCCGGAGCTTCCCCGTGATCTGGACGATGTCCCCGTCGGCGAGCGCGCCGCCGTTCGCGCCGGTCGTCTGCCCGTCCGTCGTGCAGCAGCTCGACTACGAAGGGGAGCTCGTCTTCGTGCTCGGCCGCGACGGCGAGGTCGCCGGGTACGCCGTCGGCGACGACCTGACCGCGCGCGACATCCAGGACCGCGAGCCGCAGTGGACGCGGGCGAAGGGCGCCGATGGCACGTCGCCGTGGGGTCCCTGGATCACCACCGCCGACGAGCTGGGCGATCCCCACGACCTGCGGCTCAGGACCTGGGTCAACGGCGAGGTGCGCCAGGACTCGCGCACGAGCGACCTGGTGTTCACGGTCCCGGAGATCGTCGCGTTCCTGCGCGAGACGAACACGCTCCGGCCCGGCGACGTGGTGTTCACCGGCACACCGGTCGGCGTCGGCTACGCGCGGGATCCGCAGGTGTTCCTGGGCCCCGGCGACGTCGTGCGGATCGAGATCGACGGCCTCGGGGCCATCGAGCACACGGTCGCTACCGTTGCGGCCCCATGAAGCTCGCCACCTTTCTTGTTCCCGACGACGACGGCCCGCGGGCCGGTGAGGTGCGGGGCGACCAGGTGGTCGCGTTCGCCGACGGCACCGATGTCCTGGGGCGGCTGACGTCGGGCGATCGGACGCCTGCGACGGGCACCGCGTTCGCCCTCGAGGACGTCATGCTCCTGGCGCCGGTGCCGCATCCGCGGGTGCTCTTCGGCATCGGCCTGAACTACCGCGCGCACGCGCTGGAGCAGGGGCTCGAGATCCCCGAGTTCCCCATCGTCTTCACGATGGCGCCGTCGGCGAGCGCGCGTCCTGGCGCCCCGATCGTCTGCCCGCCCGTCGTGCGCCGCCTCGACTACGAGGGTGAGCTCGTCGTAGTGATGGGCGCCGACGGTGAGGTCGGCGGCTATGCCGTCGGCGACGACGTGACGGCGCGCGATCTCCAGCGCCGCGAGAAGCAGTGGACCCGGGCGAAGGGCGCGGACGGCTTCTGCCCCTGGGGGCCGTGGATCACCACGGCGGACGAGCTCGGCGACCCGCACGACCTGCAGCTGCGGACCTGGGTCAACGGCGATCTGCGGCAGGACACGCGGACCGCGGACCTGGTCTTCTCGGTGCCGCAGGTCGTCGACTTCATCCGGGAGACGACCACGCTCGCGCCCGGCGACCTGATCTTCACCGGGACACCGAGCGGCGTGGGCAGCGCGATGGACCCGCGCGTGTTCCTGCAGTCCGGCGACGTCGTCCGGATCGAGATCGAGCGCCTCGGCTCGATCGAGCACTCAGTGGCTTGAGATGACCTTGTCGATCAGGCCGTACTCGACGGCCTGATCGGGACGGAAGAAGCGGTCGCGCTCCATGTCGATGTGGACCTGCTCCTCGGACTGCCCCGTGTGCAGCGCGTAGAGCTCGTCGATGCGCTTGCGGGTCTTGAGGATCTCGTTCATGTGGATCTCGATGTCCGAGGACTGACCCTCGAATCCGGCCGACGGCTGGTGGATCAGGATCCGCGAGTTCGGCAGCGACATGCGCTTGCCCTTCGCGCCACCGGTCAGCAGCAGCGAGCCCATCGACATCGCGATGCCGCAGACGATGGTCGACACGTCCGGCTTGATGAACTGCATCGTGTCGTAGATCGCCATGCCGGCGTAGATCGACCCGCCGGGCGAGTTGATGTACATCGAGATGTCCTTGTCCGGATCCGAGGACTCCAGATGCAGGAGCTGTGCGACGACGATGTTGGCGACCTGATCGTCGACGGCCGAGCCCAGGAAGATGATGCGCTCGTTGAGCAGGCGCGAGTAGATGTCGTACTCGCGCTCCCCGCGGGCGGAGCGTTCGACGACGGTGGGGATGAGCGGCATGTCGCCAGCCTAGTACCTGACCCTCCCGGCTACCGTGGGTTGGTGGCCGTCTCTCAAGCACCCGCGCTCTCGATCCGGGGGCTGACGAAGCGCTACGACGGCGGCCTGCTGGCGCTGGACGGCCTGGATCTGGAGATCCCGGACGGCGCGTTCTTCGGCCTGCTGGGCCCGAACGGGGCGGGCAAGACGACGCTGATCAGCGCGGTGTGCAACCTCATCCGCCCGACCAGCGGCGAGGTCAGCGTCTTCGGCTATCCCCACGGCTGCCGCGAGGCGCGCGGCCTGGTGGGGCTCGCCGAGCAGGACGTCAACCTCGATCGCTTCCTGGACGTGCGCGAGACGCTCGTCTACCACGGCGGCTACTACGGGATGAGCCGCGCCGACGCCCGTGCCCGGGCCGACGAGATGATGGACGTCTTCGACCTGCGCGGGAAGGCGGGCGTGCGCGCGCCGGCGCTGTCGGGCGGCATGCGCCGGCGGCTCCTCCTCGCCCGGGCGCTGATGCACGAGCCGCGCCTGGTGATCCTCGACGAGCCGACCGCCGGCGTGGACTTCGAGCTGCGCACCGAGCTGTGGCGCTACATCCGCCGCCTGCACGACATGGGCACGACGATCCTCCTGACGACGCACTACCTCGAAGAGGCCGAGGAGCTGTGCGAGGAGATCGCGCTCATCCGCGGCGGGCGGCTGCTCGCGCGCGACAGCGCCGACGGCCTGCGGGCGACCTACGACGCGGACACGCTGGCCGACGTCTACGTCAAAGCGATGGCGACGGCATGAGCGAGCTCGTCGTCCGCCATCGGGGGCTCATCGCCCTGGCCACGCGCGAGACCCATCGCGTCCTGAAGCTGTGGACCCAGACGGTCCTCGCGCCGATCATCAGCTCCCTGCTGTTCATCCTCGTCTTCGGGCTCTCGCTCGGCGGGCGGATCAAGGAGATCGGGGGCGTCCCCTACGACCAGTTCATCGTCCCGGGGCTGATCGCGATGGCGATGGCGCAGGCGGCGTACTCGAACAACGCGTCGTCGACGTTCCAGGCCCGGTTCGACCGCTATCTCAACGACGTCCTCGCCTCGCCGATGCGGTCGTGGGAGATCAACCTGGGGATCTCCGTGGGCGGTGCGGTCCGCGCGCTGGCGATCGGCATCGGCCTGGGCGCGGTCGCGATCCCGGTCACGGGCGTGCCGGTCGAGGAGCCGCTCGCGCTGGTTGCGGCGATCGCGGCGCTGCTGCTGGCCTTCTGCTCGCTCGGCGTGGTCGTCGGGATCTACGCGGAGAGCTTCGACCACCACATGGCGGTCAACAACGTCGCGATCCTGCCGCTCGCCTTCCTCGGCGGGGTCTTCTACAGCGTCGATCTGCTGCCGTCGCCGTGGCAGGAGATCTCGCACTTCAATCCCGTCTTCTACCTCGTGCAGGCGGTCCGCTACGGCTTCCTCGGGCACGCGGACGTGCCGTTCGCCCTTGCGCTCGGCGTGACGCTCGCCATCGGGATCGCGATCACCGCCTGGAGCGCCTGGCTGTTCGGCACGGGGCGCCGGCTCAAGCCCTGAACGGCGCCAGCAGGCCAGGCACCGCCTCGTCGACGAGGGCGACCGCGGCAGCCGGGTCGACGTCGATCACGGTGTAGCCCTCGCTGCCGCCCGCGGTCGTCGCGGTGAGCGTGACGAGGTTCGCGCGGCGCTGGAAGAAGGACTGGCGGAGGTTCACGCCGATGATCCCCTCGTGCTCGAGTGCGGCCCGGCTGCGGACGATCGAACCCGACTGCGTGATGAGCCAGCCGCCCGCGACCGTGTGGCCGAGGTTCCGGGCGCGGTCGGCGCCGAGCAGCGCGGCGGCGACCAGCAGCGCGGCGCCCGGGATGGTCCAGGCGGCGAGGGGGATGTCCCCGGCCACGCCGGCGATCGCGCCCGCCGCGACGACGACCCCCGCCGGGATCAGCGCGCGGGTGTAGCGCCGCCGCCGGGCCACGGGCCCGTGGTCACGCAGCGGGGCGCGCAGGGGCGCCTCGTCGCCGAGGACCGCCACCGCGGTGTCGATCGCCGCCTGGCGCGGTGCCGGTGGCAGCAGGAGGGCCGAAGCGCCGCTGTCGCCGCCGGTGGCGATCGCCGTCAGGCGGGCGCCCTTGGCGATGCGCAGGGACAGCGCCTCGTCCAGCTCGACCCCGCGCAGCCGCCGCTCCTCCAGCGTCGTCGCGCGCGTGGTGAGCAGGCCCCGCGTGATGTGCAGCGTCCCGGCGCGGTACCGCGTCAGACGGAAGTTCCAGTAGGCGAAGAGGTAGCCGAACACCGACAGGACGACGACGATGACGACGACCGCCGAGACGGCTCCACCGACGACGACCGCGACGCTCTCGTGCGAGATCCAGTCGGCGAGACCGGAGAGGAAGCCGAAGTCGTCGGCGTCGACGTCCTCGCCCTCGACGGCGAACACCTGGCCGACACCCGCGGCGACGACCCCGAGCGTCGCGACGCCCTGGAGGGTCAGGGGACCGAAGCGGACCCAGGCGGGATGCCACCGGGCGAGCTCGACCTCGCCTTCCTCGGTGGTGGTCGCCGGCGCGGCGTCGTCACCGCGGTGCAGCAGGTCGGTGCGCAGCTGGCCGGCGACTTCGGGGGTGAGCCCGTCCAGCCGCAGCGTGTCGTCGCCGCTCGCGTCGTTGCGCCCCGTGCCGATCGTCAGCACGACGAGCCCGACGATCCGGTGCATGAGCCGGGCCGACTGGTCGACGGCGCGCACCCGGTCGCGCCGCACCGAGACCGTCTTGCGCTGCAACAGGCCGCTGCGGATCTGGATCTGCTCGTCGGTGACGCGGTAGTCGGTCGTCGCCCAGCGGATGACGCCCAGGACCACCGCGGCCGCCGCCGCCATCGCGCCCCAGCCGATCGCGCCGCGGTCGCCGCGGCCGAGGAAGATCAGGGCGAGCAGGATCGGCGCTAGGCGGACGAGCTCGTGCACCGGGTGGACGAGCAGCATGCGGCGGCTGAGCCGCTGCCAGTCAGGTGGCGTCATCGGGGCTCGCCTGCGCGACGGCGGTCAGCTCGTCGACGAGGCGATCGGCCGTGGCGTCGTCCAGCCCCGCGATCTTCAGGGGGCCCTTCGCCGACGCGGTCGTCACCGTCACGGTCGCCAGGTTGCACAGCTGCTCGAGCGGACCGCGCTCGGTGTCGACGGTCTGGATGCGCGAGACCGGGGCGATCCGGCGCTCGACGTTGAACCAGCCCGTCTGCGTGTAGACCGCCTCGGGCGTCGACTCCCACCGGTGGACGGCGTAGCGCCACCGCGGCACGCCGATGATCGAGGCGAGCGCGAGGGCGCCTGCCGCGACGATGATCATCGCGCGCAGCGGGCCGGAGATGTCGATCGCGGTCGTCCCCATGAGCAGGGCCGGGAACGCGATGACCCAGACGCCGGCGACCTGCACGGTCCAGTAGCTGACCGCGTGGCGGCTGACGCGATGGCGCGGCGGGCGCAGGGCCGGGATGGCGGCGGACTCCACGCGCCCGAGCATGACAGTCCGCGCCGAGGGACAGAATCGGCGTGTGGCCGAGGCGACGCTCACCGCTGACGGCATCTCGCTGGCCCGCGCAGGCAGGCCGGTGCTCGTCGACGTCTCCCTCCGCGCGGCGGCCGGCCGGGTGCTCGTGCTGGGCGGCCCGTCGGGCTCGGGCAAGACGTCGCTCCTGCGCTGCCTGAACGGCCTCACGTGGCCGGACACCGGCACCGTCCGCCTCGACGGCGAGGACATCCGCGAGCTGCCCGCGCCCGCCCTGCGGCGCCGGGTCGCGCTCGTCGCCCAGACGCCCGTGATGCTGCCTGGGACGGTGGCGGAGAACCTCGCGTACGGGCTGGAAGGGCTCCCCGACGCGGAGCTTCACGACGCCGCGGAGGCGGCCGCGCTGCCGGTCGCGCTGCTCGACCGGGCGGCGGACGAGCTGTCGGGCGGTGAGCGCCTGCGGGTCGGCCTCGCGCGGGCGCTCACGCGGGCACCCGACGCGATCCTGCTCGACGAGCCGACCAGCGCGCTCGACGACGACACGGCCGACGTCGTCGCCCGCACGATCCGCGCGCTGGCCGAGCGGCATCTCGCGGTGGTCGTCGCGACGCACGACCACGCGCTCATCACGGCCGTCAGCGACGACGAGCTGCGTCTCGACGGCGGCCGGGTGGTCCCGTGAGCGAGGAGGTCCTCCAGGTCGCGGTTCCCGCCGCGATGCTCCTCGCCTCCGCCGGCCTGGCGTGGCGACTGCGCCTCGGGATCACCCGCGAGCTGCTCTGGGTCGGCGCGCGCGCCGCGGTCCAGCTGACCGTCGTCGGGCTCGTCATCGCCGCGGTCTTCGACGTGCCGCCGCTGGCGGTCGTCTTCATCGCGGTCATGGTCGCCGCGGCCGCGGCGACGTCGGCCCGCCGGCTGCCACACGTCCCCCAGGCTGCGGGGCGCGCGGCGATCGCGATCGCGATCCCCGCGCTGACCGCCACCGGGCTGCTGCTCGCCGTCGGCGCGTTCGCCTTCGAGCCGCGGGCGGCGATCCCGACGGCGGGCATCCTCATCGGGGGCGCGATGGCCGCGACGTCGCTGACGGGTCGCCGGCTGGTCGAGGGCCTGGCGTCGGAGCGTGACGCGATCGAGGCCCGGCTGTCCCTGGGCGACACGATCCGCGACGCGCTGGGGCCGACCGTGCGAGGCGCGATCCAGACCGGCCTGGTCCCGGCGATGGACCAGACCCGGAACGTCGGGCTCGTGAGCCTGCCCGGGACGTTCGTCGGCCTGCTGCTCGGCGGCGCGTCGCCCGCGGAGGCGGCGCGGCTGCAGCTCACCGTGCTGCTGTCGGTGCTCGCGGTGCAGGTGGTGGCCGCGGTGCTCGTCTCCGAGCTCGTCACGCGCACCCGCACCGCTCCGGGCGACCGGCTGCTGCCGCCCCCGGCCTAGCCCGGCACCTACCGTGCACCGGGATGTCCGTGCCCACCGACCGCGTCCGCCCTGAGGTCCTGGTCTTCGGCTCGATCGTCTCGGTCCAGTTCGGGGCAGGTCTCGCGGCGACGCTCTTCGACGATCTCGGGCCGGCCGGTGCCGCCCTCCTGCGGCTCGGGATATCGGGCGTTCTGGCCGCGCTGATCTGGCGCCCTCGGCCCAGCGACTTCCGCGAGCCCGGAGCGCTGCGGCTCGCCGTGGTCTACGGCGTCGTGCTCGGGCTGATGAACTTCGTCTTCTACGAGGCGCTCGACCGGATCCCGCTGGGGATCGCGGTCACGCTCGAGTTCGCCGGGCCGCTGGGGGTCGCCGTCGCGCTGTCGCGCAAGCGGCTCGACGTCCTCTGGGTGACGCTCGCCGCCGCAGGCATCATCCTGCTCGGCCTGCGCTCGGGCGGGGCCGGCGGCCTGGATCCGTGGGGGGTTGTCTTCGCGCTGCTGGCGGGGGTGTGCTGGGGCGCGTACATCCTCCTCGCCCAGCCGCTGGGGGCGCGGGTCAAGGGCAACGCCGGGCTCGCGCTCGGCATGATCATCGCGGCGATGGTCCCGATCGGACCGGGCATCGCCCAGGCCGGAGACGCGCTGCTCGAGCCGTCCCTGCTCGCGCAGGGAGCGGCGGTCGCGCTGCTCTCCAGCCTGATCCCGTACACGCTGGAGTTCGCCGCGCTGCGCCGAATGTCCCGGCGCGTGTTCGGCATCTTCATGTCCCTGGAACCCGCGGTCGCCGCGCTGGCGGGGTTCGTCGTCCTGCACCAGTCCCTGTCGGGCCGCGACCTCGTGGCGATCGGGCTGGTGGTCGCCGCCAGCATCGGCGCGGCGACCGAGGCGGGGGTCCAGGAGCCCGTTCCATAGGCTCTGGTGCACCTGTGTTCCCGCTGAACGTGCCCAACGTCCTGACGCTGCTGCGGATCCTGCTGATCCCGGTGCTGCTCGTCGCGCTGCTCGGCGAGTTCGAGCAGGGCGACCTCGTGGCCGCGATCATCTTTGCGATCGCGTCGCTCACCGACGCGTTCGACGGCTGGTACGCGCGCCGCCGGGGCTCGATCACGACGTTCGGGAAGCTCATGGACCCGATCGCCGACAAGCTCATGGTGATCGGGGCGCTGCTGGCGCTCGTGTCGCTCGACCGGCTTGCAGCGTGGGTCGCGATGGTGATCATCGCCCGCGAGCTCGCGGTGACCTTCACGCGGATGCAGGCGACCCAGCAGGGTGTCGTCATCCCGGCGAACTGGTGGGGCAAGGCGAAGACGATCGTGCAGGTGGTCGTCGTCTTCTTCCTGATCGCGATCGACCCGACCCCGGGGTGGGTCGACGCGCTCGTCTACGTCATGGTCGCGATCACCGTGATCAGCGGCGTGGACTACTTCTTCGGGCTGCGTCGGCAGCTCGAGGCAGCCCGTGAGCGGCACGAGGCGCAGAGCGCCCGGCCGTCCGGGCCCGCGGCCTGATCCACCGTCCCCATTGGGCATGTGTCCGATTCACGGTTCTGGGGATGTAGGAGTCGTCCGGTGGGGCCGATACCAAGGGTGACCCCGCCCGCCGCACGCACCGACTGGAGACTGACGTCATGGACGAGAGGACCCTGCAGATCCGCCGCGCAATGCTTGCCGCCTGTGGCATTGCCGACCGCCCCGGTTCCGGCTCGCAGAGTCTCGTCGAGCGGGCCCGTTCCCGCGACCGGGACATCTCCGGTCGCTTCGCTGCGCTGAACGCCCGCTCGCGCCGCTCGTAGGACCGCTGCTAGGACCCGGTGCCGGTGGCGTCGAGCCACTGGCGCAGGGAGACGTGGTCGAGCACGTGCTCGCCCGTCTCCAGTTCGGTCCGCAGCTCGCCGAGCAGCCCGAAGCGCTCGGCCACCACGTTGTGCTGGTGGATCGTCTCCAGGTTCTCCTGGCGCGCCAGCACGAAATGCTTGTCCGACAGTGAGCCGAGCTCCTCGGTCACGCCCCGGAGCGTCTCGCGGACGCAGTCCTCGACGAATCGCGGCCGCCGGTGGGCCTTCTCGACGACGGCGCCCTCGTCGCTGCGCTTCATCAGCTCGTAGATCTCGGAGGACATCGAGTCCTCGACGATCGAGAGCAGCGGGCCCGCATCGATCTCGGTGTCGTCGTCCTCGGGGAAGCCGATGAGCAGCGTGCCGAGGCCGCGCTGGTTGTGCGTCGCCACCGGGACGTGCTCGAAGATCCGCTCGGCCTGCTCGTCGGTGAAGCCGTCGGCCAGCAGCCGCTCGCGCGCGGCGCCCGCGACGAGCTCCTGCGCGCAGGGGCAGGCGGTCAGGCCCTGGGCCTGGACCCCCACGATGCGGCGGGTCCCGTTCTCGGAGGCGACCGCCCGGCCGAGCAGCGTGTAGATCTCCTGCGTGTTGATGCCCGAGACGGGCGCCGGCTTGTGCTCCGGGTACCGCGCCTCGATGGTCACCTCGGCGCGCCGGGCGCCCTGGCGCTCGCGCACGAGCTCGGCGATCCGTACGGCCAGGCCCTCGGCACGGAAGGACGTCATCCCGAGGACGACCTCGCCGATCACCTCGTTGACGACCTCCTCGAAGCGCGACATGTGCGCGCCCTTCTGCTGCGGCCCGAGGTCGACGAAGCACTCGAGCTTCGCGGCGAATAGCTGCGCCTCGCCGTTCTGGCTCAGCCGGATGATCTTCTCGACTCCCGTCACGCCAACCCGCGAGAGGCTGACCTGGATGGTCGGCACGCGGTTCTGCACGTCGGGATTGCTGATCTGGACGGTGGCGGGTTCCATGGCGATCTGAGGGGAAGGCTAGTACCTGAGGAGCGCTCGCCCAATCGGGTCGATCTGCACGACTTCGTGTCGTTACACACCAACATCCCCAAAAACGTGGTATCACTCCGCACCAGTGGTTGCAGGCCTCCCCCGCTTTGCGCGAGAGGGACTGACAGGCGCAACCCATCCCCAGCGGTGGATACCGCAGCCGGACCTACATGAAGCACCCACGGAGGAGAGGGGCGACGCCGGATGCGTCGCTCAGGGTTTGCCCACGAATGGGTATGTACGGGGGGCTAGTGACATAACCGAGGTACTGCTCGCGGACGAGGCTCCGATCTACGAGATCGATGAGCTGCGCCCGCTGATCACCGAGGCACAGGAGCGCGGCTTCATGACGCTCGAGCAGCTTCAGGGCGCGCTCGAGGAAGTCGAGGTCACCAAGGAACAGGTGACCGAACTGCATGGCTACCTGACGGATCAGGGAATCGACGTCGTCGGCAAGGACGGGAAGCTGCCGACGTCGGAGGCTGCGCGCGTGGAGCACGCGGCCGAGGCTCGCAAGGCCACGCAGAACGGCACAGCTGAGGTGTCGAAGAAGCCGGAGATCGACCTCACGGTCGAACCCTCCCTGGACAGCCTGCGGCTGTACCTGCGCTCGATCGGGCGCGTACCGCTGCTGACTGCCGAGGAAGAGGTCGCCCTGGCCAAGCGCATCGAGCGCGGGGACATGGCGGCCAAGCAGCACATGGTCGAGGCGAACCTTCGCCTCGTCGTCTCTATTGCCAAGGGCTACCTGGGCCGCGGCCTGACGTTCCTGGATCTGATCCAGGAGGGCTCGCTGGGGCTCATCCGCGCGGTGGAGAAGTTCGACTACCGCCGCGGGTTCAAGTTCTCGACGTACGCGACCTGGTGGATTCGCCAGGCCGTTACGCGCGCCATCGCGGACAAGGGGCGGACCATCCGCATCCCGGTCCACATGGTCGAGAAGCTGAACAAGGTCGTGCATGTGGAGCGGCAGCTCGTCCAGGCGCTGGGCCGGGAGCCCACGCCGGAGGAGATTGCCAAGGAGCTGGAGTGCGAGGTCCGCGAGGTCCGGGACATCCTGCGCATGAGCCAGCAGCCCATCTCGCTGGAGAAGCCGATCGGCGAGGAAGAAGAGTCGGAGCTGGGCGATTTCGTGGAGGACCAGCAGGCGGAATCTCCGTTCGAGCGGGCCTCCGAGAACCTGCGGCGCGACAACGTCCGCCGCGCGCTGTCGGCATTGCCGCGGCGTGAGCGTGAGGTGATCGAGCTGCGATTCGGCCTGTCTGGGGGCCGTCCGCAGACGCTGGAGGAGGTGGGCCGCGCGTTTAACGTGACGCGTGAGCGCATCCGCCAGATCGAGAACCACACGCTGAAGAAGCTCGAATCGCTGCCGGAAGCGCAGCGACTTCGGGACGCCTCATAAGGGCGGTCCCCTGGGGAGGGGAGGTTGGATGCGGGGTCGTCTGTTCGACGGCCCCGCGTCCACTGTTTCGTGGACGTCCTTTGTAGACGTTCGTCCGTCGCACGACGCTGAAGCACCGGTGCCCGGTGCGTCGGCCGATATCGCTCTCGGTAAGGGATGACCGACGAGATCTTCTGCGAGGGACCGCGAATGAACCTTGGGCGATGGCTTCTGGCGCTGTTGAGCGTGCTGGCGATGACCGCGATGGCGGCAGCTCCGGCGCAGGCCAACGGCAGCGGTGAGGAGGAGCCTCCTGCGTGCTTCTGTGCTCCGGGCGCTGACGACGGGGCCGCCGACGACGAGAACGCCGACGAGGCCGAGTACGTCCGCGAGGCCGTCCCCGGCCGCGTCCCCGCCCGGATCCGCGAGCGGGTCGCGAGCGCCGTGCGCTCGCTCCACTCGGCCGAGTCGGCCGCAGAGCGGGGTGCCGACGCGCGCGCCGCGGCGCACCTCAAGCAGGCGCGCCGCCAGCTCACCGCCGCGCACGACGCCGCGCTGGAGCGCGCCGAGGACGAGCTTCCCGGCGGCGCCGCGGCCGTCCGCGCGGTGACGAAGGCGCAGCATGCGGTCGTCGAGACCTCCGTGTCGCTGCTCATCGACAGCGACGGCCGGCTGTACGACGCCGCTGCCGACACGCTCGATGCCGTGGTGGGCGACCGCGACGACGCCGTGGTCCTGCTCCTGGAGACCGAGGGCGTGGACGACGAGCTCGACGCGATCGCCGACGAGCTCACCTCCGAGCTCGAGACGCTCGAGGGCCTCGCGGGCGACGAGGACGAGGAGCTCGACGAGGATCTCGCCGAGACGCTCGACGCGATCGGCGAGGCGCTGAACCAGACCGGCGACCGGCTCGGCCTCCGTGAGGAGGAGGAAGAGGAGTAGGCCCGCGTTGGGCTAGTCTCTACGGCCCCCGCCGACCCGGCGCGGGCATTCCTGGGGGGATGTCCGAGTGGTTAAAGGAGACGGGCTGTAAACCCGTTCGCTATGCGTACGCAGGTTCGAATCCTGCTCCCCCCATCTTCTGACGGCGCTCTTCGGAGCGCCGTTTGTCGTTGTGGCGTCCGACCGGATTCCGGGATAGGTTGCCCGATCCTCATGCGCTCACCAGTTCACGCGGCTGTCGCGGCCACCCTCCTCGCTGCACTGATGCTCGCGCTCACCGCCTGCAGCGGCAACACCTGCCCGTACGGCTCGGAGGGCAACCACGCTTCGGACTGCAAGTCCCGGCCGGATCCGTCGGCCAACGAAGCCGAGGGCTGGCGGGCGCCGGCGGTCGCGCCGCGGCTGACCGAGCTGCGCCGGCGCGGGATCACCGACATCAACGGCCTGCGCGTCAACCGCTGGGGCGAGGTGTGGGTGACGACCGCGAGCGGCAAGCAGCTCGTCCTCGACGTCGACACCAAAGAGGTCAAGGACCCCAAGGACGACTGGGAGACCAAGGGCACCCGCCCGATCCCGCTCACCGCGGCGAACTCCGAGGCCGTGCCGACCGCGATGGCCGCGATCAAGCGCCAGGCGCCCGGCATGCCGTTCGTCGACGCGGATCTCTTCGACTTCGGCGTGGGCCCGACGGCCGGCGTGCGCTGGCACATCACCGTGGGAAGCGGCTCGGAGTATCGGACGTTCCACGCGACGACGCAGGGCAGGCTGATCTGCGAGATGAACCGCGAGACCGGGGTCTGCCCGACGTTCTGACCTCCAGGTCGCCGCGGGTGTGCTCACGCCACTTGCCCATCACGACATCGCGCGCGAATCTGCCCGGATATGAGCACCACACAGATCCGTGAGGCCGTCATCGTCGAAGCCACGCGAACCGCGATCGGCCGCGGGCACCCCGAAAAGGGCGCGTTCCGCGACGTCCATCCCAACGCGCTGCTGGCGGCGACGTACCTCGAGCTGTTCGAGCGGACCGGCCTCGACCCGACCGAGGTCGACCAGGTCATCTGCGGCTGCGTGCAGCAGTACGGCGAGCAGTCGGCGAACATCGGCCGCAACGCGTGGCTGCAGGCCGGGCTCCCGCTCACGACCCCGGCGACGACGGTCGACGCGCAGTGCGGCTCGGCGCAGATGGCGGTCAACACCGCTGCGGCACTGGTCTCCTCGGGCGCCTGTGACATCGTCGTCGGCGCGGGCGTCGAGCACATGGGCCACATCCCGCTCGGCGTCCCGGCCAAGGTCAACGCTGAGTTCGGCTCGCCGTTCCCGCCCGAGCTGCTGGACCGGTACCAGCTCACGAACCAGGGTCTCGCCGCCGAGGCGGTCGCCGAGAAGTGGGAGATCCCGCGCTCCGAGCTCGACGAGCTGGCGCTGCGCTCGCACCAGCTCGCGGCCCGTGCCGCCGCCGAAGGCCGGTTCGATCGCGAGATCGTCGGCGTGGAGACGCCCGACGGGCTCGTCGCCACCGATCAGGGCCCGCGGCCGGACACGAGCCTCGAGAAGCTCGCCGCGCTCAAGCCGGCGTTCGTCGAGGAGGGCCGGATCACGGCCGGCAACGCCTCGCAGATCTCCGACGGCGCGGCGGCCGTGCTCGTCATGTCGGCGGAGAAGGCCACGCAGCTCGGCCTGACGCCTCGCGCGCGCGTCACCGATCAGGTCATGACCGGCGTCGACCCCGTCCTCATGCTGACCGGTCCGATCACGGCGACCGAGGCGATCCTCGAGCGGACCGGGATGAAGATCGGCGACATCGACCTGTTCGAGGTCAACGAAGCGTTCGCCCCCGTCGTCACGGCATGGAGCCGTGAGCTGCAGCCCGACATGGACCGCGTGAACGTCAACGGCGGCGCGATGGCGCTCGGCCACCCGCTCGGCTCCTCGGGCGCCCGGCTCATCACGACGCTCCTGCACGAGCTCGAGCGCAGCGACACCGAGACCGGCCTCGTCACGATGTGCTGCGCCGGCGGGCTGGGCACCGGCACGCTCATCACCCGGATCTAGGACGGGGCAACGGGAGGCTGGCGGCGGATCCGCCAGCTGAATCGACCCTCGCACACCACGCCACCGTCGCCGCCGATCTCGGCGACGGTGTCGAGGGACGCGCGCGGTTCGTCGCCGGAGAGGAACGGCGCGAGCGCCGCGCGTTCCTCCCGGGAGAGCTCGCAGCGCGCGACGACCCGGCCGCGAGCGGGGGCGAGGAAGTCGAGCTTCGCGCTCTTGCCGAGCGGCAGGATGTCCTCGAGCTGCCCCGGCGCCTCGGCGCACGAGATGATCGCCGCGAGGCCCGCCGCGTCGGCGAGCGCGATGAGTCCGCTCGCGTGCAGGGACCCGATCACGTTGGCGAATGCGGGAGCGGGGCCGAGCGCGACCTCGGCGACGCCGTCGATGGCCGAGACGACCTCGAGGCCCATCGATCGGTTCGCCGGCAGCGTCTCCAGGAGCCCGGCGGCAAGCGCTGTGCCGTTCATGCCCGTGGTCTACCCGGCCGCGACGGCGAGCGTGTGAACGTGTGGTGTGCGGACACCGAAAGGGCTGCAGATGTCCGGAAACCGCTTCCTCGGAGGCCGCGCCGGGTGTACGGTCGGCCGGTGAGCGTTGCTATCCGGACCTGCCCGCTGTGCGAGGCGACGTGCGGCCTCGCCATCGAAATGGAGGGCGATCGCGTCACCGCGGTCCGGCCCGACCACGATGACGTCTTCAGCAAGGGCTTCATCTGCCCGAAGGGCGTTTCGATCAAGGAGCTGCACGAGGATCCCGACCGGGTCCGCACGCCCCTGATCAAGCAGGCCGACGGCACGTTCGCCGAGGCGACCTGGGACGAGGCGTTTGCCGAGATCGACCGCCGGCTGACGCCGATCCTCGCCGAGCACGGCCGCCAGGCCGCGGGCGTCTACCTCGGCAACCCGTCGGCCCACAGCCTGTCGGCCATCCTCTACGGCCGCGTGCTGGTCCGCGCGCTGGGCACGAAGAACCTGTACTCGGCGAGCACCGTCGACCAGATGCCCAAGCAGGTGGCGGCGGCGCACATGTTCGGCACCGAGGTGTCCGTGCCGATCCCCGATCTCGACCGCGCCGAGTTCCTGCTGATCCTCGGCGCCAACCCGCTGGCGTCGAACGGCAGCCTGATGACCGCGCCGGGCGTGCGCCACAAGCTGAAGGCGATCCAGGAGCGCGGCGGCAAGGTCGTGGTCGTCGACCCGCGCCGCACGCGGACCGCGGAGGTCGCCGACGAGCATCTCTTCATCCGGCCCGGGAGCGACGCGCTGCTGCTGGCGGCGCTCGTGCACACCGTCATCGAGGAGGGCCGGGTCAACCTCGGGCGCGCGAAGCCGTACACCGCCGGGTTCGCGGACCTGCGCGAAGCGCTGGACCCGTTCACGCCTGAGGCGGTCGCCCCGATCACCGGCATCGACGCCGAGCAGATCCGCGGACTGGCGCGGGAACTCGCCGGCTCGACGCGCGCCGCGGTCTACGGCCGGATCGGCACCACGACCCAGCGGTTCGGGACGCTGGCCAGCTGGCTCGTCGACGTGCTCATCACCGTGACCGGGAACCTCGACGCGGAGGGCGGGGGCATGTTCCCGCTGCCCGCCACCGGGTCGCTGAACCACGCGGCGCCCGACCGGCCCCGCCCGCCGAAGATCGGGCGCTGGACGAGCCGGGTCCGCGGGCTGGCCGAGACCTTCGGCGAGCTGCCCGCCGCTGCGCTCGCGGAGGAGATCGACACGCCCGGCGAGGGGCAGATCCGCGCGCTCTTCACTATCGCGGGCAACCCGGCCGCGTCGCTGCCCAACAGCGACCGGCTGGCGGCCGCGCTCGAAGATCTCGACCTCCTGGTCAGCCTCGACATCTACGTCAACGAGACGAGCCGTCACGCCGACGTCATCTTGCCCGCGCCGTCGCAGCTCGAGCGCGCGCACTACGACGTCGCGCTCTACGGCTTCGCGATCCGGAACGTCGCGAACTACAGCCCGCCCTCGCTGCCGCTGCCCGACGGGATGCTCGACGAGTGGGAGAGCCTGCTCCGCCTGGCGATGATCGCCGCGGGGCAGGGACCGGACGGCGACATCGCCGCGTTCGACGACTTCGTCGCGGGCGAGACCGCCAAGCGGCAGATCAGCGATCCGGCGTCGCGGGCGTACGGCTGCGATCCCGATCAGGTGACCGCGGCCCTGGCGGGCCGTCGCGGGCCACAGCGGATGCTCGACCTCCTGCTGCGCGCCGGGCCGTACGGCGACGGCTTCGGCGCCTTCGAGGACGGGCTCAGCCTCGCTGCGCTGGAGGCCGAACCGCACGGGATCGACCTCGGGCCGCTCCAGGCGCGGCTCCCGGAGATGCTGCGCACCGAGAGCGGCCGGATCGAGCTGGCCCCCGCCGCGCTGCTCGCCGGGATGCCGGCGTTGCGCGCCGCCCTCGACGAGCACGTCAACGGGGACCTCGTCCTCATCGGGCGGCGGCACCTGCGCTCGAACAACTCGTGGATGCACAACCTGCCGGTGCTCGCCCGCGGGCCCGAGCGGTGCACGCTGATGGTCCACCCCGACGATGCGTCGCGGCTCGAGCTCGACGACGGCGGGCAGGCGCGGGTCAGCTCGCGGACGGGATCGGTGACGGCGCCGGTGGAGATCACGGACACCGTGATGCCCGGCGTGGTCTCACTGCCGCACGGCTGGGGCCACGACACCGAGGGCGCGCAGCTCCAGGTCGCCGGTGAGCGGCCGGGCACGAACAGCAACGTCCTCGGCGACGACCTGCTGCTCGACGACCTCAGCGGGACCGCCGTCCTCAACGGGATCCCCGTCGAGGTCGCGCGGGTCGCCGCAGCAGTCGTGTAACGCCTGCGCGTCCCCGCAGACAGTGCTGGACGCAGGTAGCGTCAACAGCTCGATGGACGATGAATCCCAGATGCTCGAACGATTGCGCGCGGGCGACGAGGTCGCCTTCGCGGAACTCGTCGACCGCTACGACGGCGCGCTGCGCCGTCTCGCGCGCACGTTCGTCAAGACGAACGCCGCGGCGGAGGACGTCGTCCAGGAGACGTGGCTCGGCGTGATCCGCGGACTCCCGGCATTCGAGGGGCGGTCGTCCCTGAAGACGTGGATCTTCCGGATCCTCGCCAACCAGGCGCGGACGCGGGCGGTCAAGGACGCGCGCAACGTCCCGTTCTCCTCGATCGAGACCGACGGCGGCCCGACGGTGGATCCGTCGTCCTTCGACGGCGACGGCCGCTGGGCGTCCGCGCCCGAGCGCCTCGACGCCGATCCCGAGGCGGCGCTGCTCAGCGCCGAGCTGCGGGCCGAGCTGCTCGGCGCCGTCGACATGCTGCCCGACGCCCAGCGCGCGGTCATCACCCTGCGCGACCTCGAGGGCGTACCCGCCACCGAGGTCGCCGAGCTGCTCGACATCACCGACGCGAACCAGCGCGTCCTGCTGCACCGCGCCCGCGCGAAGGTCCGCGCGGCGCTCGTCACGGAGGTTCAGGTCTGATGCGTCTGTTCAAGCGACGTCACCGTCACGACCACGACGAGCTCGTCTGCCGCGAGTTCGTCGAGCTGGTCACCGACTACCTCGAGGGCATGCTGCCCGAGGACGAGCGCGCGCGGTTCGAGGCGCACCTCGCCGAGTGCAACGGCTGCGCGGGGTACCTCGAGGACATGCGCCGCCTGGTCGCCTCGCTGCACGAGACGCCCGAGCCGCCGGTCGCCGACGACGCGACGCGCGAGGCCCTGCTCGCCGCGTTCCGCGACCTGCGCGGCTGAGCCCTACGGAACGCGGGGCGAGCCGGCCGGCACAACCGACCCGCCCCTGCGTTCGGCGTCCCCCCGGACGCCTCGGCGCTGCAGTAGTCCCGGGAGAGGCTTACCGCAGCTCGGCCGAGCTCTTGCCCAGCAGCTGTCGCGCGAT
>JAEMSV010000230.1 GCA_016462625.1 Solirubrobacteraceae bacterium | reverse complement strand
CGCGCGTGATTCTGACCGCGCTGCGCCGCTACGGGATGATCCTCGCCGACAACGGATCGCCGTGGTACGTCTCGGGCGCGCCGGACAGCCGCTGGGACAATGACGACCTGCATTCGTTCGACCGGCTCAGTGGATCGGACTTCGAGGTCGTGGACACCTCATCGCTTCCGCGGCCCGGACTCTGAGACAGATCCCGCGGGCTGCACTTCAACAAACGTTGGCGTTGGCCGATGGTCAAATGTTCGACCCGGTAGAAACGTCCCCGTGGCAGCTCAGGCCCACAAACACTTCCGCTTGCTCGCGCTCTCACTCCCGGCGCTGATGATCGCGTTCGCGATCGCGCTCGGCGTGTCCGCCACCGCGCAGGCAGGCGGTGCCGGCCACGCGCTGACGATCGCTGACGACGGCATTGACGGCTACTGCGATCCCTTCAACGATGTCGACGACCCGGACTGCTGGGAGGACACCGGCGAGGACGATCAGAGCGGCGACTGGGGCGGAGACGATTCCGGTGACTGGAACCAGACGCCCGACGCCGGCCCGACCGGGCCGACCGGACCGCCGGTCTGGACTCCCCCGACCGTCAAGTGGCCCGCACCGCCGAAGGGCGCCTACGCCAAGCTGCGCGCCAACGGCCGCACCGCAGTGGCACCGAAGGGTGCGCCCAAGCCGATCAGGGCGATGATCCGCGCCGCAAACTCGATCACCGGCAAGCCCTACAAGTGGGGCGGTGGCCACCGCCGTTGGTACGACCGCGGCTACGACTGCTCCGGCGCGACCAGCTTTGTGTTGCGCGCCGGTGGTTACGTCAACTATCCGATGGTCTCAGGCGATCTCGCCAAGTGGGGCGCCAAGGGCGCAGGCAACTGGGTGCGCATCTACGCCAACAGGACACACGTCTTCATGGTGATCGCCGGCCTGCGATTTGACACCTCTTCATATGGCGCAGGCGGCGGCAAGGGCCCGCGCTGGCGCGGCACTGTGCGCCCGACGGGTGGATTCAAACTGCGTCATCCGGTCGGCCTGTAGACGCAATCACGTTTTCGTCCGGACCACGAACCGCGACCTTTTCCGCGCAAAGCCGTTAACGATGAAGATCGTGCCTTTTCGTTCCCGCACACAAAAGACGCTCCTGCTCGTGGTCTCGCTGGCGACGATTGCTTTTGCGACGGCGTCTCCGGCCGGCGCGTGGTCGGGCAAGGATCGCTACTGCGACGCCTGGAACTTCGCGGCTGATCCCGACTGTCGCGGTCCCAAGTACGAACTGGCACCGACGCCGGCAACCGGCGCAACCGGCGCAACCGGACCGACCGAGCCCGTCTTCCGCGGCGACACCACCTGGCCGGCACCGCCCGGCGGCCGGTACGGCACGATCCGCGCCAACGGCCGCACCGCGTATGCGCCGAGGAACGCGCCGCCTGCGGTCAAGCGCATGTTCCGTGCGGCCAACTCGATCACGAGGAAGCCGTATGTCTGGGGCGGCGGCCACGTCCGCTGGTTCGACCGCGGCTACGACTGCTCCGGGGCCACGAGCTTCGTACTGCGCGCCGGTGGCCTCGTTTCATGGCCGATGGTCTCGGGCACGCTCGCGAACTGGGGCGCCAACGGGCCGGGCAGATGGGTACAGATCTACGCCAACCGCGAGCACGTGTTCATGGTGATCGCCGGCGTCCGCTTTGACACGACGCCGTGGTATCCGGGCGAGAAGGGCCCAAGGTGGCGCGCGTCGGTGCGCTCCACCAAGGGCTTTGCTCTACGACATCCGGTGCGTCTCTAGTTCGCGACTCCGGCCGGGACTTCGATCTCGCGCTTGAGGATCTTCCCCGTAGCGGTCTTGGGCAGCGCATCGACGAACCAGATGTGGCGCGGGTACTTGTAGGCGGCCACGCGCTCCTTGGCGAACGCCTGGATCTCTTCGGCCGTCGCGGTCTCGCCGGGTTTCAGGCCGATCGCTGCCGCAACCTCCTCGCCGTGGGTCGCATCTTTGACGCCGATCACGGCGACCTCCATCACGGCCGGGTGCTCGTAGAGCACCTCCTCGACCTCGCGTGGGTAGACGTTGTACCCGCCGCGGATGATCAGTTCCTTTTTGCGGTCGACGATGAAGTAGTAGCCGTCCTCGTCGCGCTGGCCCATGTCGCCGGAGAGGAACCAGTCGCCGCGCATCACTTCGGCAGTTGCCTCGGGGCGGTTCCAGTAACCCTTCATGACGTTCGGGCCCTTGATCGCGATCTCGCCCACGTGGTAGGAGTCCTCGGGGATGTCGTTGCCGTCATCGTCGATCAGCTTCATCTCGACGCCGGGGAGCGGCAGACCGATCGAGCCGGGCTTTGAGGGCTTCTCCGGGTGGTTGAAGCTCGCGACCGGTGATGTCTCAGAGAGCCCGTAACCCTCGAGCATCTTGGCGTCGAGCTTGTTCTCGACCGCCGTCAGCACCTCGACCGGGAGTGAGGCGCCGCCGGACACGCAGAAGCGCAGGGTGGAGGCGTCGACGTTGTCGATGCCCGGGTCGTGGAGCATCCCGACGTACATCGTCGGCACGCCCATGAAGACCGTGACCTTGTCGCGGTCGATGATCTCGAGCGCCTTCGGCGCGTCAAAACGCGGGAGCAGCGTGACCGTCGCGCCCGACGCGATGCCTGCGTTCATCGCGCAGGTCTGACCGAAGGAGTGGAACAGCGGCAGGCCGCCGAAGATCACGTCGTCGGGCGTGAAGCCGAACATCTCGACATTGGTGGCCACGTTGCTGCCGATGTTCGAGTGCGTCAGCTCGGCGCCCTTCGGTGTGCCGGTGGTGCCCGAGGTGTAGAGGATCACGCAGGTGTCGTCGCCTGCGCGCGGGACGTTCTCCTGCAGCGGCGCAGCTGCGGCGATGATCTGCTCGAACTCACCGGGCGTGACCGTCGTGAGCGGCACGCCCGCGGCCTCGGCGGCGATCTCGGCCTCCTCGGCGAAGCCCTCCCAGGCAAAGAACTGCTTGGCACCCGAGTCGGAGAGATAGAACTCCGCCTCGCGGCCCTTCAGCAGCACGTTCATCGGCACGACGGCAGCGCCGGCCTTGAGGATCCCGTAGTAGATCGCCGGGAAGTAGGGGACGTTCGGCAACATGATGCCGACGCGGTCGCCCGGCTCGACCCCGCGCTCGACCAGCAGTCCGGCGACGTGGGCGGCCATTCCGTCCAGCGCCGCATACGGCAACTCGACGTCATCGAGCTTGATCGCGATCCCGTTCGGGTGCTCGGCAGCAATCTTGGTCAGTGCATCGGCGAGGTTCGCCATCGGTTTCTCCCCTGAGAAGTTGGTTGGACAGCCGCCCAATCTTACGCCTAGTACCGGGTTTTGCGAATACCTCCATTTACGCAATAGTTGCGAGGATAAAATAGTTTCATTTCTGGTAATATTGCGTCCATGAGCAAGGTTTCCTCCCCCAAAAAGGACTCCAAGGCAGTCGCCAAGGACTTCATCGCCGTGACCATGCGAGTGATGAAGAGCAGCTCTGCCCCGATGGTCGCCTTCGCCGAGCAGTACGACCTCAGCTTCACGCAGCTGAAGCTGATGTTTGCGCTCAGCAACCTCGATGAGCCGCAGCCGATCGGCCGCCTCGCCGAGCTGACGGGCTCAACCCTGCCATCAATGGGGCGGGCCGTCGACGGACTCGTCCGCCACGGCCTCGTGACGCGCACGGAAGACCCCCTGGACCGTCGCGTCAAGCGCATCGAGCCGACCGAGCTCGGTGCCAGCAGCATGTACGCGATCTACGAGACCCGCGTCAACACCCTCAGTGAAATCCTCGATCAGCTTCCCCCCGAGCAGGTTGACGCGCTCGCGTCAGCGCTCGCACCGCTGAACACAGAAACGGAGGTGAGCGGATGACCCCAGACACACAATCCCCCAATGCCGCCGCCGCGGCCCCCGCCGCAGACGAAAAACTCTTCGACCGGCGCCTGATTCAGATCTCAAGCGTGGTGATCATCGGCATCATCATGTCGATCCTCGACACGACGATCGTCAACGTCGCGC
>JAEMSV010000229.1 GCA_016462625.1 Solirubrobacteraceae bacterium | reverse complement strand
GCGAACGTGCGCTTTGCCTCCTCGAACAGCGCGGCGACCGTCTCGGCCTCCGGAGGGTTCACGAACCAGTGCTCGATGAGGTAGAGATGGGCGTCATCGTCGTCGTCGGAGACCCGTAGGTACACCTCGTATCGGGACGGCTCCTCGACGCCGCTCACAACCCCGCCCATTTGGCGAGCCCAGCCCGGTCGATCACCAGGGTCCGGCCGCGACCGAGCTCGACCAGCCCACGCGCCTCGTCCTCGCGCAGCACCCGGTTGACCGTCGCGCGCGACGTCCCCGCCAGGTCGGCGAGATCGTCCTGCGTCAGCGGGATCGTGATCGGCAGGGACGGATCGGCGGCGTCGCTCTCGTAGATGTCGACGAGCTCGAGCACGCGACGGCGCACTCGCGTGTCCGCGGGCGTGTAGAGCGCCTCGAGCAGGTGGCGGGACAACCGGCGGACCTGCGCTGACAGGACGCTGATCAGCACGTCGGCGACGCCAGGCTGCTCCCGGCGCAGGCGGCCGAAGTCGAGCTGGTGCACCGACATCGTCTCGCCCTTCTCGAGCGCCACGACGGTCGCGCTCCGCGGCGCGCCCGGGCTCAGCAGCGCGAGCTCCCCGAAGATGTCGCCGTCACGTAGGACCGCGAGAATCGCCTCGTCGGCGTACTGCGTGCTCACCTTCACGCCGAACCGCCCCGAGCGGATGAGGTGCAGCGTGTCGCCGGGGTCGCCCTCGTGGAAGACGATCTCGCCCTTGGAGAACGTCCGGCGGCGGGCCATCTCGAGGACTCTCGCGACGTCGGCCTCGGGAACGTCCTTGAAGATCTCCCACTCCATGGCGGGTGAGCCTACGCCGACCGGTCGATGGAGCCCACGAGGTGGGCGTGGACGAGTGCGAGCCCTTCGACGTCGTGCACGTCGCTGTCCAGCTCCGGGATCAGGACGGGATCGTCGTCGCCGACGTCTCGGCGCAGGCGCTCGATCGCGACGGCGTGCTGCTCGGCGATCGTCTCGGCGTCGCGGACGGTGGCAGCGATCTTGCCGGTCAGCCGCTCGCCGAGCGCCTCGGTCAGCTCGGCATCGATGACGCTCGCGACGGCGTCCTCGGGCAGCGTGTGGACCCGGTTGACGATCAGCCCGCCGAACGGCATCCGCGCCTCGCGCAGCTTGCCCCGGAAGAAGACCGCCTCCTCGGCCGGCTCGCGCTCGGGGGAGGTCACGATCAGGAAGGTCGTGGTGGGCGCGGCCAGCAGCGTCTTGACGCCGCGGGCTCGCTCACGGAACCCCTCGAGCAGGCCGCCCAGAGCGCGGAAGAACGTGGACAGGTCCTGGAGGAGGTCGACGCCCGTCACCCGGCCGAGCGCGCCGAAGACCACGCTCGTGCCGCGGCTCATCACACGCGCCGCGAGGCCGGTCGGCGCGAGGAAGACGCGGAGCGCGCGCCCGTCGAGGAACCCGGTCAGCCGGTCCGGCGCGTCGAGGAAGTCCAGGGCGTTGCGCGACGGCGGCGTGTCGAGCACGAGGACGTCGAAGCCGCCCTCGCGGTCGAGCTCGTAGAGCTTCGCGATCGCGGTGAACTCCTGCGATCCGGCGACCGCGCCCGACAGCTCCTGGTAGATCCGGTTGGCGAGGACCTCGTCGCGCGTCTTCGCGTCGGGCGCCAGGCGGGCGATGAGATCGTCGAAGGTGCGCTTGGGATCGAGCATCATCGCCCACAGCTCGCCCTGCATGTCCACTCCGTGTCCGGCGAACCGCGCGGGATCGACCCGTCGCGGCTCGTTGTCGAGCTCCTCGAGCCCGAGCGATGTCGCCAGGCGCTTGGCCGGGTCGATGGTCACGACCGCGACCCGCTGCCCGCGCGCGGCGAGGCCCATCGCGAGCGCCGCGGAGGTCGTCGTCTTGCCGACACCGCCGGAGCCCGCGACGATCACCACGCGCTTGCCGTCAAGTCGGTCTCCGAGCACCATCGCCGCGCGGAGCCTACGCGGCGCGCCTCCTTCAGCGCCGAGACCGCGACGGCCGTGGTCATCAGGCGCCGGTCGTCGGCGAAGGCCACGCCGGCGTGGGGGAGGCCGTGCTGGGCGGGGACCAGCAGGGTGCGCGAGGACGGCCAGCCGCCGTCTGGCTCGCGCCGGGCGAGGAGGCGGCGGGTCGCCCGCTCGACGAGCGCCTCGTCGTCCAGGGCGCTCGCGGCGAGGACGAGGTGCGCCTCACCGAACGCGGTCGCCGGTCGTGCGAGCCGGCGGGCGAGCCAGTCGCGGCCGAGGCGGGCCGCCTCCCGGGTCAGCGTGCCCGCCTGGCGAAGGGTGAGGAGGCTGCGCGCCGTGACGTACGCGTCGTCGGTCCACCAAAACGCCGGCCACGCGCCGTCAGGCTGCTGGGTGGCGCTGATCCGCGCGATCACGCCGGGGCCGGCGCCCTGCTCGAACAGCAGCGACCCCACCACGGCGGTGACCTCCGGGTGCTCCTGCGACCACGAGCCGAATCGGCCGCCCGCGAACGTGTGCGCGCCGCCGCCGGCGTCGATGCGCGGCGCCAGCAGCGCGACCGGGTCGACGCCCCGGAGGTCGTCGGCGGCCGCGAGCAGCGTGAGCGTCCACGCCGTCGTGTCGGCGTCGCTCGCCGTCTGCGCGTTGTAGCCCCAGCCGTCATGACGGCGGGAGGCGTGCAGGAACGCGCACGCGCGGGCGATCGCCGGGACTGCCTCGGGAAGCACCGGTGGCGCGACCAGGGCGGTCGCCACCACCGCCGTCGTCCACGCGTCGCTGCGGCCCGGCTCGAGCGCGTAATCCCGCCAGGCCCCGTCGGCGTCCTGCGCGGCGAGCAGTAGCGCCTCTGCGTCCTCGATCATGCGATCGCCAGCCCGTGCGGCTTGACGTAGGCGCTCATCCCGATCCGGTCGCGCCGCACGCCGAGGCTGACGAACTCGAGCGTCGAGCCCCCGAACGCGTGCGCGAGGTCGGCCTCGAAGCGGTCGAGCTCGGACGCGTCGTGGCCCAGCTGCGCGGCGTGCTCGCGGGCGAGCTCGCCCGCCGCCTCGCGGCCCGTCTCGTCGAGCGGCTGGCACGAGACGTCGAGCTTGCAGCGCGGGATGCGCGGCAGGACCGTCCCGTTGGCGAGCAGGAAGTCGTACCCGGCGGTCACCGACTGCGGTCGGGGCGGGCCGAGCCGCTCCGCCGCGAGCGCGTCGAACGCTGCGACGACCTCGCGCTGCTCGGCCAGCTCGGGCGGCAGCAGCGCCGCCAGCCCGGTCTGCGCGGGGTCATGCACCCCGACGTAGAGGCGCAGCGCCCGTAGGTCGCCCGCGGCGAACGCGAGCCCGACCCCGACCGGAACGCCCACGGGCGCGCAGGTCTGCAGAAGCCCGTCGAGCGTCGGCGTGAGCTCCGGCCCGGCGGCGCCGCAGATGGCGTCGATCGCGCGCTGCCAGCGGGCCTGCGCGGAGCCCCAGCGGAGGTTCAGATACGTCCGCAGCTGCGTCGGCGCGCCCGGCTCGGCGACGAGCCCGAGCCATGCGCCGCCCCACCAGCGGTTGGTCATCTGCAGGTCCGCGGGCAGGACCGCGCCGCAGATGCGGTCGAGATGGGCGCGGGCGGCGGTCCACTCGCGCTCGTCGAGCAGGCGGCGCAGGAACGCGAGCGTGCCCTCGAGCTGCTCGGGGACGCCGATGGCGCATCCGCCGGGCTCGACGAGCAGGCGCAGCGGGGTGGCGCCGCCGCCGTCCAGGGCGGCCGAGTACGTGATCGGCGTGCCGTCGTGGCACATCGACGGCCGGCGGATCGTCGGGCCGGACGGGACGTCGAAGGTCGCGGCCAGCAGCTCGCCGTGCAGGACGTGCGCGTCGGCGTCGACCGCGCCGGCTCGGGCCGCCCAGCGGGCGGCGAGGCACTCGGCCTCGCCGCCCAGCAGGGTCACGGGGAGCTCACGGGTCGTCATTGGGAATCACGTCGACGATCGCCGAGCTGCCGACGGTCCCGGGCGTCCCGTTCGCGCCGCCCATCCCGCCGCCTCCGGGTGCGTCGCCCCCGGCGCCGGC
>JAEMSV010000085.1 GCA_016462625.1 Solirubrobacteraceae bacterium | reverse complement strand
GCCGACCTATGACGCCGCGCCGCCCGCCTACGCGGCACCGCAGAGCGGCGAGATCGGCAAGGTCCGCGGGACCGGCATGTGCATCCTGCTGACGATCGTGACGTTCGGCATCTACTCGGCGTACTGGTACTACGCCACGCACGAGGAGATGAAGAGGCACAGCGGCCAGGGCCTCGGCGGCGTGGTGGCGCTGCTCCTCGCGCTCTTCGTCGGCATCGTGATGCCCTACATCAACTCCAACGAGGTCGGCGGGCTCTACGAGCGCCAGGGCAAGGAGAAGCCGGTGAGCGCGGCGACCGGACTGTGGTACTTCCCCGGCATCTTCATCCTGGTCGGCCCGATCGTCTGGTTCGTGAAGACGAACGGCGCGCTCAACGACTACTGGAAGTCGATGGGCGCGCCGGCCAGCTGAGCTGGTTCAGTCCGGGGGCTCGGTCGCCGGACCGGCATCCTGGTCCTCGGCCTCGTCGTCCTCGCCGATGGTGCCGTCGCCCTCGGCGGCGGCACCGGTAGGCGTCGAGGCGGGTTCGGAGTCCTGGTCGCCCGGCGCCTCGCCCGTGCCGCTCATGCGGCGTCAGCCGGCGCCGACGAGATGGCCTCGACGAGGTCGCCGACCTTGTCCTCGGGCAGGTTGCGGGCGATGTCGGCCTGGCTGACCATGCCGACCAGGTCGTGGCCGTCGACGACCGGCAGCCGGCGTACGCCGTGCTTGCTCATCGTGGCCAGGGCCTCCTCGACGGAGTCGTCAGCGCCGATGGTGACGACCTCGTCGCCGGCGTACTCCTCGACCGTCATCTGCGTGACGTCGTGACCACCGGCGACGCAGGTGAGCACGATGTCGCGGTCGGTGATCATGCCCTTGAGCCGGTTGTCCTCCCCGCAGATCGGCAGGGCGCCGACGCCGAGGTCCTTCATCTTCTGAGCGGCCTGCTGCACCGTGTCGGTGACCTGGGCGCACTCGGCGCCGCCGCTCATGATTTCGCGTGCCGTGGTCATTGCTCCTCCTCGAGGTGTGGGTGTCCCTCTTTCTGGGTGGTATCCACGGCCCGGGGAGGCATGCCCCCTCCTTCGGGGTGAATCGAGAGCTCCTCAGCGGTCGACGCAGGCGACGCAGAGCCGGGCCGTGGGCCGCGCCTCGAGCCGGCCGTCGGGGAGCTCGGCACCGCAGCGCTCGCAGGCTCCGTACGTCCCGGACGTGAGGCGTTCACGAGCCGCGTCGAGCTCGTGGAGATGGGTCTCGGCCTGACGCACGAGCGCGCCGACCTGCGAGCGCTCGAAGGCGATCGTCGTCCCCTCCGGGTCGTGCTCGTCGTCGGCGTTCGTGTCGCGCGAGGCCTCGACGAACCCGCGATGGTCGTCGCGCAGCTGCGCGAGCCGTTGCTCCGTACGCCGCTGCTCGGCGTCGAGCAGGGCGCGGGCGGTCTCGGGCGTCACGTGCGGGCAGGTACCCGGGTCAGCGCTTGTCGATCTGTTCCTCGACCTTGTCGTGGATGGTGTCGTAGGTGTCGGTGAACACGTGCGGCGCCAGGACCAGCGTCGCGCCGAACCAGGCCGCGATCGCGATCCGGATGACCGGGACGCCCTTCATCGGCCGGGCGGGGCCGCGCTTGGCCCGCTTCACGTGGTGCTGGCCGGCCCGGGCCGCGACCTTGACCAGGCCCTGGTCGTGGAGGTGGTCGCGGAGCTGACCGGAGGCGATCGTGATCTGGTGGGTGGACATGCTGTGCACGCGCGACTCGAGCGTCGCCGCCAGGGTGTCGGGTGAGCAGACCAGCAGGCCCGCGACGTGGGTGGCCAGCCCCTCGCCGCCGGCCACGCAGAGCACCGGCCTGATGAGCTGCTGCGGGACGCCCGGGGTCAGCAGGGCGACCGCGGCCGCGGCCTCGGTCAGGTGGGCGACCACGGAGTCGTGGGTGACGCCCTCGTAGCGGAGCCGGCCGCCGTAGACGGCCACGTCCCCGGTCCAGTTCTTGGTGTCGACGACGTAGACGCCGGACGGGCCCACCACCACGTGGTCGACGTTGCCGTAGCGGCCGCCGGGCCACTGGAGTTCCTCGATGACCGTCCAGACGCCGGGGTCGAGCGCCTCGAGAGCGTCCGTGGTGCGGTGCTGGGCCTCGATCCGCAGGGCCTCGGCGTCGCCGACGACGGGGGCGCGGGCAGGCCTGGCGCGGCGCCGCTGCGTCGCGTCCATCGCGTAGTTGTCTGCCACTGGGCCTCCCGAGGTGGTTACCCACGGTTACGTTAGGGAGCCGGGCCGGGCCCGTCCCGGGAACGCCGCAACTGGCCGGTACTGGTCTGCACCAGGCGGATCCACCACACTGGCCCCGTGCGCCGTACCGCTGGTCTCTCCGCCGCCCTCCTCCTCGCCCTGTTCCTCACCGCCTGCGGTGACGAGTCGACGACCGACGGCAGCGAGCGCAAGCCCGACGCGGCGTCCGAGGAGTCGCCGCGGCTCAACCCGCGGACGGCGTCGTTCGCCGTGCTCGACGACGCCCGCGCCGAGCTCGCGCTGCTGTCGCAGGGCAACCTCGGGTCGGCGTTCGAGGCGGACACCTCCTCCGGTGACGACGAGCCCGTGGACCCCGCCGCCGACACGGCCACCGGCTGCGAGGCCGACGTCTCGTTCGAGGACCGGCTCGACCCCGACGGCGTGGCCATCGGCGACGCCGACATCGACTACTGGCTCGTCGACGACGTCCGTCTCATGGTCGTCACGAGCAAGGTCAGCTCGTTCGGCGACGAGGCCACCGCGGAGGCGGCGTTCGGCGCGCTCTACGACGACATCGACGGATGCACGCACTTCGAGGACAGCTCCGAGGACGGCACCGAGAGCACCGTCATCGACGTCACGGTGGACACCGAGACGGCCACCGACGACGTGGACGACCAGTTCGCCATGGTCGGGGGCGGCACCTGGTCGTTCGAGGGCCAGGAGGTCCCGCTGGGCGTGGGCTTCTCCATCGCCCGGATCGACAGCAACGTCACGATGGTGATGCTGCTCAGCATCGGCGTCACCGAGGACAACGAGCTGCTGGCGCCCTACACCGAGATCGCCGCCGACCGGCTGGTCCAGGTCGCCGCCGACCAGGTCCCGGTCGACGTGCCGGCCCCGCTACCGAGCTCGACGCCGCCGGTGCGGGTGCCGATCGAGCGCACGCCGACGACGATCGAGCAGTTCCTCGCTAGCGCGCCGGGGATCCTCGGCGGCTGAGCAGCCGCCGCGCCAGGTAGGGCGCGGTCGCGCTGCCCTCCGCCCTCGCCACCTCGGCAGGAGTTCCCGAGGCGACCACCCGGCCGCCCGCGTCCCCGCCACCCGGGCCCAGGTCGATGACCCAGTCGGCGGTGACCACGGTGTCCAGGTCGTGCTCGACCAGCACCACGGTGTTGCCGTTGTCCACGAGGCGGTGGAGCTGCCTGAGCAGCAGCGCGACGTCGGCGGGGTGCAGCCCGGTGGTCGGCTCGTCCAGGACGTAGAGCGCGTGTCCGCGGCGGGCTCGCTGGAGCTCGGTGGCGAGCTTGATCCGCTGCGCCTCGCCGCCGCTGAGCTCGGTCGCCGGCTGGCCGAGCCGCAGGTAGCCCAGCCCGACGTCCCGCAGGGTCTCCAGGCTGCGCGCGGCGGCGGGCACGTCGCTCAGGAAGGTCGCGGCCTCGTCGACCGACATCGCCAGCACCTGCGCGATGTTCTTGCCGGCGTACGTCACCTCGAGGGTCGCCGGGTTGTAGCGGGCGCCGTGACAGGCCGGGCAGGCGGCGTAGGTGCCCGGGAGGAACAGCAGCTCGACCGCCACGAACCCCTCCCCCTGACAGGTCTCGCAGCGGCCCTCGGCGACGTTGAAGGAGAACCGGCCGGGCGGGTAGCCGCGCCTGCGAGCCAGGTCGGTCTGCGCGAAGAGCTTGCGGACCGCGTCGAACATGCCGGTGTACGTCGCCAGGTTGGACCTCGGGGTGCGCCCGATCGGACGCTGGTCCACGCGCACCAGCCGGTCGAACGCCTCGAGCCCGGTCGCGTCGTCGACGTCGACCTCCAGCGCGGTGTCGTCGGCGTCGTCGGGGTCGTCGGGCGCCTGGCCGAGGTGGCCGCGCACCAGCTCCGCGAGGACCTGGGTGACCAGCGTGGACTTGCCCGACCCGGACACCCCCGTCACGGCCGTGAGCACGCAGAGCGGTACGTCGACGGAGACTTCCTGCAGGTTGTGCCGGTTCACCCCGCGCAGGTGCAGCCAGCCGTGCGGGGTACGCGGCTCGCGCTGGAGGACCTCGGCGCGCCCGAACAGGTGCGCACCCGTGGCCGACTCCTCCACGGTCTCCAGACCCGGCACGGGCCCGCTGTAGAGCACGCGTCCGCCGCCCTCCCCGGCGCCGGGACCGATGTCGACGACCCAGTCGGCGCGGCGTACGACGTCCATGTCGTGCTCCACCACGAACAGCGAGTTGCCCGAGGCCTTCAGCCGGTCGAGCACCTGGAGCAGCGGCTCGGCGTCGGCCGGGTGCAGCCCCGCCGACGGCTCGTCGAGGACGTAGACGACCCCGAACAGCCCCGAGCGGAGCTGCGTCGCGATCCGCAGCCGCTGCGCCTCGCCCGGCGACAGGGTCGTCGAGCTGCGGCCGAGGCTGAGGTAGCCGAGGCCGAGGTCGAGGAGCACCTCGATGCGGGCGACCAGGTCGGCGGAGATCCGTACGGCGACCTCGGTCGTCTCGCCGGACTCCGCGCTCGAGACGGCGGCGCCCGCCTCCTCGAGCTCGGCGACCGGCCGGAGCAGGTCGACCAGCCGCGTCAGCGTCATCGCGTTGACCTCGGCGATCGAGTGCCCCGCATAGCTGACCGCGACCGCCTCCGGGCGCAGCCCCGCGCCCTCGCACTCGGGACAGGTCACACTGCGCATGAACCGCAGCGCCCGCTCGCGCATCCGCTCGCTCTTGCTGTCGGACAGCGTGTGCATGAGGTGCTTGCGGGCGCTCCAGAACTTGCCGTAGTAGCCGTGGTCGATGCGGTCGCGCTCGGGCTCGATGAGCACTGACGGCTGCTCGTCGGTGTAGAGCAGCCAGTCCCGGTCCCGCTTGCGCAGCCGGCGCCAGGGCTTGTCGAGGTCGATGCCGAGCCCGGAGACGATGCTGCGCAGGTTGGCGCCCTGCCACGCGCCGGGCCAGGCCGCGATCGCGCCCTCACGGATGCTCAGCGAGTCGTCCGGGACCAGCAGGTCCTCCGCGACGTCGTGGACGACACCCAGGCCGTGGCAGCGCGGGCAGGCGCCGGCGGCGGTGTTGGGCGAGAAGGACTCCGCCTCCAGCCTCGGTGCGCCCTTCGGGTAGGTCCCGGCGCGGGAGTAGAGCATCCGCAGCAGGTTGGAGAGCGTGGTGATGGTGCCGACGCTCGACCGCGAGCTGGGGGCGCCCCTTCTCTGCTGCAGGGCGACGGCGGGCGGCAGCCCGCTGATCTCCTGGACGTGCGGGGCCCCGACCTGCTGCAGCAGCCGGCGGGCGTAGGGCGCGACCGACTCGAAGTAGCGGCGCTGCGCCTCGGCGTACAACGTGCCGAAGGCGAGCGAGGACTTGCCCGACCCGGAGACGCCCGTGAACGCGACCATGGCGTCGCGCGGGATGTCGACGTCGACGGACCGCAGGTTGTTCTCCGAGGCCCCCCGGACGTGCACGAAGTGGTCGTCCGCGGCTGTGGTCACGATGGCCTGTACCCGCTGGAGCGGGTCAGGCGCGGCTGGAGCTCAGGCGAGCGGGCCGCTCAGCACCTTCTTGGTGAAGGTCTCCGGCGCCGGCACGTAGTCGGCCTTGCCCGCAGGCTTGTCGGTCCGCGAGGTCTTCACGGACACGGCGAACTTCGCGCCGGCCTTGAGGCACTTCGGGTCGAACCGGACGATCGACTTGAAGCCGGTCATCTTGAGGTCCATGCAGCCGCGCCTGGAGATGTCCTTGCCGTCGTCATCCGCGTCGAACGAGGTTGTCTCGAAGACCGTGTACTCCGAGAACGAGTCGCCGACCAGGTGGACGTCCGGCTCGGCGTCCGTGTCGATGTTGAACCAGACGTCGATCGAGTCGCCGACCTCGACCTCGCGGCCGTGCTTGACGACGACCTTGGCGTTGGTCGTCTCGGTCTTCTGGCTCTTCAGCACGAGCTTGACGATGTCGTAGGCCTTGCCCGGCTCGACCGGGTCGTCGACGACGAGCTTGGTCTGCGCGGCCAGCGCGGTCGGCGCGAAGCCGACGACCAGTGCGGCGGCGACAGTGGTGGCCGCCAGACTACGGAAGGTGCGGGGGTAGCGGCTCATCGATGCTCCCGGGGACGTCGAGATTGGCTTTGCGCCATCGTAGGCACTCATCGGCGCGGCAGGCAGGGACGAAAGGCACCAGTTGCCCCAGCACATCGAGGTCGTCGGAGCGGTCATCGTCAGGGACGGGTCGGTCCTCTGCGCGCAGCGAGGTCCCTCCGCCGCACTGCCCTACCTGTGGGAGTTCCCGGGCGGCAAGGTCGAGCCGGACGAGTCGCCCCGCGACGCTCTGGAGCGGGAGATCTCCGAGGAGCTCCGCTGCCGGGTCCGGGTCGGCGACCAGGTCGAGCGGACGACGTACGCCTACGACTTCGCCACGATCACGCTCACGACGTACTACTGCGAGCTGGTCGGGGGCGAACCGCAGCCGACCGAGCACGCGGAGGTCCGCTGGGTGGCGCCCCAGGACCTCGAGGACCTCGACTGGGCGCCGGCGGACGTCCCGGCGGTCGCGAGAATCCAGCTCGACCTCGCGGACGGGTAGCGGCTCAGCCGCGGGACGCCTCGAAGGCGTCGACCACCGCGCGCGGGATCCGGCCGCGATCGGAGACGACGTCAGACCTCGATGACCCGCAGCGTCGGGTCGACGCGTCGCAGGTCGTCTCGGGTCCGAAGTGAGGACTTCGTGGTCACTCATGCGCGCCTCCACTGCCACATGCGACGGCGACCCGCGCGTGCTCGACCAGATCGTCGCCGGGCGTCGAGGTGCTCGGATCCACTGAAGCGACCACAGACGGCATCGGTCAGCGACACCTCGAGCATCAGCTCACTGCTCACGCGACGACGTCGTGCTGCGGCCTCTCGGCCTGCTGCGGCCAGGGCTCTCGCCGTTCCTGACGATGTCGGCGAACGGCTATCCACAGGGTCAGGCCGCTGGGCGGAAGATCTCCACTCGCAGTCCCCGCTCCTGGACCTTCCAGCGGGGCGGCCGACTGGTGTAGCGATGGCCGGTGGGCGTCACGGTCTCCACCACGTGCTCGCCGTCGGGCCCTCGGATGAACCTGGCGGACCAGCCGGGGGCCTCCTTGGCGTAGTTGCAGGTCTCGCACGTTCCCTGGCCGTTGGTGGCCGAGGTGGGGCCGCCGTCGGCTTGGCGCTGCACGTGGTCCAGGTGCCGGATCAGGCCGTGGCAGTTGTCGGTGCGGCACTCCTGGTCACGCAGGCGGAGGAACTCGGCGAGCTTGCCCTCGAAGCGACGCGCCTTCGAGTCCATGGCCACGACTTCGCCGGTCGTCGGGCTCGCGTAGAGCCGGCGGACCCACTGGTCGACGCCGTCCTCGGCGTTCTGGGCGATCCACTCACGCAGCAGGTCGCCGGGCACCGGGCCGTAGTCCTGCACCCAGCCCGTGCCGTCCTCGTCGCCGAGCAGCACCGAGTCGGGCACGATGACGTTGATCATCAGCGCGGGTGCGTCCGCCTCGGCTCCGCCGTCGAGCACCCGGTCGCGCAGGGTGTCGGCCATGATCTGCCCGCGCGAGCGCTGGTCGCCGGCGGCGCGGGCGCGGTCGGCTTCGCGGGACAGCACCGCCCACACCGCCACGCCGTCCTTGACGGGCAGCAGCGAGCCGAGCCACATCATCGTGTCGGGAGCGGGCCTGGTCGTCACGTGGCGATCCGCTTCCGCGCGACGGCGGCGCTCGGCCACCGCGGCCGGGTCGAGCTCGGCCACCGCTGCCCGCGCCTCGCGGATGACCTGACGCTCGCTCAGCTGCTCCACGGCGTCGAGGTCGCCGGCGATCCGGCGGTCGACCTCGGCGCGGTCGGGGAGCTCGAGACAAGCGGTCTCCTGGACCAGCGCAAGGGCCGCGCGCTCGGTGATCCTGCCGCGGCGCAGCGCCTCGTCGGTGAACGGCATCTCGCGGCGTACGACCGTGGCGAAGCCGGTCAGCCGCTGCCCCTGCGCCGGCGACACCCTTCTGGCCAGCGCGACCTGCGACGCGATGCCGACACCGAGCCGCTCCTTGCGGACCCCGGCCGCGACCTGCTTGTCGAGCTGCGACTTCGAGAAGTCCGCGGTCGCCGCCGCCTGGGACCCTGAGGCCGCGCACTTGAGTTCCTCCAGCGCTCGGACGAAGTCGATCCGCTGTTCGTCGTTCTCCAGCCCCTCGTGCGCGGTCAGCAGGTCGGCGGTCAGGGACCGGACCCGCTCTACCGCGGTCGAGGTGGATGGCCGATCGAACATGTGTTCGACTCTAGGACGGCCCACCGACAGCCGGCAAGAGGCTGCTCACGATCTGTGGAAAGTAGATCTGCAGGCCCCCGCGCCGACGGCCAGAGCGGCGATGTCGTCGAGGTTCGGTGGCGATGAATGCCGGGTCCAGTTCACCGCGCTCGAACGACGTCTCGCGCGGCATTGAGCAGGTGTGCTCGGTCAGGTTCGCCATACCCGCATCCTGCCCAAGCAACCGGAATACGCCCGTCCCTGGCAGCTGGCTCACATACGTCGGAGCCGCGCCGTCGGCTAACGCGTCAGCATGGAGGGGATCAGGAGCATGTATGCGAAGTACAAGGCCGCCAGCAGAGCAAGAAGCCTGAGCAGTTCGGCTGCCGGTGACTTACGCGACTTCCGCTTTACGGGCGCTCTCGGACGCGTTCGCGGGACGGGGCTAGGGTTCCTTTGATAGCGGCTGGACCTTGCATGCGGCTTCGGCTCGGCGGCGGGCAGCGATGCGGCGTTGAGCTGACCATCAAGCTGCAGCGCGATATCGCGAACCTGCCACGGTTCCAATTGCGAGGGCCGGGACTGGAGCAGCGACAAGAGGTTCGACGTGGAGCACACCACAACGTCGCGCGCCCACCCGGTCACCGGCTCGTCCCTGACGAAGCACAGAACCGGAACCACGAGATCGACTCGCAACAGAGGCACGAGGCGGGCCACCGCGAGCGCTGCCTCGGCGGCGCCAGCGACGGCTGGCTCGCGCTTGTATCCGTTCTGCCGAAGAACCTGATCCCGGACCTCGATTCGACCCGACCAGTTCTTCGAGTCGACAACGAACACTCCTGGCGGACCAATGACGACGTGGTCGACGTTAGCGAAGCGACGCCCCGGCCATCGGACGTCATGAAGCACCGTCCAGTGCTCACCTGGCAGTGTCGCCAGCACCGCCGCAGTAGCACGTTCCCCCTCGGCACCCTTCTCATGAAGGTCTGCGGAACGCAGCAGGCGCTCTGCCTTTTCGCGCTGACGACGCGCCGACTCGTATGCAGACTCCCCTGCCATCGTGCCTCCCCTGGGATCTGAGCGACCCTAGGCATATGTCCGGGGACACGCAGACGGATCACGTGAGAACCAGCCATTTGGGCTAGCCCAGACGGGCCTAGGGATTCCGCGTGCAGGAGATGTACAGCGCAGCAGGCGAGGCATGCCATACGGTGCGAATACGGTCCGAGCCCGCGGGGAGGCCACATAGATGCAAAAGGGCCTCTATGAGTCGCTGCTAACCCAGCGACTTCGAGCTGCGCTGGCCGCGACTGAGGGTGTTGAACTTGAGACCGCCGCCCTCGATGACGCCAACGCCCCGCACGTCCTGGCGCGCCACGTCGCCGATCTACTCCAGCACAAGCTGCGGGTGACCCGCGACCCGGATCAGCGCATCCGGCTCGTGAACCGCCTCGTGGAGTTGCTTGCCGAGATTGACCAAGCCGTGGTGGCCCCGGCGGCACAGCTCATGAGCATTACCGCAGCCCCGGCCCCCGGCGTTCTTCCCATCTCGTCTCGACCGGTTACTCCATTGGCCGAAGCCTCGCTCCTCACCAACGCCAGTGGTGAGCCGAGCCTGGGAGCCGAACTTCGGGCAGAGCTCGACAGCGCCGACGAGGTCGACCTGCTCTGTGCCTTCGTGAAGTGGCACGGCCTGCGCTTGCTTGAGCCTGAGCTCGAACTCGCCCGTTCTCGGGGCATACCTATACGGGTGATCACCACCACCTACATGGGCGCGACCGAGCGTGCCGCCCTCGATCGGCTCGTTCGACAGTTCGGCGCGGAAGTGAAGGTGCAGTACGACGCCCAGCGCACCTGGCTGCATGCCAAGGCGTGGATGTTTCGACGCAAGACAGGCTTCGACACCGGCTACGTCGGATCCTCGAATTTGTCCCGAGCGGCGCTACTCGACGGCGTCGAATGGAACGTTCGCTTGTCCGCAGTAGGCACGCCCACACTGCTCACCAAGTTCCGGGCCACGTTCGACACCTACTGGCATGACTCGTCGTTCGAGAGCTACGACCCGGACCGCGATCGCGACCGCCTCGACGATGCACTGTCCGAGGCCTCCGGGCGGACGTCGCATGATCGGGTCACCATCACCCTCGCCGGCCTTGAAGTCCGGCCCTTCCCGTATCAGCAGGAGATCCTGGACGCTGTTGCGGCTGAACGGGCCGTCCACGATCGCCACCGCAATCTGGTCGTCGCGGCAACGGGGACCGGCAAGACCGTGATCGCGGCGCTGGACTACCGCAGCCTGTGCGCCAGCGATGTCGATCGTCCGACGCTGCTGTTTGTCGCCCATCGGCGCGAAATCCTCGAACAATCACGGCGGACCTATCGCGAAGTGCTCAGCGACGCGTCCTTCGGCGAGCTCTATGTCGGCGGCACCCGCCCCGAGCGCTGGCAGCACGTCTTCGCGAGCGTTCAGTCGCTCCATTCATACGGCATCGACTCGATCCCCGCTGACGCGTTCGACGTGGTGGTGATCGACGAGTTCCACCATGCCGAGGCCGCGTCCTATCGACGCATCATCAGCCACTTCACACCAGTCGAGTTGCTTGGTCTCACCGCAACTCCGGAGCGAGCCGACGGCGCCGACGTTCGTTCCTTCTTCGGAGGGAGGACGGCTGCGGAGCTTCGACTGTGGGATGCCCTAGGCGCCGATCTGCTCTGTCCCTTCCACTATTTCGCTGTCGCCGATGACACGGACCTTCGCGGCGTGAGTTGGTCACGGGGTCGATACGACGAGGGTGAACTCTCCAAGCTCTACACAGGCAACAACGCGCGCGCAGCCATGGTGATCAGTGAGCTGCAGGACAAGGTGCTCGACCCAAGCGCGATGCGAGCTCTCGGCTTCTGTGTCAGCGTCGACCACGCCCACTTCATGGCGCGAGTCTTTACCGAGGCAGGGATCCCTGCTGCAGCCGTCAGTGGTCAGACGCCGCAGCTTGAGCGCGACCGCGTCCTAGAGGATCTGCGTCGCCGCAGGATCAATGCGGTCTTCGCCGTCGACGTGTTCAACGAGGGTCTCGATCTGCCTGATGTCGACACCGTGCTCTTCTTGCGTCCGACCGAGAGCGCGACTGTGTTCATCCAGCAATTGGGCCGCGGACTGCGGCGGACTCGCGACAAGGCGGTTCTCACCGTCCTCGACTTCGTCGGGTATCAGAACAAACAGTTCCGCTGGGACCAGAAGCTGCGCGCACTGACCGGCAGCACCAGGCGCGGACTCGAGCGCGACATCGAGAAGGGCTTTCCCTTCCTTCCGTCAGGCTGCCAAATCGTGCTGAGCAAGCAGGCACAGTCGCTCGTCCTCGATAACCTCAAGTCGCAGGTCGCGAGCCGCTGGTCCCAGATCGTCGCGGAACTGCGCTCCTACGGCGACCACGACTTGGCCGGCTTCCTGGATGAGTCGGGGATTGATTTGTCGGACATCCTGAGACGCGGCAGCCATTCGTGGACGCGACTGCGTAGGGACGCTGGACTTCCGACCCGAGCCGGGTCCGAAATGGAGGACAAGCTGCTCAAACGGGTGCGTGCATTCGCCCATGTCGACGACCGTCAACGGGCGGCGGCGTACGACCGCCTGCTCGATGACCGAAGTCCCTCATACGCAGACCTTTCACCCGCAGAACAGCGCTTGGCGCGCATGATGCTCTTCTCTCTCTGGCCGGACGGAGGAGGCTATGACGCAATCGAGCAGGGTCTGGAGACACTTCGTCGCGAGGCAGCCACCCGCGACGAGCTTCGTAGCGTCGTCGATCTCTCATTCGATGCTGCCCGGCACATGGCAATTGACCTCGGTGGATCACTAGCCGACGTACCTCTCAAGGTGCACGCGCGCTATCAGCGTGAGGAGATTCTCGCTGCCCTCGACTTCCCCAGGAACCCGAACAGCATGCGGGAAGGGGTGTGGTACTCCCGCAACAAGAACGTCGACGTCCTGCTCATCACGCTCAAGAAGGCAGAGTCGTCGTACTCGCCCACGACTATGTATCGGGACTACCCCATCAGTCCCACCCTCTTTCACTGGGAAAGCCAGTCGACTACCTCGCTGGCCTCAGAAACCGGCCAGCGCTACGTCAACGGCACCAGCACCGTGCTCCTGTTCGCCCGCGAGGAACAGAAGGATGAGTTCGGCACATCCGCCTACCTGTTCCTGGGCGAGGGACGGCCCGTGGCGCACGAAGGCGAACGCCCCATCGCCATCACCTGGGAACTCTCGCAGGCAATGCCGGTCGACTTCTTCACATTGGCAACAGTGGCTGCCGGCTAGTTGCTGATGCAGACCATCGAAACCGAAGGGCCCCGACGTTCGACGTCGGGGCCCTTCGGCACGGACTGGGACTAGCTACAACCGCTGGTGCTGCCGCAGCCCTCGCAGACGTAGCAAGAACCAGCAGGACGCATCTTGGTGCCGCAGGTCATGCAGAGCGGGGAGTCGATCGCGGTGCCGCTGATCTTCTCCATGAGCTCGGCCGTGGTGTGTGCTTCCTTGGTGACGTGCGGCGGGACCTCGCGCTGCTCGGAGCCGTGGGTGTCCTTGGTCTCGACGACAGAGTCGGTGGCTTCGATGCTCGTCACCGGGGCTCCTCGCTCCTCAACCGCCGAGTCGACGTCGATCAGCTCGGACGGGGAGCCGATCTCCTCGGTGAGCGGCTCGTAGGAGCCGGTCTCGAGGTAGCGCTGACGCTCGTCGGCACTGAAGATGCCCATGCCCTCACGCTGCTCGAACGGCAGGTAGTCGAGGGCGAGCCGGCGGAAGATGTAGTCCATGATCGACTGGCTCATCCGGACGTCCGGGTCGTCGGTGAGACCGGCAGGCTCGAAGCGCAGGTTGGTGAACTTCGAGACGTAGGTCTCCAGCGGGACGCCGTACTGCAGGCCGATCGAGACCGCGATCGAGAACGCGTCCATGACACCGGCGAGCGTGGAGCCCTGCTTGCCGAGCTTGAGGAAGATCTCGCCGAGCTCACCGTCGTCGTGGGCACCGGAGGTCATGTAGCCCTCGGCACCGCCGACCGTGAACGACGTGGTGCGCGAGACCCGGCTCTTGGGCAGGCGCTTGCGCAGCGGCGCGTGGACGATCTTCTCCACGACCTTGGTCTCGGCCTCGGCTGCCTCGCCCGCCATGTGCGCGGCGGCGCGGCCCTGGTCCTTCTTCGACGAGTCGGACTTGCCGTCGGACAGCGGCTGACCCACCTTGCAGTTGTCGCGGTAGATCGCGGTCGCCTTGAGACCGAGCTTCCAGGACTGGAGGTAGACCTCCTCGATCTCCTCGACCGTGGCGGTCTCCGGCAGGTTGACCGTCTTGGAGATGGCACCGGACAGGAACGGCTGGGTGGCCGCCATCATCCGCACGTGGCCCATGGGGGCCAGCGCCCGGGCGCCCATCGCGGTGTCGAAGACCTCGTAGTGCTCGAGCTTGAGACCGGGCGCGTCGATGACGTGGCCGTGCTCGCCGATGTAGGCGACGATCGCCTCGACCTGCTCGGGCTGGTAGCCCATCTTGCGCAGCGCCCGCGGGATCGTCTGGTTGACGATCTGCATCGAGCCGCCGCCGACCAGCTTCTTGAACTTGACCAGCGAGAAGTCCGGCTCGATGCCGGTGGTGTCGCAGTCCATCATGAAGCCGATGGTCCCGGTGGGCGCGAGTACCGACGCCTGCGCGTTGCGGAAGCCGTTCTTGGCGCCGATCTCCTGGACGTCGGCCCAGGCGACCGTGGCGAGCTGGTGGACCTGACGGTCCGCGATCCCGAGCGTGCGGACCGTGTCGTTGGCGGCCTGGTGCTTGCGCATGACCCGCTTGTGCGCCTCGGCGTTGCGGGCGTAGCCGGCGTACGGGCCGACGACACCGGCGATCTCGGCCGACCGGCGGTAGGACGTGCCGGTCATCAGCGAGGTGATCGCCGCGGCCATCGCCCGGCCGCCGTCGGAGTCGTAGCCCAGACCCATCGCCATCAGGAGCGCGCCGAGGTTGGCGTAGCCGATGCCGAGCTGGCGGTAGTCGCGCGTGGTGTCGCCGATCGCCTCGGTCGGGAAGTCGGCGAAGCAGATGGAGATGTCCATCGCGGTGATGATGAACTCGACCGCCTGCGCGAACCGCACGGCGTCGAAGGTGTCGTCGTCCTTGAGGAACTTCAGCAGGTTGAGCGACGCCAGGTTGCACGACGAGTTGTCGAGCGACATGTACTCCGAGCACGGGTTGGACGCGGTGATCCGGCCGGTCTCGGGGTTGGTGTGCCAGTCGTTGATGGTGTCGTCGTACTGCAGACCCGGGTCGGCGCACTCCCACGCGGCGGTGGCGATCTTGCGGAACAGCTCGCGGGCGTCGACGGTCTCGATGACCTCGCCGGTCTTGCGGGCCCGGAGTCCGAACTCGGTGCCCTCCTCGACCGCCCGCATGAACTCGTCGCTGACCCGGACCGAGTTGTTGGCGTTCTGGTACTGCACCGAGGTGATGTCGTGGCCGCCGAGGTCCATGTCGAAGCCGGCGTCGCGGAGCGCGCGGATCTTGTCCTCCTCGCGCGCCTTGGTCATCACGAACTCCTCGATGTCCGGGTGGTCGACGTCGAGGACGACCATCTTGGCCGCGCGGCGGGTGGCGCCACCGGACTTGATGGTGCCCGCGGACGCGTCGGCGCCGCGCATGAAGGAGACCGGGCCGGACGCCGTACCGCCGGAGCTCAGCAGCTCCTTGGACGACCGGATCCGGGAGAGGTTGAGGCCGGCACCCGAGCCGCCCTTGAAGATGAACCCCTCCTCCTTGTACCAGTTGAGGATCGAGTCCATCGAGTCGTCGACGGAGAGGATGAAGCACGCCGAGACCTGCTGGGGAGAGGGCGTGCCGACGTTGAACCAGACCGGGGAGTTGAACGAGAAGTACTGGTGGACCAGCAGCCAGGTCAGCTCGTGCTCGAAGAGCTCGGCGTCGGCCTCGGTCTTGAAGTAGCCGTTGTCCTCGCCACCCCTGCGGTACTGCTTCACCACCCGGTCGATGAGCTGCTTGAGGCTCCACTCACGGGTGTCGGTGCCGACGGCGCCGCGGAAGTACTTCGTGGTGACGATCGTCGAGGCGTTGACCGACCAGAAGTCGGGGAACTCGACGCCGCGCTGCTCGAAGACGGTCTCGCCGGTCTTCCAGTTGGTCTGGACGACGT
>JAEMSV010000084.1 GCA_016462625.1 Solirubrobacteraceae bacterium | reverse complement strand
GACGATCGAAGAACTCGAAGCCGACGGCTCGCTCGAGTCGACGCTCTTCTGGTAGACGAAGCTCTCTAGCGGCCGAGCGTGCCAGCCGGCGGATTCGCCGCCAGCGCGTAATTGCGACGCAGCTTCAGCTGCTTTGCGGTGACGTGCGCGACTGCCGCACGACTGCCGCTGGGGCGCAGGCGCACGGTGACGCGCGCGCGTCCGCGCCTGCCGGCGAGTGTCAGCGAGTCGCCTGCACGGTCGTAGGCCACGCGTCCGCTCACGAGGACACGCCAACCGCCCATGCGCAGGGTGTCGTTCACCGCCGGTGCCTGCTCGAGATTGAGTTTGCCGGAGGTGTAGACGCCAGGGACGTTGCTCACGCCCTCCATGTTCAGGTCGATCGGGATCAGCGAGAGGTCGTCGCCGAGGTCGTATTCGACGCCCCAGACTCCGCCGAGCAGGCCGTTGCCCGTGTCCATTCCGCCGATCAGGAGCTGATCGAGCGTGTCGCGCATCGCGAGATAACCCGCGGCGAGCGCGCGCTTGGCGTTCGTGCAGCTCCTGCCGCGGATCCCGCGACAGGTCCCGGCAGGCGTGCGGACGCGCTGCAGGCTTGCGACTGGGCGCGGGGCGATCGGGATCGCCGGCGCGGTCTCGCTGCACTTGCCGTCAGTCGCACCGAAGATCAGGAACCGCTTGGCCAGCGAGAGCGCGCAACCGCTGATGTCCGTGCCGATGACCGAGTGACCGGTGTTCGGGATTTTCACGAGTTCAGCGCTGGGGTTTCCTGAGACCGCTCGCTCGGCCCAGGAAACCGGGGTGCGGAGGTCGAGATTGCCGTCGAGCGCGAGCGTCGGGACGTTCGGCAGCGGCCCCTGAACGATCGCCGGGGGTGTCGGGTCCTGCTGCCAGCCACGGCAGTACGACGAGGTCGAGTTGTCGCGACCGGTCGTGCGCGAGAACGGGTAGAACTGCGAACTCGGGATCGCGTTCGCGGCGGCCACGATCTTCGCCTGACGGTTGCTCACGTCAGTGCTGCGCGGCCACGGCGGCAAGAAGTCGGCGCACGTGGTCGCAAAGAACATCGTGCTGCTGAACATCGCCAGCGACTCTGCGTCGCGGCCGATCACGCGGTCGCCGACCTTGCGCGTGGCCGGAACCTTGGTCCGCTTCGGCGCGATCGCGGCAAGACGCCTTGCGCCGGCGTAGGAGTCGCTCGCGCCCACGGCGCCGTTGACGATCGCGTAGAGCCGCTCCAGTTGCGCGGTGTTGCCGCGCAGACTCTCGGTCAACATGCCCGGGATCTGGTTGTAGATGAACGGGTTCATGTCCGCCGCGAAGAGGATGTCGTTGAGCGCCAGCGCGTCGATCTTCTCCTCGCTCACGCGACCGGTGGGAGCGACCAGGAAGGTCTCCAGCGGACGGCGCTCGAGCCGGGTTGCGAGGCTCGCCATGTTCGTGACCGGCGAGTTGCCGATTCCGTGACAGCGATTCCCGCTGCAGATCCGGCGCAGCGCGCCGCGCGAGGCGGCGATCGAATCGATGTCGAACTGCCCCGGCATGTCCGTGGGCAGGACCGAGTCGATCAGCAGCGCCTTTGTGTGGTCCGGGTGCGCTTGGGCATATGCAAGCGCGACCTTGGTGCCGTATGAGACGCCGAAGAACGAGGCCTTCTCGACGCCGAGACTGACGCGGACGGCTTCGAGATCGGCGACTGCCTCGGCGGTGTTGTAGCTCGCGCGTGCCGCGCCCAGCGAGATCGAGCAGTCGGTGAACGGTCGATCGTCGGCCGGGTCGCCGGGAACCCAGTCGAAATTGGCGGATTCGATGCGCGGGCAGTTCAGCGGCTCCGACGAGCCTGAGCCGCGCTGATCGACGGCGACCACGTCGTACCGATTGGCGCCGCCGAAGGCGTCTGCCATCAGTCCGAGCATGACCTGCGCGGTCTGCCCCGGTCCGCCTGCGATCACGAAGATCGTGCCCATGCGCGGGCCTTCGCTGGCGTCCAGTCGGGTGGCCCGTACGGTCGTGGTGCCGGGGACCGCGCCGGTGCGATCGAGCGGCATCTCGAATGTCGCGCAGTCGTACGCGATCTCGGCATAGACGCACGGCTGCCAACCGCTCACGGCGCCCGCGGAGGCGGCGCCGAACGTCATTGCAGCAGCCGAAATGACTGCGGCCACGAACCCCGTTAGATAGCCGACACGCACGCGCCAAGCGTATCCACAAGAAGTGTCGCCCACGCCGGTGGCTAAGCGGGGGTGCCGACGCCCCCGAGGCGCTGTTCAACATCCGCCCGGATCGCCGCGAACTCGGCGTCGGAGACGACCGCGGTCCCCTCGAACGGCAGATCGCGCTGAACGTCGATCCAGGACTTGCAGCCGAGGTACTCCTCGGCGACACGGATCGTGACCGGTCGCGGGATGCGATAGGTGCGCAGAAGCAGCACGTGAAGTGGGTGGCGCGGCTTCCAGTTGAAGCGTTTGGCGGCGTATTCGCGCGTCCACACGTGGTACGGAACGAGCGACTCCAGCGCGTCGGGCTGGGTGATCTCATAGCTTGCGACGACCTCGGCCCACGCGCGCAGGCGCACGCTGATCGGTTGCGCGACCGGAACTCCGGCCTCCATCTGGCGCGCGGTCGGCGCGGGCGGGTTCCAGACACCGTCTTCAAGCGCACGCTTGAGCTCAGGCACATGCGACTCGCGCACAAGTCCAGCCTGCTGGTGATCGAACGTGGGGTAGAGGAAGAACTGCTTGCCCTCGAGCTCGAAGTGCTTGTTCTCCTCGCGAATGCCGCCCTTGCGCAGGGTGACAAGCTGCTCGCCTTCGGCGAGAGCGCGAACTGTCACGGCCCATTCTTTCAGTGCAAGTGGCATCTAGGCGATCTTAGTGACGGTCAGCGCGACCCGAACCCGCCTCCGCCGGGAGTCGCGATGCGCAGGCGCGATCCAGCTTTCAGCTCGCCGACGGACTTGCCCGGGATCGGAGTGCCGTCAATCGTGTCCGTGCCGGGCTTTCCGTCGTCGCCGCCGGCGGCGCCGTGGGGCGCGTGACGTCTGCGCTCGGCGATCAGCGAGTAACGCATGTCGGCGAGCACTTCGACGTCACGGATCAGTCCGTCGCCTCCGGGATTGGCGCCCGCGCCGCCGCTGCCGCGGCGGATCGAGTACTCGCGGACACGCAGTGGGAACTCGATTTCGAGCGCCTCGACCGGCGTGTTCAGCGTGTTGCTCATCGCGACGTGGACCGCGCTCGGACCGGGCGCGTCGGGCTGGCCGGCCTGGCCACCGCCAAAGGTCTCATAGTGGGTGAAGTCGTGGTTGCCCAGGGTCAGGTTGTTCATCGTGCCCTGCCCCTGTGCGCGGCCGAACGCGCGCATCACAAGATCGGCGACGCGGCTCGAGGTCTCGACGTTGCCGCCCGCGACTGCCGCCGGCGCGTTCGCGTTGAGGATCGATCCCGAGGGGGCGATCACCGTGACCGGACGCCAGGCACCGGCGCAGGCCGGGGCGTCGGGGGCGACAAGCGCCCGGATCGCAAAGAAGCAGGCTGACTCGGTGACAGCCAGCGGGCAATTGAGGTTTCCGGAGTGCTGAGGGTCACTGCCGCTGAAGTCGAGAACGATCTTGTCGGCGCTCACGGTCGCTCTCAGCTTCAGGAAGATGTCGTGCGGCGCGCCGAAGGCGTCGGCCTCGAGCACCTCCTCGGCGACGAACTCCCCGGCCGGAAGCTCCGCGATGCCATTCCGCGCGAGCCGCTCGGCGTAGTCGAGTACGGCCGCGGTGGCCTCGCGGTAGACCGACACACCGTGGCGTGCGGCGAACTCGCGGACGCGCGTTTCGCCGCGGCGACAAGCCGCGAGCTGCGCGCGCAGGTCGGCAGCGCGTTGCTGCGGGTGGCGCATCTGGTTGATCAGGCTCTCAAACAGTTCGCGGTCCAGCTCACCACCGCGCGCGAACGGCGTCGCGGGGATCACGACGCCTTCCTCCTCAAGCGTGCGACTGTCGGCGGGCATGCTTCCGGGCTCGCGACCCCCGACATCCGCGTGGTGGGCGCGACACGAGGCAAAGCCGAGGTGGATTCCGTCAGCACTGAAGATCGGTGTGACGATCGTGATGTCCGGCAGGTGGGTGCCGCCGCTGAAGGGGTCGTTGAGGATCCAGGCGTCCCCCGGCGCGTGCTCGAACTCGACGACCGCCGCAACCGAAGCCGGCATCGCGCCGAGGTGGACTGGGATGTGCTCGGCCTGCATCGTCATCTGGCCGATCGGGTCGAACACGCCGGTCGAGCAGTCGCGACGCTCCTTGATGTTTGCTGAATGCGCGGCGCGGATCAGGACTTCACCCATCTCCTCGCATGCCGCGGCGAGCGAGCCGGCGGTGATCCTCAGCATCACGGGGTCGATCATGTCGCGGCCTTCTTTACAAGCACGACGTCGGCACCGGCGCTCATGGCGGACCAGCCCGGCGGCACGACGATCGTCGCCTGCGGCTGCTCAATCATCGCCGGGCCTTCGAGGCATCCGTCGCCGGGTGGGGCGGAGGGCACGACGGCAGCTTCGTATGAACTCCCGCCGAACCAGGCCGTTCGCGTTCCGGTACGCGCGTTCGTGCGCGCTTCGTCTCCCGGCGCGCGCGAGGTCCCGGCCGGGGTCGAGACGCTCACCCGCACCGTCACCAGCTCGACTGTCGCCTCGGGCTCGGAGAAGCCGAATCGCTCCTCGTGCGCGGCGTGGAATGCGGCGCGGAGCCGGTCGTGTGGGCCGCTGACCGGAAGCTCGAACGCCTGGCCCGCGTAGCGCAGTTCATAGATCGCCTCGGTTTCGTACGCCGTCACTCCGAGTTCGGCCGCCGCGGCGTCCGCAAGCTCACCCTCGAGTTCGGCGAGCTGCATCCGGTCGAGCTGATCGAGTGGTTGAACGAGGCTACGCGACCGGTCGCGGCGCCGCCCCGCGACCGAGATTCCCCAGGCTGAGAGCACGCCGCAGGCGGCGGGACAGATGACTCGCGTGATCTCGAGCGCTTCGGCGATGGCGACCGCGTGCATCGGACCCGCGCCGCCGAACGCGACGAGCGCGTGGTCCCGGGGGTCGACGCCGCGCGCCACAGTCGCGGCCGTGGTCGCGCGCAGCATTTCCAGATTGGCGATCTCGACCACGCCCGCGGCGGTCGCCAGCGCGTCCATCCCGAGCGGCTTGCCGACGCGGGTCAGCGCGCGCTCTGCCGCGTCGCGATCGAGCCTCAGGCCGCCGGCGAGCGCGGAATCTTCCGAGAGGTATCCGAGCAGCAGATTCGCGTCTGTGACGGTCGCCTCTTCGCCGCCATGTCCGTAGCAAGCCGGCCCGGGCCGGGCACCGGCTGAGCGCGGCCCGACACGCAGGGCGCCACCGCCGTCACGCCAGGCGACAGATCCGCCGCCGGCTCCGACTGTCGAGACGTCGACGGCAGGGAGCGCGATCGGTCGACCGCCGATCTCGCGAGCTGCGGAGACGGTGACCGCGCCGTCGCGAACCAGGCAGATGTCGGTCGATGTGCCGCCCATGTCAAAGGCGAGCGCCTTGCTCTCGCCGCGCCGCTCGGCGCTCCTGGCCGCGCCGACCGCACCTCCTGCCGGGCCGGAGAGCACGGTCCACGACGCATTGCGTCCGGCGGTCTCGGCCGGCACCGTTCCGCCGTTGCTCAGCATCACTTGTGGCCTGGGCAGGCCGGCTGCCGCGGCGCGTTCGGCGAGCTGACCGAGGTAGCCGGCCAGCAGCGGGCTCAGCGCCGCATCCGCGATCGTCGTCGCGCAGCGCTCGTACTCGCGAAACGTTCCGACGGCCTCGTGAGAGAGGGAGACGTGAATCGAAGGATCAACCTGGGACGCGAGGGTGCGAATTGCCAGCTCGTGCTCGGGATGACGAAAGGCGAAAAGCAGGCACACCGCGATCGACTCAGCGCCCCGGTCAACTGCGGTTCCGATCGCCGCCCGGGTGCTCGCGAGATCCAGTGGCGTGATCACTCCGTCCGGGCCGCACCGCTCGGGTACTCCGAATCGCAGCTCGGGCGGAACGATCGGGGCGGGCCGAGCGGCACCGAGTCGGTACAGGTCCGCCCGGTTCTGGCGACCGAGCTCTTCCAGGTCGGTGAAGCCCTCGGTGGTGAGCAGCGCCGTCTTCGCAAAGCGCCCCTCGAGCAGCGCGTTGGTGGTCACCGTCATGCCATGGACGAACTCGTCAACGTCGCTCGGGTCGATCCCGCCTGCGGCCAGCGCCTCGCGCGCCGCCGTGAGGACACCGACCGACTGATCATCCGGCGTGGTCGGAGTCTTTCCGGTGAAGACGCCGCCCGCCGAACTCAGGACGGCATCGGTGAAGGTGCCACCGACGTCAACGGCGAGTGTCGTTCGTGGGGCCACGACGGACACGTTAAACACCAACGGGAGTCGCAATGACTCCCGTTGGGAACAAGTCCAGCTGTCGAAGGGTCAGCGTTACGCAGCGTCTGCGTGTGCCGTGGCGCCGTGGACGTGGGCTGGGATTTCCAGACCGTCCTCGGTGAAGTGCGGCTCGGCGAGGTGCTGGTGGGACGGGCAGTACTCGGTGCCCGGCACGATGTTGCGCATGCACGGGGTGCTGCGGCGCGTGGTTGCGCGGCAGCGAAGTCGCGATCCGTCGGGCTTGTACCCGCGGGCGGCGTAGGTCTTGGTGACCTGGAGCGCGCGCTCGACGTGCTTGGCGATCAGGTTGTAGACCACGAGCTGGTCGGTGATGGGGAAGTAGGCGCGGACCTGCTCGAAGAGGAAGCGATCAGGGTGGTGGAAGTAGCGCCAGTCGTCGGCGATCCTGTCCATCGTCTGTTCACAGGCCTCGAGAACCGTGCCGCGAACGTCACCGTTGACACCGTTTACGTGCTCGTGGGTGATGTAGGGAGAGATGTCCTTATAGAGGGCTCTGCTCAGTGCGTACATTTGCGATGCTCCCTTCGTGCGGATGGACTGCTGGGGATCAAGTATCACGCATGCTCGTGAAGATCCCGGTATCGCTTCATTAAGACCGGCTTAACCACTTTTCATCATCCCAAAAACCCTGCAAATTTGGGAATTTATTGCGGCCGACCACGTAAACGAATGTTTACCCTTCAGGTATACGGACCAAACAGCCGTCTGGATCTGTCCGCGTTTGAATTTCCACGCAAATTGCGCGGAAAACGTGGCCGATCTACTCCCAGCGGTGAGCCACAGGGGCCTGCTCGCCCTGCGTGACGAAATGCTGGAAATCGAGCGCGTGATCGATCTCGGGGAAGTCACTGCGGTGATGCGCCCCGCGGGTCTCCTCGCGGGCAAGCGAATTGGCTCCGATCAGCCGCACCAGCGGGTTCGGGCTGGCGGCCAGATTGGACAGACCCTCGGCGGTGCGCTCGATGCCGGCGCTCGTCCACAGCAGCTCGCGGGTGGCTGCCGGGTCCGGGTCTGGGATGTATTCGGAGGCGGGCAGTTCGCCCGCGGCGACGCGCGTCAGCGTCGCCTCCGGCGGAGACAGCTCGGCCAGCGCTGAGAGCGCGGCGCGGCGGCCGAAGACCATGCACTCGGCAAGCGAATTCGACGCGAGGCGATTGGCGCCGTGCAGTCCGGTGCACGAGCACTCGCCGACGGCGAGCAGTCCGGGGACGGTCGTACGGCCGTTGATGTCGGCGACGATCCCGCCCATCGTGTAGTGCGCGGCCGGAGCAATCGGCACGAGATCGGTGCGCGGGTCGATGCCGGCCTCCTCGATCTTCCCGAAGACATTGGGAAACAGCACCGGGTCGATCTGCCGCAGGTCGAGGAACACCGGGCTGGCCGCGCCATCGCGTCCCGCGATCTTGCGCTCGACGGCTGCCGCGACCTCATCGCGGGCAGCGAGCTCATCGACGAAGCGCTCGCCGTCCTGATCGACCAGCGTCGCGCCTTCGCCGCGGGTGGCCTCGGTGATCAGGAAGCCCTGGTTGCGCGAGGGTGAGAGCAGCGCGGTCGGGTGGAACTGGAGGAATTCGAGATCTGCGAGATCGGCGCCCGCGGCGTGCGCCATCAGCAGCCCGCTGCCGACGGCCGCCGGGGGGTTGGTCGACCTGGCCCAGAGCGCGGCCGATCCGCCGGTGGCGAGCAGGATCGCGCGGGCGGCGATCGTGCGCGACTCTCCGCCCACCTCGACGCGCACGCCGACGCAGCGACCGTCAACGAGCACCAGCGCCTTCGCGGAGGCGTGCTCGATCACATCGATCAGCGGGTGCTCGGCGACCATCGCCGAAAGCTGACGCGTGATGCGGCGACCGGTGGCGCTGCCACCCGCGTGGACGACGCGGCGCCGACTGTGACCGCCTTCAAGACCGAGCGCGAGATGTCCGTCCTCGCGGTCGAAATCCACTCCGAGCGTGATCAGGTCCTCGACGGCGCCGGGCGAGCCGGTCACGAGTGCGCGCACCGCGCTCACGCGACCGAGCTGGCGACCGGCGGCGAGCGTGTCGGCCTGGTGGAGCTCGATCGAATCGTCTTCGCCGAGCGCCGCGGCGATGCCGCCCTGCGCCCAATAGCTGGCTGTTGTCGCGAGCGCCGCTTGTGAGACGAGCACCGTTCGCGCGCCCTCGCGCGCTGCGGTGAGCGCGGCGTAGAGGCCGGCCGAGCCCGCGCCGACGACTGCGACTTCCGGAGTGCCCTTCATCGCGCGCCGATCATTTCGCGTCGTCGCCGGCAAGGCGTTGATAGAGGTCGACGACGCGCGCGGCCATGGCATCGGTGGACCAGCGCTCAGCGACTGGACGACCGTTCACGCGTGGGTCGGGATCCTCAAGAATCGATTCGACCGCGGCGCGCCAACGACCGAGATCCCAGTCGATGCAATGGCAGCCGACGACATCGTCGAGCAGCTGCGGCGCCATTCCGGTGCGTGTGGCGACAACGGGCACGTTGCACGCGAGCGTCTCGAGCGCGGCCAGTCCGAAGCCCTCGTACTCGGAGGGCACGAGCGTTGCGTCGACGGCGTTCATGTAGTTGACGACTTCGTCCGGCGGGACGTTGCCGAGCGTGAGAACTTCGAGGTCCTCGATCCCTTCGGCCACCTCAACGGCGCGGTCGTAGTGCTTGACCGGTCGGTCGGGATTGAAGGGAAAGAGCACGTAGCTGCCTTCCGGGTCGATCCCGAGCGCCCGACGCGCGTCCTCACGTGGACGCTGCTCGAAGCGCGCGAGGCTGACACCGGTGGGCATCACGGCGATCGGCCGCTTCGTCTTGAGCTTGCCGAGCGCGCGGCCGAGGTCCTCGGAGACGACGGCGACCTGGTCGGCCTTCTTGGCGACCGAGCGTGAGATCCTGCCTGCGCGCTTGTCGTAGACGTCGGTGCCGTGCAGGGTGACCAGCAGTGGTTTCGCGCCGGCTTTGCGGGCGACCCAGCCGGTCAGGCCGTAGTGCGCATGGACCACGTCGTAGTGGCGTTCGGCGAGGTGTTTCTTCAAAGGCTTCACGGCCTTGCGGTAGGCCTTGATGCCGCCACCCTCAAATACGTACAACTCCGGCTCGACGCCGGGGATGCGGCCGAGCGCCTCCAGCTGATCTCGCACGAAGACGCCGAACTCCGGGCGCTCGCGAGTGGGGTACATGTTCGTGACGATCAGGACGCGCATCTACAGAGCGCGAACGCTATCGCCGGCAAGCAACGGACTTACCTGCGAGCTGAAGTTTTACCTCGCCGTCGCAAAGTTGGTCAGAAGCGGTCTTGAACCGTCACGCGCGGATCTGGAAGATCGGAAGCGACCTCTCGAATCCCAGACAGGAGACTGAAAATGCAGGAGCTTTCATTGAAACTGGCGGCATGGGCGGCCGATCGCTACTACGCCGCGCGAGGCCAGGCCGGGCAGGCCACGGTCGAGTACGTCGGACTGACCGTCGTGCTCGGCACGGGCATCGGACTGATCGTCACGGGCCTCGACGGCCTCGGCTTCGCCACGAAGATCGGCAGCAAGCTGATCGGCGGGATCACAAAGGCGCTCGGAAAGCTGATGTGACCAAGCGCTTGCGCTGTGCGTGTCAGCGGCGGGGAGAGTCATATGATCCCCGCCGATGACACGACACAGCGGAAGAACACCAGACGAAGCCCGTTCGATCACGATCGAACCTGGCTTTGTGAAGACCGCCGATGGCTCGGCACTGATTTCGATCGGCGAGACGCGCGTGATCTGCACCGCGTCAGTTGACACCAACGTCCCGAAGTGGATGACCGGCAAGGGCAGCGGTTGGGTCACCGCCGAGTACGGAATGCTTCCTGCCTCCACGGGCGAGCGCAAGCGCCGCGACAAGGGCAAGCAGGACGGCCGCTCAGTGGAGATCCAGCGCCTGATCGGACGCAGCCTGCGCTGCTCGATCGACATGGAATTGCTCGGGGAGCGATCGGTCTATGTCGACTGCGATGTTCTGACCGCAGATGGCGGCACGCGTTGCGCCTCGATCACGGGCGGCTACGTGGCGCTGCACCTCGCACTGCAGAAGCTGATCGATGCCGGTGAGCTCGCGCGTATGCCGTTGATCACCTCGGTCGCCGCGATCTCTGCGGGCATCGTGGACGGACAGGCCCTGCTCGACCTTGAGTACGTCGAGGACTCGCAGGCCGATGTTGACGCCAACGTGGTGATGACGGGCGACGACGGTCTGGTCGAAGTCCAGGCCACAGCAGAGCGCACGCCGCTCTCGAAGGCTTCGCTCGACGAGCTGCTCGAGCTTTCCGCCAAGGGCATCGCCGAGCTGCGCGCCGCTCAGGCCGCGGCCGTCGGGGGCGACCTTCCCGGTTGACCGCATGCCAGAGCTGGTCCTCTCGACACGCAACGAACACAAGGTTCGTGAGTTCAACGGCCTCTTGCCGGGCTGGCAGGTGCTGCCGCTCCCGGACGAGGTCGAGCTGCCGCCGGAGACCGGCGACACATTCGCCGCCAACGCGCTGGTGAAGGCGCGCGCGGCTGCCGAGGCCACGGGCATGGCTGCGATCGCGGACGACTCCGGGATCGAGGCGCCGGCACTGGGCGGCGCGCCAGGCGTGTACTCCGCTCGTTACGCCGGTGAGGACGCTTCCGACGAGGCGAACCTCGACAAACTGATGGCCGAGGTCGCCAAGACCGACGACGCGACGGTCGAATACGTGTGCGCCGTCGCCTACGTCGAGCCGGGCGGTTGCGAACGGGTCTTCGAAGGCCGCTGTCGCGGAATGCTGATCGAAGAGAAGCGCGGCGATGGCGGATTCGGTTACGACCCCGCGGTTGTGCCCGACGACTACGACGACGGGCGCACGATGGCCGAGCTGACGCAGGAAGAGAAAGACAAGATCAGCCACCGCGGCCGTGCGGCGCGCGACCTGCTCACCTGGCTCGATTCGCTTTCGGCCTAGACCTTTTCTTTTCCGAACGGAATCAGGTTGACTCCGGCGGCTGCGGCGACGGCGAGGAAGACTCCGCCGTACCCGTCGTAGCCGTACAGGAACAGCGTGATCGAGACGATCACGAAAAGCGCTGTCGTGACCGACCAGGCGATGCGGTTGACGACCATCCATATAGTTTGCCGCATGCCGCAGACCTCATTGCTTGACCCGGACGTCGCTGAGCGCGTCATCGCGCGCACATTGCAGAACGGCGGAGACTTCGCTGAGGTCTATGCGGAGCGCAGGCACGGGCTCTCAGTGCAGTTCGATGACGGTCGCATGGAGGGTGCCTCGGACGGCTCCGAAGAGGGCGTCGGCATCCGCCTGATCGTTGGCGACGCCACCTACTTCGGGCATGTGGATTCGCTCGCGGAACCCGACCTTCTCGAGCTCGCCGAGTCGTTGTCCCAGGCATCGAAATCCGGCTCGACCAAGGAACTGACGCTCGTACAGGCGTCGCGCGTCAACCCGCAACTCGTCACGCTCCCGCCTGAAGAAGTCGAGCTTGTGAAGAAGATCGAGATGCTGCGCGCCTGCGATGAGACCGCGCGCGCCGCGGGTGACGAGATCACGCAGGTCTCTGCCGGCTACGGCGAGAACCGCCGAACGGTCACGATCTACAACTCCGACGGACTGGCCACGGGCGATGACCGCATCCGCGTGCGAGTGGCCGTCCAGGCGATCGCTGCACGCGACGGCCGGATCGAGAACGGCACCGAGACACTGGGCGGCCACGTCGGTTACGAGCTGTTCGAGGACGACCCGACGCAGGTCGCTGCGAGCGCCGCGCGCAAAGCATTGACGGCCCTGGACGCGGTGCCTGCGCCGGCCGGGAAGATGCCGGTCGTCGTCGGCAACGGATTCGGCGGCGTGCTGCTCCACGAGGCGGTCGGTCATGGTCTCGAAGCAGATGCCGTCCAGAAGGGCGCGAGCGTCTACGCCGGCAAGCTCGGCGAGCAGCTCGCGCCGAAGTTCGTCAACGCCTACGACGACGGCCGCAAGCCCGGCGAGTGGGGCACTGACGGCATCGACGACGAGGGCATGCCGACGCAGCAGATTCCGATCCTCCAGGACGGCGTGCTCGGAAGTTTCCTGCACGACAGACGCAGCGCGCAGAAGGACGGCGTCGTTTCCACCGGCAACGGCCGTCGCGAGTCGTTCCGCCATCTTCCGGTCCCGCGCATGACCAACACCTATTTCGCTCCGGGCGACGAGCAGGTCGCCGACCTGATCGAAGCGGCCGGCAACGGTCTGTACGCCGTCTCGTTCGGTGGTGGCCAGGTCGAGCCCGCCACCGGCGACTTCGTCTTCGGCGTCTCCGAGGGCTACCTGATCGAGAACGGCCGCGTGACCAAGCCTGTGACCGGCGCGACGCTGACCGGCAACGGCCTTGCGGCGCTCTGGCAGATCGAGGCGATCGCCGGCGACCTCAAACTCGCGACCGGCTACTGCGGAAAGGCAGGTCAACGCGTTCCCGCCGGAGTCGGGCAGCCACACGTCCTGCTCCGCGAGCTGACTGTGGGAGGCACCGCGACATGAGCGCGACTGAACTGCAAGCAGCGGCCGCCCGCGCCGTCGAACTCGCGCTCGAAGCTGGCGCCAGCTCGGCGGAGGGCTACGGCCAGGATGAACGCGACGTCGAGATCCGCGTCTACGACCGTGCCGTGGAAAGTCTCACCGAGGCCGGCAGTCGCGGGATCGGCGTGCGAGCGTTCGCGTCGGAAGGTCGCAGCGGATATGCCTTCGGGACTTCGCTCAAAGACGACGACCTGAAGGCCGTCGCGGCCCGCGCCGTCGAGCTCGCCGAGGTCTCGGACCCGGATGAGTTCGCCGGTCTCCCCGAGGACACCGGACGCGGCGACGCCGCAGATCTGATCGCCGCGGATTTCGACGACTGGGACACGGCGCGCAAGGTCGAGTTCGCGATCGCCGTCGATGACGCAGCGCGCACATTTGACGAGCGCGTCAGCCAGGTCGAGCAGACGATCTACGCAGATGCGCGCTCGATTGTCGCGATCGCCAACAGCAACGGGTTCTCAGACTCCTATGAATCGACCGGCGCCTACGCCTACTCATCCGCCTTCGCCGGCACCGGAGATGCACTGATGACCGGACTCGGTCTGGACATCGCGACCGGCCCCGGCGGACTCGACGCGGCGTTCATCGGCCGTGAGGCCGCAGAACGCGCGGTCGTGATGATCGGCGCCGGCCGCACCGAGAGCCGCAAGGCGCCGGTCGTGCTCGACGAGTTCACGGCGGCGAGCTTCATCGGAATCGCTGCGGGCGCGCTCTCGGGCGAGTCCGTCCTGCGCGGTCGGTCGCCGTTCGTCGGCAAAGAGGGGGAGACCGTCGCCTCGGAGGCACTCACGCTGACCGACGATGGCTTGATCGCGGGCGGACCGTCCAGCGCGCCGTTCGACGGCGAAGGCGTGGCGCAACGCATCACGCCCCTGATCGCGGGCGGCGGCATCCAGAACTTTCTCTACGACTCGCGCACAGCGCGCGAGGCGGGCAAGGCATCAACCGGCAGCGCGCGCCGCGGCTCCTACCGCGGCGGACCCGGCCCGGGCGCGAGCAATGTGATCGTCGGTGCCGGCGGCGCGACGCTCGAAGAACTCTTTGAGCAGGCCGGTGACGGTCTCTACGTGACCAACGTGGTCGGCCTGCACTCCGGCGTCAATCCCGTGTCCGGTCAGTTCTCGGTCGGCGCGAGCGGCATCGAGATCAAGGACGGCAAGCTCGCCGGACCGGTGCGCGAGGCGACGATTGCCAGCGACCTGATCACGATGCTTCTCGGCGTCCAGGCCGCGGGCGCTGAGCGCCGCTGGATTCCGTTCGGCGGCTCCGTTCTGACGCCGCCGCTGCTGATCGCAGAGATGTCGATCGCTTAGCGGCTTAGTCGCACTTCTGACGCGGATTCCTCCAAAGCCGTGCCATATATCACGAAAAACGGCCTACTTTCCGCGCAAACCCGCATGAATCCTGCATGTTCCGCCGCCGGAGGAGTTACGTTGGCCGACGAATCAAACCTCATCCCTCTCGAGGAGGAACTGTGACAAAGCAGGAATTCATCACCCAGGTAAAGGAAAAGACGGATCTGACGTCGGCTGAAGCCGCCAAGGCCGTCGACGCAGTGCTCGACACGATCTCCGAAACCCTCAAGCGTGGCGGCGAAGTTGCCTTCACCGGCTTCGGCAAGTTCAGCGTGTCCGACCGCAGTGCACGTCAGGGCGTCAACCCGCAGACCGGCGAGACGATCCAGATCAAGGCCAGCAAGGTGCCGAAGTTCTCGGCCGGTGCAAAGCTCAAGCAGACCGTCAAGGGCGGCTGATCGAGGCTTCGCATCAACCCTTTGGCGACCGCCTCGCTGACCTCGTTGAAAAACGAGAGAGTCAACTCGTCCTCGGTCTCGATCCGGACCCGGCCAAACTTTGGCCGACTCAGATCGAGGCCGTTGACGGTGCGACCAAGGCGGTCTCCGATGCGACGTCCTCAGAACCCGGGGAAATCTCCGGGTCGGCCGGCAGGACGCCGGCGGATGTCGCAGCAGACGCGGTTTCCGAACACTGCAGATCGGTGATCGCGGCCGTCGGCGCAGAGTGCGTCGGCGTGAAACTGCAAATGGCTTGCTTCGAACGGCTCGGCGCGCCCGGATATCGGGCGCTCGCCGAGACCGTTCAAGCTGCAAAGCAAGAAGGCCTGATCGTCATTGCCGACGGCAAGCGCGGGGATGTCCCCGTAACTGCCGCGGCCTATGCACAGTCGTTGTTCGGCAGCACGCCGACACCCTGGGGTGACGTGCCCGGTCTCGGTGCTGACGTCGCGACGGTCAATCCGCTGATGGGCGGCGACTCGTTGGAGCCGCTCGTTGAATCGGCGTGGCAACACGGTGCGGGAGTGTTCGCGCTCGTAAGAACTTCCAACCCCGGGGCCGCAGACATCGAGGACCTGAAGATCGAACAGGGCGACGGCGACACGATCAGCGACCGGCTCGCAGCACTTGTCGAGCGCGTCGGCGCATCAATGGTCGGCAAATCCGGACTTTCATCTTTGGGCGCGGTGGTCGGTGCGACCGAGCCCGCACACATCACCCGCCTGCGCGCTGCGATGCCGCACGCGGTGTTTCTGATTCCCGGCGTCGGCGCGCAGGGCGGCAAGGTTGAAGATCTCGCCGCGGCGTTCACGGCCGGTCGCGCCTCGGCGTTGATCACTGTCTCGCGCGCGCTTGTGAACGCGTGGGAGCAGACCGGATCGGACCCGACTTCCAGTGCTGAAGCGGCGGCCGCTGAGTTGCGCAAATCGATCTGGGACGTATCAGGCTAAGCCGACCGAAGCCCGCGTCACGCTGTCTTCGAAGAGGACGGAATGC
>JAEMSV010000228.1 GCA_016462625.1 Solirubrobacteraceae bacterium | reverse complement strand
TTCTTCGTCACTTGTTCAGGATGCGCAGGCCGGCGTACTTCTGCCCCTCGCGCTTGCGCGAGGCGAGCAGCAGCCAGACGGCGACCCCGACGCCGACGAGCGCGAGCGGCGGGAAGAGGAGCGACGCGGCGACCAGGCCGAGCGCGGCGCCCGCGGAGTAGATGAGCAGGAAGCCCTGCTCGTCGGCCTCGAGCCGCTGCTTGACGCGGCCGAGGAGCGAGCGGGTGGCGAGGCCGAGCAGCACGGCGGCCAGGCCTCCGGCGAGCAGGCCGGGCCACCAGATGTCGCTGCGGTCGTCCAGCGACGCGGCGCCGAGGAGCGCACCGAGGATGACCCCGATTCCCAGAAGCGCCTGGCTGATCGGCTCCCCGATGGTGCCGCGCTGCTCAAGCGCGACGGTGATCGTCGCGGCGAAGATCAGGACGATCAGGAAGACAGGCGACTCCATGAACGCGAACGCCGTGCCGTCGAAGTCGACCGCGACGTCCGCGGACGCCGCAGCGCCCGTGACGAGGGCCGGAAGGAAGGGCCGGACGCCTGACGCGCCGCCGATGCCGACGCCTTGGAGTAGATCGAGCAGGAAGTTCATGGTCTCCGATACCGTGCGGGCGGTGACGATAGACGACAGGGACCGTCGCGATCGTGGCGAAGCTGTGTCCATGAGCCGAACGGGACCACGTTCGTCCGCGCGCGACCTCGAACGCTACGCCGGGCTGTTCGCCGAACGGACGCGCGTCATGACCTCCTCGGCCATGCGCGACCTGATGGCGATCACCGAGCGCCCCGAGGTCATCTCGCTGGCCGGCGGGCTGCCCGATACGTCGACGTTCCCGCCGGAGCTGTTCGCGAAGGTCACGGCCCAGATGGCCGCGAAGGTGACGGCGAAGGCCCTCCAGTACGCGCCGACCGAGGGCCTCGCCGCGACGAAGGCGGTCATCGCCGAGGTCATGGCCGCCGAGGGCACCGACGGCATCGATCCCGACGACATGCTCGTCACCACCGGCGGACAGCAGGTGATCGACCTGGTCTGCAAGACGCTGGTCGATCCCGGCGACATCGTGATCGCCGAGGCGCCCACGTATCCCGGCGCCGTCCCCTCGTTCAGCGCCTACCAGGCCAACGTCGTGCAGATCGAGATCGACGACGACGGCATGAAGATCGACCTGCTCGAGGAGACCCTCGACCGGCTCGAGGCCGAAGGCAAGCGCCCGAAGTTCATCTACACGATCCCGAACTTCCACAACCCGGGCGGCGTGACGATGTCGCTGCCCCGCCGTCAGCGCCTCGTCTCCATCGCCCGCGAGCGCGAGCTGCTGGTGCTCGAGGACAATCCGTACGGGCTGCTGCGTTACGAGGGCGAGCCGCTGCCGACGCTGCGCTCGCTCGACGGCGGCGACTTCGTCATCTACCTCGGCACGTTCTCGAAGATCCTCGCGCCCGGCCTGCGGATCGGTTGGGCCATCGCGCCGCGGCCGATCCTGCAGAAGATGAACGTGGGCAAGCAGGGCGCCGATCTGAACTCGTCGTCGATGACCCAGCTGTTCGCGGCCGAGTACTTCTCGATCCCCGGCCAGTGGCAGGCGTACCTCGAGTCGCTCCGCGAGCTCTACCGCCGCCGCCGCGACGTGATGCTCGAGGCGCTCGCCGAGTACTTCCCGCCGGAGGCGACATGGAGCACCCCGCACGGCGGCCTCTTTCTCTGGGCAACGCTCCCTGACTACATCGACACGACCGACCTGCTCGCGCGCGCGCTGCAGGAGAACGTCGCGTTCGTCCCCGGCCGGGCGGCGTTCCTCGACGGTCGCGGCGGGTCGTCGATGCGGCTGAACTTCAGCATGATGGGCGAGGACGACATCCGTGAGGGCGTGCGGCGGATCGGCAAGGTGATCCGCGAGCAGGTCGAGTTCTACGGCGCGCTGACGGGCACGCACCGCGCCGTCCCCGCCGAGCCGGCGCCAACGGCGGTCGATCCGGATCTCGCCGACGTGCTCCACCTGCCGCGCCGCGAGCCGAAGCGCGACAGCGGCAGCGCCTCGTGAGCCGCGTCGCCGTCCTGCAGGGCGGGCGGTCGCTCGAGCGAGAGGTCTCGCTGCGGTCCGGTGCACGCGTGACCGACGCGCTGGAGCGACTGGGCCATGAGGTGATCGAGATCGACGTCGGCCAGGACCTCGTCGCCCGCCTGCGCGACGCCGCTGCCGATGTCGCGTTCATCGCGCTGCACGGCCGCGACGGCGAGGACGGCACCGTGCAAGAGCTGCTCGAGCTGGTCGGCGTCCCGTACACGGGCTCGGGCATCAGCGCGTGCATCCGGAGCTTCGACAAGGTGCTGGCCAAGCACCAGTTCCTCGACGCGGGGATCCCGACCCCGGACTTCTTCGCGTTCGGTGAGACGGCGTTCAAGTCCCTCGGCGCCGCGACGGCCCTCCCGGCCATCGAGGAGCGGCTGGACTTCCCGATCGTGGTCAAGCCGGCCGGGCAGGGGTCCGCGCTGGGCATCAAGTTCGCGCAGGACGCCTCTGCCGTGCCCGCCGCGCTCCTCGCCGCGTTCTCGTACGACGACAAGGTGCTGCTCGAGCGCTTTGTCCAGGGGCCGGATCTGGCGATCTCCGTGCTCGACGGCCAGGCGCTACCGATCGTCGAGGCCGTGCCCGTCGGAGAGCGCTACGACTTCGAAGCCCGGTACACCGTCGGGCAGACCGAGTTCGTCTGCCCCGCGCAGCTCCCGGACGGCGTCACCGAGCGCGCGCAGGAGCTCGCGGTGCAGGTGTGGGATGTCCTGGGCATGCGCGGGATGGCCCGTGTCGACGTGATGTTCGAGGAGGCCACGGGCGAGCTCTACGTCCTGGAGGCCAACGCCATCCCCGGCCTGACCGACATCTCGCTGCTTCCCCAGGCGGCCGACGCCGCTGGGATCGACTTCGAGACGCTCATCCAGCGCCTGCTGGACCTCGCGGCGTAACAACGCGCCGCTTCAGTGGTTAGCGGGTAAGAGAGACCGCTGTTCCCCATCCATCCGTTCCACCCGGGAGTCCACGTGCCGTTCCGATCTGTCCTCGCCGCCGCCGTCGCCGGCGCCGTGCTGCTGCCGGCGACCGCCTCCGGCGCCGCGCTCACGACCGACCTTCCTTGCTACCCCGAGGGCTACCCGGTCACGACGTCCGGCTCCGGCTGGGGGCCGAACACCCGCTGGAACGTGCAGGCCGAGCAGGTCTTCGTGGCCGGCGACGCCGACGCCCTCGGCAACTTCCAGACGCAGTTCCCGGCGCCGATCGTTCCGGAAGACACGCTGGAGCCCAAGACGTTCACCCTGAGCGGCACGCAGGACGGCGCGCCGGTCGCGCAGACGACGTTCCAGGTCATCAACACGCTGGTCAAGCTCGACGAGGACCGCGGCCGCCCGACCGGCAAGACGCGCTGGCGCTTCTCCGGCTGGGCCCCGAACAGCACCGTGTACGTCCACATCCGCCGCGGCGGCAAGACGCTGTCGAACACGAAGATCTCCAAGTCCAAGGGGCCGTGCGGCACCGGCAGCCGGCGGATGGCCCGCCTGCCCGGCGTGTCGCGGCCGCGCTCGGGCACGTACAAGGTCTTCGTGGACACCGCGAAGAGCTACAGCGCGAAGACGCGCCCGCAGTACCAGGGCAGCTACATCGTGTACACGACGTTCCGCTAGGCGGAGCGTCCGCGAGGGGACGAGCGCTGGGCTCGTCCTACTCGCCGGCGAAGTCCTCGGGGGACACCCGGTCGAGGAAGTCCTTGAACTTCTCGACGACCTCCTCGGTGTCCTCGACCTCGTGCTCGAACTCGATCGCCGACTCGGCAATGACGTCCTCGGCGGCGAAGATCGGCGCGCCGGAACGGACCGCGAGCGCGAGGGCATCGGACGGGCGCGAGTCGATCTCGATCTCGCGGCCGTTGATCGACAGCGTGATCTGCGCGAAGAACGTGTTGTCCTTCAGCTCGGTCACGACGACCTGGGTGCACTTGGCCTCGAGCTCGCCGAGCATGTCCACGAGCAGGTCGTGCGTCATCGGCCGCGGGGTGCTGGCGCCCTGAAGCTTCATCAGGATCGCCGCCGCCTCCGGATGACCGATCCAGATCGGGAGGAA
>JAEMSV010000227.1 GCA_016462625.1 Solirubrobacteraceae bacterium | reverse complement strand
GACCCCATGCCCGAGCGCGTCGTCTCCCTCGCCAACGAGGTCAGCGATCTCGCCACAGACAAGCTGCGTGCCATCGAGCGCGTGGCGAACCAAACGCAGATGCTCGCGCTCAACGCGCGTATCCAGGCCGCGCACGCAGGTGAGCGCGGCGCCGCGTTCTCGGTCGTGTCCGAAGAGGTCGGGCAGGTCGCCGGCCACGTCAAGGAGCTCTCCGAGGGGCTCTCCGACGAGCTGCGCCCGCGTATCAGCCAGCTCGACCAGCTCGGCCGCGCGCTCACGCTCGCCGTCCCCGGCCAGCGGGCCACGGACCTCGCGCTGTACGCCGTCGAGCTCATCGACCGCAACCTCTACGAGCGCACCTGCGACGTGCGCTGGTGGGCGACCGACTCCGCCGTCGTGGACGTGTGCACCGACCCGACCGCCGAGGGCGCGGTCCCGCACGCCTGTCACCGCCTCGGCGTCATCCTGAGCAGCTACACGGTCTACCTCGACCTCTGGGTCGCCGACCGCAACGGCCGAGTCATCGCCCACGGCCGTCCCGACCGCTACCGCGGCGTCATCGGCTCGGACGTCTCGAACGAGCGCTGGTTCCAGCAGGCCATGGCGACGCGCAGCGGCGAGGACTTCGCCGTCGACGACATCATGCGCCTCCAGCACCTCGACAACGAGTCCGTCGCGACGTACGCGACCGCGATCCGCGCCGGCGCCGAGAACCACGGCCAGGCCATCGGCGCGCTCGGCATCTTCTTCGACTGGGGCCCGCAGGCCCAGGGCATCGTCGAGGGCCTGCGCTTCAACGACGACGAGCGCAGCCGCACCCGCGCGATGCTCCTCGACGCCAACCATCGCGTCATCGCCTCCACCGGCAACGAGGGGCTCCTCACCGAGCGGTTCCCGCTGAAGGAGGACGGGCGCGAGGGCGGCTACTACACCGACGGCAACAAGATCATCGGCTTCCACCGCACGCCGGGCTATGAGACCTACGAGGGGCTCGGCTGGCTCGGGTGCATCGTGCAGGAGCGCGCGGCCCCGCAGGACTGACCCTCGGGCGGGCCGACCGCCCGGGTTCGTTACCCTGCTCGGCCGTGACCCGACTGCTTGCCCTGCTCCTCGCGCTCGGCGCGCTGACCTTCGGCCTCGCCGCCTGCGGTGACGACGACGAGTCGTCCGGCGACAGCGCGGCCACCTCCGCCGAGACGACCGCATCGACGACCGCCGGCGACGGCGAGGACCTCGCCACGCCCACGAAGGCCAACCCGGGCGTCGAGGTCGCGGGCGCGAGGGACCTGAAGAAGAAGCCGAAGATCACGATCACGGCCGAGACGCAGGCCGACACGCTGATCACCAAGGACCTCGTCGTCGGCGACGGCAAGACCGCGAAGAAGGGCGACAAGGTCACCGTGCAGTACGTCGGCGTCGGTTTCAACAGCGAGGCGGAGTTCGACGCCAGCTGGGACCGCGGCGAGCCGTTCGAGTTCACGATCGGCGAGGGCGTCATCGACGGCTGGAGCGAGGGCGTCGTCGGGATGAAGGAGGGCGGTCGCCGCCTGCTCGTCATCCCGGGCGACAAGGCCTACGGCGAGGAGGGCTCGCCGCCGGCCATCGGCGCGAACGAGACGCTCGCGTTCGTCGTCGACCTCGAGAAGGTCGGCTAACTCGCGCGAGCGCCCCGCCGATCGCCGTGCGCTACTTCTTGCGCACGGTGATCGTCATCTTCATCTCCTGCTCGTGCAGGGTGCAGACGATCTTGTAGACGCCGGGCGTCGTCAGCTTCTTCTTGTAGCTGTAGAACGAGCCGGCGGACTCCGACTGGAACTTCTTCACGCCCTTCGGGCCCTTGTTCAGGAGCACGTCGTGCGTGTCGCCGGTCGTGTCCGGCCACTTCCACGTGACCGTCGAACCCTTGTTCACCGTGAGCTTCGCCGGGCTGTAGTAGTTGTCCGCGATCTCGACCGTCTTCTTCTGCGGCTTCCCGCCGCCCGCCGCCGCGGGAACCGCGGCGACGGAGACGACGGCAAGGCAGCTCACGGCCGCCGCGGCGCTGATGCGACGGCGCGTCACGGGGTCTTCGGCCCGTACTTGCCGGACTTCGAGAACAGCTCCAGCGGCGTCACGCCCGCGACCGTGGAGTGCGGGTGGCGGATCCACTGCGCGGTCGGGTCCTCACCGGTCGCCCACGCGATGGCCTCGCCCTGCGCGGTGCTGCTGAACGCGTTGTTGCCCTTGAAGGGGCACGTCGCGAACGTCGACGCGTCGGCCGGAGCCGTGACCTGCACGCCCGTGTTGTTGGCGATGCAGTTGTCCTGGCCGTTGCCGTCGTAGAACAGGTCCCGGCCGTTGAGGTCGGTGCCGTTCAGACCGAACGCGTTGCCGCTGATCTCGTTGCCGACGAGCGACTGCGCGTCCTTCTGCTTGAGCAGCAGCTGCTGGAGCATGCCCGCGCCGACGAGGTAGTTGCCGTAGAAGCGGTTGTTCGAGATCAGGTGCTTGCGGCCACCGAACAGCAGCACGCCGACGCCGGTCGGGTACGGGATCTCCCCGACGGCCGCCTTGCGCAGCACGAACGGCGGGTTCTGGCGGTAGCTGAAGTTGTTCCAGAAGATCTCGTTGTCGGTGATGACGTTCTCTTCCGGCGGCGCGAACTTCTCGGAGTCCAGCGCGTTCGGGACGATGCCCGTGCCGTTGTTGAACCACTTCGACTTCGTGATGGTCACGTACCGCATGTTCGTCCCGGAGAAGCCGAGGACGTTGCCCCACGACTGCACGTTGGTGACAATCGAGCGGATCGGCTTCGTCTGCGGCGGCGTCTGGCCGATGTAGAAGCCCGCGTCGTTGTGGTAGTAGGCGACCGAGTTCTTCATCGTGCCGCCCTTCGAGTTGAAGGCGTAGATGCCGTACACGCCGTCGCGCTCGGCGATGAGCCGGTCGAACGTGTAGCCCACGTTGTTGACGACGAAGAAGCCGTTGGCCTTGAAGTTCTGGGCCTTGATGCCCTGGAGGCCGACCTCGTTGGCCCCGTTGACCTGGATGCCGTTCTGGGCCTTGATGCCCTTCACGTCCTTGCCCTCGAGGACGACCTTCTCCGGGTGCGCGGGGTTGCCGATGACCTTGATGTAGCGCTTGCCCTCGCCCTTGATCTGCACACCCTCCTTGTAGGTGCCGTCGGCGATCCGGATCGTGTCGCCGGGCTTGGCGGCATCGACGGCCTTCTGGATCGTCTTGTAGGGGCCGTTCTTCTTCGAGACCTTCAGGGTCTTGAACGGGCCCTTCGGCTTGCCGGACGTCGCCTTCGGGTTGGCCGGCGGCGGGTACGTGACCGCATCGGCGGCGGCCGGCGCGAGCAGCGCGGCTGCCGCGGTGACGGCGACGATGGTGGTGAACTTGCGGCTAGGCACGGAACTCCTCGTACACAGGGGTGGGTCGGCTCACGGGTCCACCACGTACCAGCCCGCCATCCCGCCATCCTGGTGGGAGAAGACGTGGCAGTGGTAGAGCCAGCGGCCAGGGTTGTCCTCGGTGAAGCGCGCGGTGATGGTCTCGTTGGGCCCCACCGCAGGGGTGTCCACGAACGTCCCGGTGGCGTCCTGCCACCGGTGACCGTGGATGTGGAAGTCGTGGAACGCGTCGTCCATGCCGATCACGTGGAGGGCGACGTCCTGCCCGACCTTGGCGCGGATCGTCGGCGTGTTGCCGGCGAACGCGCGCCCGTTGATGCATTGGCGCGCGGTCTTCAGCCCTGTGACGGGCGGCGTCAGCGCGTGGAGGAAGAGCACCCGCTCGACGTCGGGGATCTTCGCGCCCTTGGGATAGACGATCAGCGCGCCGAACAGGCCGCGCATCGTGTTCAGGGTGTGGTTCGGCCCGTGGTCGTGGTACGGCCAGACGCCGACCGAGTCGGGCGTCGCCTGCCACCGGTACGTGAACTCCTCGCCCGGCTCGACGAACCCTCCGGCGCGGGTGTAGGCGCCCATGTAGGCGCCGTCGTACTCGGGGTTGTACTTCACGCCATGCGGGTGCATGGTGACCGCCTGCTCGAGCTCGCGGTCCGCGTTGCGAAAGTGCACGACGAGCAGGTCGCCGACCTCGCACTTGAGCGTCGGGCCGGGGATGACGGGCGGGCCCTTGGGG
>JAEMSV010000083.1 GCA_016462625.1 Solirubrobacteraceae bacterium | reverse complement strand
ATCCGAGCTTCCGTGCGACCGCGCGGATGCTGCTCGAGCTCGAGGGCTACGTCGTGGTCGGTGAGGCGCCGGACGGCGCCCGTGCGGTCGAGCTGGCGTGTGCACTGCGCCCGGAGATCGTCCTGCTCGACGTCAACCTCCCCGACCGAGACGGGTTCGAGGTCGCGGCGGCGCTGAACGGTCTCGCCGACCCGCCCGCGGTCGTGCTCGTCTCCAGCCGGTCGGCGAGCGACTACGGGCCGCTGGTCGGCACCAGCGGCGCCCGCGGGTTCATCGCCAAGGCCGACCTCTCCGGGGCGGCCCTTGAGGAGGTCCTTGCCGCATGACTCGCGCTGCGCGCTCGCATGCGGCCGGGAGTGCTCGCTGCGCTCGTACATCCCGCCGGAGGCTGGCCGCGTGACGGGCCTGCGCCCCGCGCTCATCGGGCTCGGGCTGCTCGGACTCCTGCTGACGGCCTTCGGCATCTCGCTGAGCCTCGGTGACGAGGAGACGGCGTACCCAGGCCTCGAGGCGGCCGTGACCGCCAGCGTGATGGTCGCCTACATCGGCTCCGGGCTCATCGCGTGGGGGCGCCGCCCACACAACCACGTCGGAGCCTTGCTGTGCGGGGTCGGCTTCACCTACTTCCTCAACGCGCTCAAGGTCAGCGACGTGACCTGGGTGTTCACCGTCGGCTGTCTCGGGGGTGCGGTCTTCTTCATCGTCTTCATCCAGCTCGTGCTGGCCTACCCCAGCGGCCAGGTGACGCTCCCGATCGAGCGGCGCCTGTTGGGCGTCGGCTACGGGCTGGCCATCGGCATCCCGCTCGGCCTGGCGTTCTTCACCTCCGATCTCGCCGATTGGCAGGAGGACTCGCCGCCGAATCCACTCATGATCGTCGAGCAGCAGGGGATCGCCGATGCGATCGACGCGGTCGGCAGCCTGATCGGCGCGGTGGTCGTCGCCGCGCTGGTGGTCCTCATCGTGCGGCGGTGGCGCCGGGCGACGCCCGCGGCGCGGCGCGTCCTGACGCCCGTCCTCGCGTGCGGTGCGGTGATGCTCGTGATGTTCGCGCTGCTGCTCGCGGCCGACGGCCTTGGCGGCGGTGAGAGCACGTTCCAGGAGGTCGGCAACGTGATCGCGGTCGTCCCGTTCCTCCTACTGCCCTTCGTCTTCCTTGGAGGGCTCCTCCGCTCGCGGTGGGCGCGCGCGAGCGCCGTGGAGGATCTCGTCGAGCGGCTCGGCGGCGAGCGCGAGCCGCTGCGGGCGGCGGTCGCCGAGGCGGTCGGGGATCCCACCATCGAGCTGGCGTACTGGCTCGACGCCGAGCGGCGCTTCGTCTCTGACGAAGGGCATGCGCTCGCGCTTCCGGCCGCCGATGATCCAGCCCGCGGCGTGGTCGAGGTGCGCCACGGCGAAGAGCTGGTGGGCGCGATCCTGTTCGACCGCTCTCGCGACGAGGAGCGCGAGCTCGTCGCCAGCGCTGCGGCCGCCGCCGCCCTGGCGATGGAGAACGGGCGGCTCGAGGCCGAGCTGCGCGCCCGTGTCGAAGACCTGCGCGACTCGCGTGCCCGCATCGTCACCGCCGGGCTCGCCGAGCGCCGGCGGCTCGAGCGCGATCTGCACGACGGTGCCCAGCAGCGGCTCGTCTCGCTCTCCCTCCAACTCGGGCTCGCGCGCAACGCGATCGACGAGGACCCCGACGGCGCGCGCGTGCTGCTCGATCGTGCCGGCGGTGAGCTGAGCGACGCGCTCGAGGAGCTGCGCGAGCTGGCCCGCGGCATCCACCCGGCGATCCTGACCGACCGCGGGCTCCCCGCCGCGGTCGACGCGCTGGCCGCCCGCTCGCCGACGCCCGTCGACGTCGAGGAGATGCCCCAAGAGCGGCTGCCCACGGCGGTCGAGGCGGCGGCGTACTTCGTCGTCTCCGAGGCCCTGGCGAACCTCGCCAAGCATGCCGCCGCGGACCACGCGACGGTTCGCGTTGCGCGGGAGAACGGCCACGCCGTCGTCGAGGTTCGCGACGACGGCCGGGGCGGGGCCAACGCCGAGGGCCACGGACTCCGCGGCCTGGCCGACCGCGTCGACGCGCTCGACGGACATCTCGACGTTGAGAGTCCGCCCGGCGCGGGAACCACCATCCGAGCGGAGATCCCATGCGCGTCGTCGTAGCCGATGATTCCGTCCTCCTGCGCGAAGGGCTCGTGCGCCTGCTCACCGACGCCGGGATGGAGGTCGTCGGACAGGCGGGCGATGCCGAGGACCTCCTGCGGAAGGTCGGCGCGCACAAGCCCGACGTCGCGATCATCGACATCAAGATGCCGCCCACCCACACCGACGAGGGCCTTCGGGCCGCGGCCGAGATCCGCGAGCGCCAGCCCGAGGTCGGCGTGCTGGTGCTGAGCCAGTACGTCGAGGAGGGCTACGCGCTCGAGCTGCTGTCCGACGCCGGTTCGAACCCGGCCGGCGCCGGCACCGGATACCTCCTGAAGGACCGGGTGGGCGACCTCGACCGCTTCGTCGAGTCGGTGCGGCGCGTGGGGGAGGGCGGCTCGGCGCTCGACCCCGAGGTCGTCGCGCAGCTCCTGGGCCGCAGGCGCCAGACCGATCCGCTGGAGCCGCTCAGCCCGCGAGAGCGCGAGGTCCTCTCCCTGATGGCCGAGGGTCGCTCGAACCACGGCATCGCCCAGCAGCTCGTCGTGACCGACCGGGCCATCGAGAAGCACGTCACGAGCATCTTCGGAAAGCTGAACCTTCCCGCCGCGCCCGATGACCACCGGCGCGTGCTCGCGGTGCTCGCCTTCGTGCGCGCCGCGTCCTGACCCTCCCCCCGCCGCCCCAGACCTCAGGAGCCCGAATGCCCGACATCGTCACCGCCACCGACCTGCAGCGCCGCTACGGCGAGGGCGAGGCCGCCGTCGACGCCCTCGCCGGCGTCACGGTGGCGTTTCCGGCCGGCGGTCTCACGGCGATCATGGGGCCGTCCGGCTCGGGCAAGTCGACGCTCATGCACTGCCTGGCGGGGCTCGACACGCCGACGAGCGGCAGCGTCACGCTCGACGGCGTCGAGCTGGCCGGTTTGAAGGACGCCGAGCTGACGAGGCTCCGGCGCGACCGCGTCGGGTTCGTCTTTCAGGCGTTCAATCTTCTGCCCGTCCTGACGGCGGAGGAGAACATCACGCTCCCGCTCACCCTCGCGGGCCGCAAGCCTGACCCCGAGTGGCTGGACACGCTCATCGCGACCGTGGGCCTGGACGACCGGCGCACGCACCGCCCGGCCGAGCTATCCGGCGGCCAGCAGCAGCGGGTCGCCGTGGCCAGGGCGCTCGTCCACAAGCCGGCCGTGGTATTCGCCGACGAGCCGACCGGCAACCTCGACTCGAAGTCGTCCGAGGAGATCCAGCGGCTGCTGCGGGCCTCGGTCGACGACCTGGGCCAGACGGTGATCATGGTGACCCACGACGCGCACGTCGCGGCCATCGCCGACCGGCTGATCGTCCTCGCCGACGGCAGGATCGTCCACGACGAGCCGGCCGGTGACGCCGACCACGTCTTCGAGGTCATGCGAGGCATCGCCGCATGACCGCGCTCACCCTGCGGGGCATCGCCTCGCGCAAGCTCCGGACGGCGCTCACGTCGATCGCGATCATCCTGGGCGTCGCGATGATCAGCGGGACATTCGTCCTGACCGACACGATCAACAAGTCGTTCGACGACATCTTCCAGACGGGCTCCGCCGGCATCGACGTGGCGGTGACGCCCCGCACGATCGAGGGACTCGAGGGCGACGACGGCAGCACCGGCGCCGAGCCCCTGCCGCAGTCGCTCGTCGAGCGGGTCGCAGCGGTTCCGGGGGTCGCGGCGGCGGAAGGCTCGATCCAGGGCCAGGCCTCGATCCGCGACAAGAACGGCGACGCGATCACGACGGGCGGCGCGCCGAACTTCGTCCAGAGCATCGGCGACGACCGCTTCACGGCGTTCCGCGTGACCGAGGGCCGCAAGCCGGCGCGACCCGGCGAGGTGGCGATCGACGCCAAGACCGCCGAGGATCACGACTTCCCGGTCGGGAGCAAGGTGCCGATCGTCACCGAGGACGGCAAGCGCGAGTACGACGTCGTCGGGATCGTGAAGTTCGGCGATCTCGATTCGCTCGCCGGCGCCGCGTTCGCGCTGATGCCCCTGGCCGAGGCCCAGAGGGCGACGAACCAGGTCGGGCAGATCAGCGAGGTCGACGTCGCGGCCGAGGACGGTGTGAGCCCGCAGGAGCTGAAGGGTCGCGTCGCAACCGCGCTGCGAGGCGCGCCGGTCACGGTTCGCACCGGCCAGGAGAGCGCGGACAAGCAGTCGCAGGATCTCCAGGACAACCTGGGCTTCCTGCGCACCGCGCTGCTGGTCTTCGGCGGCATCGCCGTGTTCGTCGGCGCGTTCGTCATCTACAACACGTTCTCGATCACGGTCGCGCAGCGGACGCGTGAGCTCGCGCTGCTGCGCACGCTCGGCGCGTCACGCCGGCAGGTGCTCGGCAGCGTCGCGCTCGAGGCGTTCCTCATCGGCCTCGTCGCCTCGATCATCGGGCTGATCGGCGGCCTGCTGCTGGCCCCGGGGTTGACCAGCCTGTTCAGCGCGTTCGGCTTCGACCTGCCCACCGGCGGGTCCGTCATCAAGGCGCGCACGATCATCATCGGCCTGCTGGTCGGCACCGTCGTGACCGTGGTGGCGAGCATCGCGCCTGCGTTGCGCGCGACGCGGATCGCACCCATCGCGGCGATGCGTGAAGGCCTGACCGGGCAGGAGGGCAGGCAGCGGCGCCCGTACTTCGCCACGGTGCTGCTCGTCGTGGGCATCGGCCTGCTGCTCTTCGGGCTGTTCGGCGGTGGATCAGGCGGCCAGGCCGCGACGCTCCTCGGCCTGGGTGCCGCGGTGGTGTTCCTCGCCGTCGCGCTACTCAGCCCGCGGCTCGTGCGCCCGCTCGCCGCGGCGATCGGAGCCCCGCTGCAGCGCGTGTTCGGGTTCACCGGCCGACTCGCGCGGGAGAACTCCACCCGGAACCCGGCGCGGACGGCCGTCACGGCCGCCGCGCTGATGATCGGCGTGGCGCTCGTCGCGTTCGTGTCGATCTTCGCCGCGGGCCTCCAGGGGTCGGTCGAGGCTTCCGTCGACCGCGCGTTCAGCGGAGACCTGACGATCATGAGCAAGGACGGCTTCAGCCCGGTGCCGGCCGGGGTCCAGGGCGAGGTCGCCGACGTGCCCGGCGTCGGGGAGACCACGGCGTTCCGGTTCTCGAAGAGCAAGGTCACCGGCGTGTCCGGCACCCCGTCGGTGGTCGGCATCGACCCGTCCGCGGCGAAGACCTACGACGCGGAGTGGAAGGAGGGCAACAACGCCGTCCTGGCCGCCCTCGGGCGCGACGGCACCGTGGTCGACTCCGGCTCGTCGGTCGGGAAGGGCCGCAAGGTCGGCGATCAGCTCCGCGTCCTGACGCCGACCGGCCGCCGCGTGACGCTCACGGTGCGCGGGCTCGTCGACGAGGGCGACTTCGGCGTGCTGGGGGGTGGCCTGGTCGTCTCGACGCAGACGATCCGCTCGGCGTTCGGCGTCAAGCAGCCGGCGATGGTGTTCGTCGCGTTCGACAAGTCGCGTCCGCCGGCGGCGACTCGGACGGCCATCGACCGCCTGCTCGCGAGCCGGTTCCCGAACACCGAGGCCCAGACCCGCGAGGAGCTGAAGGAGTCGCAGGCCGACCAGATCGGCCAGATCCTGGGGCTGATCTACGCCCTGCTGGCCCTCTCGGTGATCGTGTCCCTGTTCGGGATCGTGAACACCCTGGCGCTGTCCGTGTTCGAACGGACCCGTGAGCTGGGCATGTTGCGAGCCATCGGCACGTCCAGGCGACAGGTTCGGCGCATCGTGCGCCTGGAGGCGGTGATCACGTCGCTCATCGGTGCGACCCTGGGCGTCGTGCTCGGCGTACTGTTCGCCCTGCTCGTGTCCCGGCCCCTGGAGGAGGATGGCTTCGTGCTGACGTTCCCGATCGGTGCGCTCATCACCCTGCTGGTCCTCTCCGCACTGGCCGGTGTGGTCGCCGCGATCCTGCCCGCTCGACGGGCCTCGAAGCTCGATGTCCTCGAGGCACTCGCCTACGAGTAGGGACGACGTCCCGGTCCTGCCGGCCGCCGCGGCGCCTCCCGAGGCGCCCGGTGGGCGGCGGGGCGGGCGGGATCCGATTACCGTTCCGCGCACGCTCGCGGTGTTGAGCGAGCTGGGCTGGCGCTTCCTCGTGTGCGTCGCCGCGCTCATGGTGATCGTCTACGGGGTCTGGCAGCTGCGGTTGATCCTGCTGCCCGTGTTCATCGCGATCCTGGCGGCGACGATCCTCGGGCCGCCCGCGATGTGGCTGCGCCGCAAGGGGGTCCGGCCGACCCTCGCGACGGCGCTCGTCTACATCGCCGGCCTCGCGGTCCTGTTCGGGGTGGGCTGGCTGATCGTGCCGTCGGCGATCCACGAGTTCGACGAGCTGGCGACGCAGGTCGGTGACGGCCTCGACGAGGTCGGCGACTGGGTCGGATCGGGACCGCTCGGGATCTCCGAGGCCGACATTCAAGAGGCCATCGACGAGGTCAACGCGCGGGTCCAGGAGAGCGCCGACGACATCGCGACCGGCGTCTACTCGGGCGCGCTGCTGGCCGTGCAGGCGCTCGCCGGGATCCTGATCACGATGGTCATCACGTTCTTCCTCGTCCGCGACGGCGACCGGATGTGGGACTGGTTCGTGCGCCTGTTCCCCGACCACCGGCAGCGCACGATGCACGTCGTGGGGGAGGAGGGTTGGCGGGTCCTGAGTGCCTTCGTCCGCGGCATCACGCTCATCGCGACCATCGACGCGATCGGCATCGGGCTCGCGTTGTGGATCATCGGCGTCCCGCTGATCATGCCGCTGGCGATCCTGACCTTCGTCCTCGCGTTCATCCCGTTCATCGGGGCGATCGTCGCCGGCGCCGCGGCCGCACTGGTCGCGCTCGTGTCCGAGGGCCCGCTGAGCGCCGGGCTGGTCATCGGCGCGGTAATCCTCGTCCAGCAGCTGGAGGGCGACCTGCTCTATCCGCTGATCGTCGGGCGCAACGTCGAGCTGCACCCGGTCGTGATCCTGGTCTGCGTCGGCGCCGGCGGCATCCTGGGCGGGATCATCGGCGCGTTCCTGGCGGTGCCGGTGGCGGCGGTGATCGCGACCGTGGTGCCGATCGTCCGTCGCCAGACCGCGATCAGCCACGCGCTGGAGCCACCGCCATGAGCTACGTCCTGAATATCGCGAACAAGAACCACTCATCGTGGTCGCTGCGCGCTTGGGTGCTCATGCGCGCGCTCGGGATCCCGTTCGAGGAGCGGCTCACCGCGTTCGTGGAAGGGGGCAGCGCCGCGACGTTCCGCGCCTTCTCGCCGAGCGGCAAGGTCCCGGTGCTGATCGACGGCGAGCGCGTGGTCTGGGATTCGCTCGCCATCACCGAGTACCTGGCTGAGCGCCACGCGACCGTCTGGCCCGTGGACATCGACGCCCGCGCCTGGGCGCGCTCGGCGGCGGCGGAGATGCACTCCGGCTTCGACGCGCTGCGGACCGAGTGCTCGCTGAGCTGTGCGGTCCGGATGCGGCTGCACGCCATCACGCCGGGCCTGCAGCGCGACCTCGATCGGCTGTGCGAGCTGTGGGGTGAGGGGCTGGTCCGATTCGGCGGCCCCTTCCTCGCCGGGTCGGCGTTCACCGCGGTGGACGCGTTCTTCGCGCCCGTCGCCTTCCGCATCCAGACGTTCGACCTGCCGCTGGATCCTGCCGCGCTCGCGTACGCGGAACACCTCCGCGGCATCCCCGCGATGCGCGAGTGGTACGAGGCCGCGGTCGTCGAACCCCTCCGGGACCCCGACCACGACGAGGAGCTCGCGCACTACGCGGAGCTGGTCGAGGACCTGCGCGTCTGAGTCAGCGCGCCGCGAAGGCGCGAACGGACTCGAGGTCGTACGCGCCCGCGTCGCTGCCCAGTCCGCCGGCGACCTGCGCGGCCGCCGCACAGCCGAGCGCCGCGGCGTCCGCGTGGGGGAGCCCGAGCGCGATCCCCCGCAGGAAGCCTGCGCTGAACGCGTCGCCGCAGCCGGTGGTGTCGACGACGTCGACGGGGAAGGCGGGGACCTCGACGATCTCGTCGGCCGTCACGACGACGGCGCCGTCCGCACCGCGGGTCGCCGCCACGCCGCCCACGCCCCGTTCCAGCAGCGCCCGGCATGCGGCGATCAGATCGGTCTCGCCGGTGAAGCCCAGCGCCTGCTCGTCGTTGGGCAGCAGCCAGTCCAGGTGGGGCAACGCGGCCCCGACCCACTCGAGGATCCCTGGGTCGCCGGGGGCCAGAAGGTCGGCCGAGGTGATGACCCCGCGCTCCTGCGCCCGCGCCAGGACCTGCGCCGCGACCTCGCCGCCCATGAACTCCGGGCCGCCGAGGTGCAGGAAGCCGACCTCGTCCAGGTCGGCGTCCGAGACCGAGTCCGGTCCCGCGGCCGCGTTCGCCCCGACCACGTGGAACGCCGGCCGCGAGCCGTCGGGGCGGATCGGCAGCACGCTCGCCGAGGTCTGCGCGTCGTCGACCCGTCGCAGCAGCGAGACGTCGATGCCCTCGCGCTCGAGCAACGACAGCAGCATGTCCCCGGCCGCGTCCGTCCCGACGGCGCCCGCGCTGCGGACCGCTGCGCCGAGCCGAGCGAGCACGACCGCGGTGCCACCCGCGGATCCCGCGGCGGTCACCTTGATCTGCTCGACGAGCGCGCCGCCCTGGCCCTCGGGGATCGCCTCGACGGGCCGGACGAGGACGTCGAGGACATGGACGCCCAGCGCGATGACTCGCATCAAGATCAGTCCTCCGCAGCGCGCGTCGCGCCGTAGCCCGTCGATGTGACCTGCTCGACCACGGCCGTCACCGCGGCCGCGTCGAGGACCCGCGGCTCGCCGAGCTGCGCGGCATGCCAGTACACGCCGCACGCCCACTCGAGCAGCTGTGTCGCCCGGAGTGCCGTCGCCATGTCCGGTCCGTGCGTGACCGCCCCGTGGTTGGCCATGAGCGCCGCGAGCTTGCCGTCCAGCGCGTCGAGCACGCCGTCGGCCAGCTCGGCGGTGCCGAACGTCGCGTACGGCGCCACCCGCACTGCGCCGCCGAGGCCGAGCATCTCGTAGTGGATCAGCGGGACCTCGTCGAGCACGCACGCCAGCGCGGTCGCCATCGGCGCATGGGTGTGGATGACCGCGCCCGCGCCGTAGCGGCGATAGACGCCGAGGTGCAGCGACAGCTCCGACGTCGGCGCGAGCGGCCCGAACTTCACCGCGCCCTCGATGTCGACGACCGTCACGTCGTCGGGGTCCAGCGATGCCAGCTGCCCGCCGGTCGGGGACACGGCGACCAGGTCTCCGGCCCGCGCGCTGATGTTCCCGTTCGTTCCAGAGACGAGGCCCGCGGCCGCCAGCCGGCGTGCCGTGGCAGCCACGTCCTCCCGCTCTCTCTCCAACACGCCGGCGAGTCTATGCGGCGAGGGTCTGGCCCGGTCCCGCGGCAATATGTATGGTGCTCGTCATAGTCGCTGTCCCCTCCCGAACAGGAGCCCGTCGTGCCCACGTTCTCCCTGACGTATCCCGAAGGCGCCCTCTCGCCCGAGGCCCGCACCCAGGTCGTCGAGGACCTGACCACCGCACTGTTGCGCGCCGAGCGCGCTCCGGACACGCAGTTCTTCCGCGACGTCACGTGGGCCTACGTGCACGAGCTCCCGGCCGGTGCCGTCCTCACCGCCGGAAAGCCCGTGACGGAGCCCATCTTCAAGGTCGACGTCACTACGCCGGCCGGCGCGCTGTCCGACCGCCGCCGCGAGGAGTTCGTTGCCGAGGCGACCCGGGTCATCAGCGAGGCCGCCGGTCTCGGCGAGCAGGACCTTCTGCGCGTCTGGGTGCTGATGCACGAGGTGGCCGAGGGCAGCTGGGGCGCCGGCGGGCAGGTCATCCGCTTCGAGCAGCTGCGCGAGGCCGCGAAGGCCGAGCGCGAGCAGGCCAACGCTGCGTCAGTCAGCTGACGGACGCATGCGGTACACGGCGGTCAGCGCTGCGCACAGGAGCGCGGCCGCCAGCGCATAGCCCAGCTCGGCGCGCAACACCTGGTCGTCGACGATCGGGGCGAACATCCAGGCGAGGAACACCACGCCGACGATCGCCCACGCGATCGCCGCCGCACGGGCGTGACCGCGCGCGAGCGCCGCCTGGTTGAGGGTCCCGGCCGCGAGGTGCAGGCCCATGCCGATCGCGACGATGCCGAGGCCGACCCGGCCCCAGTCGTAGCTCAGGTCGAAGAGCAGGTCCATGACCCACGGGCCGATCGCGAACAGCCCGATGGCGCAGGCCGCCGCGAATGCCGCGATCGCGAGCACCGTAATCCGGATCGCCTTCGAGAACTCCCCGCCGTCTTCGGTGGCGTTCAGACCGGCGAGGTGGGGGAGCAGCGAGCCCTGGATCGCCTGGAAGAGCTGCAGCGGCGCCCGGGCGATGAGCAGGATGGAGAAGACGATGCCCGCGAGCGCCGCGTCGTCCTGCGTGAGGTCGACGCTGATCACCGCGCCGTTGATCAGCGTCTGCTCGGCGAGCATCACGACGAACACCGCCGCGGCGAAGCCCACGCCGTGCCGCATCGAGATCCCACCCTCGGCGTCCTGGACCTCCAGCTCGTTCGCCGGCGGGTCCTGCCGGCTGAAGGCCAGCGGCACGACGATCAGCGACACGCACGGGGCGGCGACCATGCCGATCGCGACCGCCGTCTGACCTGATGCGAGCCCCAGCACGACGGCCAGCGCGAACAGCACCCGGGTCGTGGCCTCGAGGAAGACGAGGCCGCCGTAGAGCTCGAACCGCTGGTGCCCGGCCAGCCAGCCCCGCGCGAAGTACGACGCCGCGTAGGCGATGACCGCGGTGATGAGGATCCAGTACAGCGAGGACGAGCCGTCGAGCAGGTCGTCCTCGATCGGCCCGCGGAGCGCCAGCGCGAAGACGAGGAACACGAACGCGAACCCCATCTGGATGAGGAACGGCTCCCGGAGGGAGTGCGAGCTGTGCCCCAGCGCGCGGCGCTCGGCGATCGTCCGCGACAGCAGCTGCTCGATCGGCCGGTAGAGCACCGTGACGACCACGAACAGGACCGACCACAGCAGGCTGATCCGCGAGTACTCGTCCTCGGTCAGCCCGTGGGAGGCCAGCGAGAAGTAGGCGAAGGTGACGACGCCCGTCAGCGCGATGCCGACGGAGAGGATCTTCGCTCCGGCCCCGTACCCGCGGCCAGAGGTGGACGCCTCAGGCTCTTCGTCAGCCAAGCCGCACGAGGAGCATGGTCCAAGGGAACGGCGACCGTGCCTCGACGACCTCGCCGTGCTGGCTCAGCAGCTGCACGAACGAGCGCTTCGACCAGTGGTTGAGGTGCCCGGGCGTGTTGCCCAGGTCCTTCCAGTACGCGCCCCGGGCCATGTTCAGCATGCGCCACATGGGCTCGCGTGGGACCGAGACCAGCAGGTGCCGCGACGCGACACGGGCCATCTCCGCGACCGTGTGGGCGGGGTCCGGCACGTGCTCGAGGACCTCGATGGCCGTCGCGACGTCGAACTCGTCGTCCTCGAACGGCATGTTCTCGGCCTTCAGGATCTTGTACTCGAGGTTGGGCGCGGTGCGCTCCTCCCAGAAGGACTTCAGCAGCGGATCGTCGAGATCGATGCCGACGACGCGCTTGTCGCCGAGCTGCTGCGCCCACTGGTGCGTGTGGTGGGCTTCGCCGCAGCCGACGTCCAGCAGCGACTGCGGGGCGGCCAGCGCGAACAGCTCCTCGAGGTTCTTCTCGAAGCCGGCCTGCAGCCGCTTGGCCACCGGGTTGGTCGTGTTGTACTTGTCGTACGTGTTGCCGGTGACGGTGCCTTCGGCATCGACGGTGACGGTGGGACTCATAGCTTGATGGCCTCGCGCTCTTCGGTCTTGCCGGTCGCGCCGCCGGCGCCCGCGCCGGTCGTCGGGCGGTGGCCGGTCTCGTGGGCGCCGGGCTCGTAATGCGACGGCTGGACGCCGAGCTGGAGCTCGACGCGGCGGACACGCTCGAAGATCCGCTGGATCATCGTGCGCTGGCTCGAGAGCAGGTCGCCGAGGATGCCGATGGCGCCCAGGACGACGGATGCGTTGAACAGCACGGCGCCGAGGATCAGCGACTGGACATGGCCCGCGCCCTCGCCCTCGACGGCGTAGAAGTAGAAGAACCGGATCCAGACGATCAGCGCGACCACGCCGATGACGGACGCGAGGGTCATGAAGACCTTCAGCGGCTCGTACTGGGTGTAGATCCGGAAGATCGAGACGCTGTTGCGCCGCACGTAGGCCCACATCGACGGGAACAGCCGCGACTCGCGCAGCTTGTCGTTGGTGCGAACGGGGACGTGCGCGGTGGCGACGAGCAGCTTGCCCGCCTGGATGATTGTCTCGAGCGTGTAGGTGAACTTCGAGACGACCGCCATCTGGATCGCGGCCTCGCGGTTGTAGGCGCGGAAGCCGGAGGTCGTGTCGGGCACCTCGGTGTTCGACGCCTGGCGGACGACCCACGAACCGAGCCGCTGCAGCATCTTCTTCAGCGGCGAGAAGTGCTCGATCTCCATGATCTGGCGATCGCCGACGACCATGTCGGCGTTGCCTTCCAGGATCGGCGTGACGAGCGCGGGGATGTACGAGGCGTCGTACTGGTTGTCCGCGTCGGTGTTGACGATGACGTCGGCGCCGAGCTTTAGGCACGCGTCGAGACCGGCTTGGAAGCCGGCGGCTAGGCCCTTGTTGTTTGTGAGCCTGACGATGTGGTCGACCCCGTGGGCGCGGGCGACCTCAACGGTCCGATCAACGGAACCGTCATCAATGACGAGCCACTCAACCGTGTCAAAGCCCGCGACTTCCCGAGGAAGGTCGGCGAGCGTCACCGGAAGCGTGGTCTCCTCGTTGAAGCAGGGGATCTGGATGATGAGCTTCATGACGAAAGAGGGGCTGTAATCCTAGTGGTGCGATGTCGGGCGTGACGCTCTCCCCGACCCAGACCGGGTCAGATGCCCCTGCCGAGCCGCCTGCGCGCCTCGGTCGGCTGCCCCTGCGCACCCTCGAATGGGTCGGTCTCGCGCTGCTGATCCTGGTCGGCGTCGTCGGGTATTTCGCCTATCCGACCTGGCCGAACTACGACTCGATCTACTCGCTGGTCTGGGGTCGCGAGCTGCTGGACGGCACCACGATGTCGTTCGATGCCTACCGGGCGCCGACGGAACATCCACTGGCGATCGCGGTCGGCGCGGCGCTCTCGATCTTCGGCGAGGGCGGCGATCGGATGTGGACGGCACTCTGCATCGCGACGTTCGTCTGGTTGGTCTGCGGGCTCTACACGCTGGGCAAGGAGCTCTTCACGCCGCTGGTCGGCCTGCTCGCGGCGCTGCTGCTGCTTACGCGCTTCGACTTCCCCTTCTACGCCGTCCGCGGCTACATCGATCCCGCCTACCTGGCCCTCGTCATCTGGGCCGCGGTCATGGAGGTGCGCCGCCCCCGGCGCGGCCTTCCGGTGCTGGGGATGCTCGTCCTCGCCGGCCTCCTGCGGCCCGAGGCGTGGCTGCTCGGCGGTCTGTACTGGCTCTATCTGCTGCCCAAGTCGACGTGGAAGGTGCGGATCTGGGGCGCCGCCCTCGTCTGGACCGCGCCCTTCATCTGGGCACTGACGGACTTCATCGTCACCGGCGACCCGCTGTTCTCGCAGACCCACACCAGCGAGCTGGCCGACGAGCTCGGGCGCAACAAGGGGCTCGAGGCCGTGCCCGGCGCGCTGTGGGGCTACCTGAGCAAGCTCGCCAAGTTCCCCGTGATGATGGGTGCGATCGCCGGCACCGCGATCGCCGTCACGCTCGTCCCGACCCGCCTGAAGTGGCCGCTCGCGCTGTTCCTCGCCGGCGTCGGCACCTTCGCCGCCGTCGGGGCTGCCGGGCTGTCGGTCATCGACCGCTACCTGCTGGTGGCGTCGCTCATGCTCATGCTCATGTCGGCCGTCGCGATCGGCGGCTGGACGATGCTCGAGCGGGGCTGGCTGCGCCGGATCTGGATGGTCGGCGCGGTCGTCCTGGTCGCGTTCGGCGTCGCGTTCACGGTCGACCGCGTGAACGTCAACCGGCTGGAGAACGAGCTCACGTTCCGCGGCGATTCGCACCGGGCCCTCGAATCCGTGCTCGCGAACGAGCGGGTCCGCGAAGCGCTGAAGTGCGGCCCGGTCTTCGTTCCGAACCACAAGCTGCTGCCCGACGTCCGCTGGGATCTCAACCTTCCCGAGGACCAGGTCATCGCCCGGGCCGATCCGGACGCGCCGGAGCCCGAGAGGGGCGTCGCGATCCTCATCCACGGCCGGGCGGCGCTGTTCAACCAGCTGCTCGTCAACGACCGGGACCGGCCCGGAACGAACCTGCCGCCGCCGGGCTTCGAGCGCGTCGCGGTGAGCCAGTACTACGCCGCATATGTCCGTTGCTGATCCCGCTGCGGGATCGGCGTTGAGCGCCCGCGGGTTCCTCGCCCGCCACTGGTTCGCGCTCGCGGTCGGGCTGCTGCTGGCGGTCGCGTTCGTCCTGCGCGTCTGGGGCGTCCGCCATGGCATGCCCTGGGCGTACAACGCCGACGAGAACGCCCACTTCGTGCCCCGGGCGATCGGGATGTTCGGGCATGACCTGAACCCGCGGTACTTCGTCAACCCGCCGGCGTTCACGTACGCCCTGCACATCGTCTTCGCGATCTGGTTCGGCGGGCGGGAGGGCGTCAGCGAGGCGTTCTCGACCGACCCCGAGCCCGTCTGGATCGCCGCGCGCCTGACCGCCGCCGTCCTGAGCACGGCGGCCGTCGGCCTGCTCGTGTGGGCCGGCAACCGGCTGTTCGGCCGCGCTGCGGGGCTGCTCGCGGGCGGGCTGCTCGCGGTGGCGTTCCTGCCGGTCTTCTACAGCCACCAGGCGCTCAACGACGCGCCGACGCTGGCCCCGGTGGCGCTCGCGCTCGCCGGCGCGGCGGGCATCCTGAGACTCGGAAGCCCGCCCGCCCGCCGGGACTGGCTGATCGCGGGCGCCGGCCTTGGGCTGGCCTGTGCGACGAAGTACACCGGCGGGATCGTGCTCGTCGCGATCCTCGCGGCGTTCGGAGTCCGGCTGGTCGACGATCGCGCCCAGCGTTCGGCGCTCCTGCGCGGGCTCGGCCTCGCCGGCCTCGCGGCGGTGGCGGGGTTCCTCGTCGCGAACCCCTACGCGCTGCTCGATGCGAGCACGTTCTGGGAGGGCGTCACCCACCAGTCCGACGCCTCGGGCGACGCCGCCGGCAAGCTCGGCCTGACCCAGACCAACGGGTGGCTGCACTACGCCTGGGCCCTCACCTGGGGGCTGGGGTGGATCCCGTTGGCAGCGGCGGTGGTCGGCGCCGGCGCGCTGGCCGTGCGCGACCGCCCGGCGCTGTGGCTGCTCGTGCCCTCACCGGTGCTGTTCATCGCCTTCATGGGCCTGCAGGAGCGGTTCTTCGGCCGCTGGCTCATGCCGATCCTGCCGTTCCTGTGCCTGCTCGGCGCCGCGGGTGTCGCGTGGGCGGTGCAGGCCGTGTCGAAGCGGCGTCCGGACCTGCGCTGGGCGGTCGCGGTGGCGCTGGGCGGGCTAATGCTGTTCCAGGGCGTCCTGATGTCCGTGCACGTCGACCGCGTGCTCTCCCGGGAGGACACCCGCACCGCGGCGCGGGAGTGGCTGGTGCGTAACGTGCCGGCGGGACGCAAGCTCGTGGTCGAGCCGTTCCTGCCCGGCTCCTGGGCGCAGGACATCGGGCTGCCGTCGGCCCGGACCTCCACCGGGGACCGCTGGCTGAAGTGGCCGACGAGCCGCGCCGAGGTCGACCCCGACACGGGAGAACGCGTTCCCGGCGGGATGGTCGTCAACGTCGAGGACTACGAGAAGACGCTGCGCCCCGAGCTGC
>JAEMSV010000013.1 GCA_016462625.1 Solirubrobacteraceae bacterium | reverse complement strand
AGAAGCCGGCCAAGAAGCCCGCCGCGAAGGCCAAGAAGGCCCCCGCGCGCAAGGCGGCCTAGCGTCCCGACATGCTCGTCGCGCCGTCTCCGGTGAGAGCGGCGCGACGATTTCTTCGTCGTTCATTACTGGATTCTCTGGAATCCGCAGTGTCGGTCGGTAGGATCGGCGGCTGACTGGACAGCGTGTCAGGAAGCCGCCGGGCGGAGGACTTTGTGGACCGAGGGATGAGCGAGGATGTAGCTGTGGCGAAAGACGCGTCGTTCGATCCCGTGTCGAGCGAGTTCTTTCGCCGGCATCCGGAGAAGCTGCAGGTCCTGGCTCATCCGCTGCGCCTGAAGATCATGAAACAGGCCCAGCTGCGCGAGATCAGCGCGAAGGAAGCCTCCGCCGATCTGCATGAGCCGATCGGCAAGGTCAGTTACCACGTGCGAGTGCTCGCCGATGCCGGCCTGCTCCAGCTGGTGCGCCAGACGCCGCGGCGCGGTGCGATCGAGAGCCACTACAAGGCCACGGTCCTGCTGCATCTCGACGATCAGACGTGGGACAGCCTCGGGCAGGACGTCCGGCGCCCCCTGATGACGGCGAGCGTGCAGGAGTGGTCGTCGGATCTGATCAACGGCGTGGAGTCGGGTGGCTTCGAGCTTGAGGGCTCGCTCCTGGCGAACGCGCACCTCGTCGTCGACGAGGACGGCGTCGACGCGGTCCGCGATGCGGTCGACGCGTTCTACGAGCGCCTGCTCGAGATCGAGGCCGACGTCGTCGCCCGCGGCGTCAGCGGCGATCCGATCGAGGTGAACGTCGGCCTGTCGTTCTACGAAGGCGAGCGCACTGCAGCCGGCAACGCGCCGTTCTTCGCCCGCTGTGGCGGGCGGGCGTTCCCGTTGATTCCCGAGGACACCTAGCCCCTAGCCCGGGATTTCGACCGGCTGCCGCCGTGCACGCGCGCGACGGCGCCACGGGGTGCTGTCCCGCGCGGGAAGGCTCCGCTGGAACGGCGACTCGCCGCGGCTGAGGTTTGCGCCCGTGGCGAGTGCCTCGGCGGCGCGCCTGATGTCCCGCGCGATGATCTCCGCGTCGTCGATCACGCCGCGGTCGGCGTAGACACAGAGGTGGATGCGTCCGTTGTACGAGAGCGCGCCGACGGTCAGGCCGTGTCCGTGCCACATAGGGACGGCCGGGAAGATCGCGCGGACCTGGCGCCCGAGGAGATACAGCGGCACATCCGGACCGGGCACGTTGGAGACGGTCAAGTTGAACGGCGTGGCCGTCGCGACGATCTTGCTCACGATCCGCCGGCCCATCGTCGGGACCAGGTCGGCGAGGTGGACGATGCCCGTGAGGGTCGCGGCGTAGTCGCCGGTCTTGACTCGGTTCGTGCTCTGGGTGACCTCGCGCAGCGCGGTGAGCGGATCGTCGCGGTCCGACGGCAGGTCGACGAAGACGAACGACAGCGCGTTGCCGAGCTCGCTCGCGGAGCCGGTCCGGACGTTGACCGGCATCATCGCCTTGAGCGGGACGGGCATCTCGTCGCGGCGCTGGAGGGCGTGGCCGAGCGCGTGGCTGACGCTGGCGAGGATCACGTCGTTGACGGTCGCCCCGTTCTCGCGCGCGGTGCGCCGGGTCTCCTCGAGGTCGAGGACCTCCAGGCCGAGCGTGCGGGCGGGGCCCGCGGTCGCGCACATCGAGGACGGGGTGGCCGGGCGCAGGACGTCGGTCATCGCCGAGACCGTGCGGGTTGCCTGACCGGGCGGCTCGATCCGGCGCGCGGGCGTCGCGCTGGGGGAGAGGACGAGCTCCCGGGTCCGGGTGGCGGTCTCGCGGCCGGCTCGCGCGATCGCGGCGCCACGGCCCATGCCGAGCTGTATCCGCGAGCGAGTCAATGAGAACGCGGCGCGGGCGGCCCCAGTGCGCTCCGGGCGCCACTGCGACGGCGGATCCGCCCGTGGGCTGGGCTCGGCGTCAAACAGCAGTGCCGCGACCTCGATCGCCGCGACGCCGTCGACGAGTGCGTGGTGGGCCTGGCCGATGACCGCGAACCCGTCGCGCACGCCGTTGACGAGGTAGAGCCGCCAGAGCGGCCGGTCGAGCGGCAGCGGGGCGGAGAGCAGCTGCCCGGCGAGGGCGCGTACAGCCTCGTCGTCGCCTGGAGCGGGCACGGTGACGCCGAAGACGTGCCGCCCCATGTCAAACCCGGCGTCGTCCTCCCAGCGCAGCTCCCCGCCGGCGAGGGCGGTCGAGACGAGGCGCCGGCGGAAGCGCGGGACGCGGTCCATGCGGGACAGGAGGTGGCGACGGAGGCCGCCGACCGAGGGCGCCTTGCCCTCGACCCGGATGGTCCAGCCGACATGCAGTGGGGCGTCGGGATTCTCGAGGGCCAGGAAGGCGTCGTCGAGAACCGTCAACCGATCAGCTGTCACGGGGCGAGTCTTGCAGGTGGAGGGGCGGCGATGGGGAGGGGTTACCCGATCTGCATGGGTTCCTGGTCGGGAAGTGCGTCGGATGTGGAGGTTGGCGCGGTGGGGGACGTCGCGGCGCCTTGGAGATGCGAGTGCCGCCACGCGAAGAGTCCGACACCGACGCCAGCCCCTACGACGATTGCTGCGCCGGAGACGACAAACGCGGAACGTGGCGAGAATGCCTCGGCCAGTAGCCCGCCGAGGGCGTAGCCGAAGCCCGGGACGAGCGTGATCACCGCTTCGAACAGTCCGGCGACGCGGACCTGCATGGAGGCCGGGACCGACTCTTGCACGGCGGTGACGGCACTGACCCACTGCACGCCGTTGCCTGCGCCGGCGAACACAGCCGCGCCTGAAGCGACAATGATCGTCGGCGCGAGCCCCATGCCGACGAGGCCGATACCCATGACGGCAGTCGAGCTCAGAAGTGACGTTGCGAGTCGGCGCCGGCCAACACGGGCGAACACGATGCTTCCGATCGTGATCCCCGCTCCCCAAGAGGTCGCGAGCGCCGCGAAGCCCTGCGGTCCAGCATCCAGGGTCTCGGTCGCGAAGACGACCTCGATGGGGGCAGCCAAGGTCGCGAACATCATGATCAGGCCCTCGCCCAAGATCAGGGTCATCGTGAGCCGGTGCTGGCGCACGTACGAAATGACCTCCCTGATGCGTTCGCCCCATGGCGACTCGGCCTGATGTTCGCCAACAGGATGTGGGCCCGTCAGCTGATACAGCCCGGTCAGAAGCAAGAGCCCGGCGCCCATCGCTAGGACGGCGGTGGGATCGGTTAGCGCGAGCGCGAGGCCGGCGAGGCTCGGTCCGACGACGTTCATCACGGCGAAGCCGACGTTCAGCGCGGCGTTGCCCTCCCGCAGGAGGCCGGCGGGCTCGAGGGTGAGCGCGACGGATGCACGGGTCAGCGCTCGCACGAGCGTGGCAATGCACCCGTCGAGCAGCGCCAGCGCGCAGACGACGACGAGCGAGAAGTCACCGACGGCCCACGCCAGCGCGAGGAAGAGCACGGCCTCGGCGGCGAGCAGGGCGCCGATCCCTCTTGGGTTGGCCCACCGCTCCGTCCGGGCCGTCAGGAACGGTACGAGCAGACTCGGGACCAGCTTCGTCGACATGAACAGCGCGGTCGTGGCGAGCGCGTCGTTCGTTTCGTCGTAGACGACGAAAGCGAGCGTGATGAGCGCGAACCACTCGATCAGCTCTGCAAGAACGAATGCGACCGCAAGACGACGGAACACAGGCAGATCGCGAAGGCGCGTCATATCGACGCGTATCCTCACACCTTGATAGGTGGGAATGCGAGTTGGACGGATGTTCGATCCGCGCCAATGAGCCCGACATCTCGGCAAAAGTTGCGCTGAGCTTGAGGGTTGAGCTAGATTCTGGCCGGATGTTCGACTGAACCTGGGACCGCAGCGCCTTAGGGTCCTGAAACTGGTCCTTCGGGGCCGTCACTGACGACACTCAACGGGGGTTGAATTTCATGGTTGGCAAGATCCGCTAGCGCGCACAGGTTTACGTAAGTAGAAAAGGGGCGTCCGCAACGGCGCCCCTTTTTCGTATTGGGGCTCATGTCCTCGCAATTTGCGCCGATAACTGGTCACGTGACGCGCGCGCGCATCGTCGCTCTCGGAAGCTCTCTCGCCGTTTTGGCTGCCTGCGGGTTGGCGTACGCGTTCCGCGACGTCGGCGACTGGGACCCGGTGTTGTTCGCTGCTCTCCTCGCGACGGCGCTGCTCGCGGACATGCTCCCGATCGAGACTCCGAGTGGCGTGTCCATGTCCGCGGCACTGCTCGGGTTGTTTCTCGCGATGTGTCTCCTCGGGCCGCTGCCGGCTCTTCTCATCGGGGTCACGTCCGTGGCCGTTGACGCCGCGTGGCATCGGCCTCGCTACGCCGCGAGCATGTCGAACCTCGCGGCGTTCGCGCTCTTCCCAGTCCTAGGTAGCCTGACCGTCTTTGGCTTGAGCAGCATGGTGGGGATCGGCCCCGAGGATCCGGGCTTCGTCTTCGTGATGCTGCCCGGGCTCGTCGTGTCCGTTGTCGTGAACTACGGCGTGATCTTCGTCGGCCTGAGTGTCTTGGATGGTGGGTCGCCCTTCGCCCGCGTGCGTCAGGTCGTCGTCCCGATCATCCCGTCAGAGCTCGCCATGCTGTTCCTCGCGAGTGTGATCGTGTACGCGGACACGCACATCGGGCGAGCCGCGCTTGCGACCCTGATTGCGCTGCTCTTCCTCTATCTCTGGCTGTACCGCGAGCTCCTCACCTCTCAGATGCGGGCTGAAGAGCTTGACACCCGCAGTCACCAGCTCGCCACGCTCCAGGTCGGCGTCCTCACGGCGATGCTCCGCACCCTCGCCCTGCGCGACCACATGACGGCCCGCCACTCCGCGGCCGTCGCCCGCTACTCCCGCGAGCTCGCCCGCGCGGCCGGCTGCAGCGACGACGAGATCGAGCTCGTCCACACCGCCGGCCTGCTGCACGACATCGGCAAATTCATCTTCCCCGACCACATCCTGCTCGCCGACTCCCGTCTCTCCGACGAGGACTGGGAGATCGTCAAGTGTCACCCCTTCCAGGGCGCGAAGATCGTCCGCGAGGTCGACGGATACGGCCCGGTCGCCGACATCATCCTCGGCCACCACGAGCGCATCGACGGCAAGGGCTACCCGCGCGGGATGAAGGGCGAGGAGATTCCGCTGCTCTCGCGCGTCATCTCCGTCTGCGACACCTACGACGTGATGACCGCGCGCGACTCCTACCGCGAGCCGGTGACATCGGCGGCCGCGATCGAGGAGCTCCGGCGGGTCGCCGGCAAGCAGCTGGACGCCCGCCTGGTCGAGGTCTTCATCGGGCTCGTCAGCAGCGGTGAGCTCGGCTTCCGCCACGGCGACGACGCCGACTTCGAGGCCGAGCTGCAGTTCGAGCGGCGTGTCCGGGACTACGCCGCGCCGCTCCAGGCCGTCGCCTAGCACCCACTAGCCTCGCCGGTCATGGGAGACGCCCTCGCGGTTCACGATGTCGTGCTCGTGCGGGCGGACAACCCGGGGCCGCTCACGCTGACCGGGACGAACACCTGGATCGTGGGGCGGGACCCCTGCTGGATCATCGATCCGGGCCCCGCGCTCGAGCCGCACCTCGACCTCGTGGCCACCGAGGCCGAACGGCGCGGTGGCGCGGGCGGCATCGCCGTCACCCACGACCACTTCGATCACGCCGAGGGCACCGAGGGGTTGCGCGTGAAGCTGGGTGGAGACGTGCCCGTCGCCGCCTCGCGGCTCGCCGCGAACGTCCGCCTCTCCGATGGTGACGAGTTCGGGCCGCTGCGCGTGATCGCCACGCCCGGGCACGCGACCGACCATCTCGCGTTCGCGACCGGGCGTCTCGTCTTCACCGGAGATGCCGTCGTCGGCACGGGCACCGCGTTTCTGATGCCCGACCCCGGATCGCTGCAGGGCTACCTCGCGGCGCTCGAGCGGCTCCGCGCGCTCGAGGCGGTCGCGCTCTGCCCCGGGCACGGGCCGGTGATCTCGGATCCCCGCACGAAGCTCGACGAGTACATCGCGCATCGCCAGGACCGCGAGGACCGGCTCGTCGCCGGGCTCGCCGCGGGCCGGCGGACCGTCGACGAGCTCCTCGACGCGGCCTGGGACGACGTCGCCGACGATTTGCGTCCCGTCGCGGCCGTGACGCTCGCGACGCACCTGGACAAGCTCGCCGACGAGGGCCGGCTGCCCGACGGCGTCGAGCGGCCGACGTTCAGCTTCTAGCGCGACGCGCCGCCGACCGGGATCTTGACCCCGGCCTGCGCGCCGCCGGGAGGGCCGGAGACCGTCGGATCGTCGATCTCGGGGGAGTCCTCCGGCGTGGCGGAGAGCGCGGAGGGCTCGGACGCCGCCGGGGTGCTCTCGGCGGGCGAGGTCGTCTCGGCCGCCGGGCCCTTCTCGGTGGACGGCGTGGGCGTCTCCTCGGGCGCGGCGGCGCCGCCGCCGGCCGCGGTGGCGAGGGAGTACGGGTCGGCGTGGGGAGAGATCTCCTCCTCGTCGGCGACCTCGGGCGGCAGCTTCGTGAGCACCGTCAGGTTCTCGCTCTCGGCGGCCTTCTCCCTGGCGGGGCGGCGCTTCGCCGTGGCGGCGGGCGCATTGAGCGTGGGAAGCGTGATGGGCTCGAGTCGGTGGACCGCGAGCGTCGCGGCGCCGGCCGCGGCGGCCTGGGACGCGCCAGACGAGCCGTTCTTCCCGCTCTCGGCGGCAGGCGGCTTGACCGGGTCCATGCGCTCACGGACCTCGTGGGCGCCGCCTGCGGTCACCGCGACGCAGCCCACGACGACGACCATCTTCGTGACGGCCGCGCCACCACCGCCGATCATCGCGACGCCACCGCCGGTGACGGCCGACGTGCCCGCGCTGCCCCAGCCGAGGATCTGTGCCAGGCCGGCGAACGGGCCGACGCCGATGCTCGGGTTCAGCGCCGCCAGCTTGGCGTCCAGCGCCTTGAGCTGGCCGCGGTACTCGCTGCAGTCGGTGCACTCGCGCATGTGGCGACGCGCCAGGCCTGTCGCGCGCACGCCGCGGCCGTGGGAGAGGGCGATGCTCTCGCGGACCTCAACGCATGCCGTGTTGCGGGCTTCGCCGGCTTCGACCAGCCCGATCCGCGCGCGCACGAGCAGGGACTTCACGGCGGGGACGGTGACGTCGAGCGCCCCGGCCAGCTCCTGGTAGCTGAGCCCGTCCATCTCGCGCATGAGGAGCGCCGAGCGCTGCTGCTCGGGGAGGTCGGAGACGTCCTTGACGAGCTGGCGCAGGTCCTCACGGCGTTCGGCCTCGACGATCGGGTCGTGGAGCGGGCGGCGCGACATCTCGAAGATCTCGGCGGCCGGCGGGACCGGGCGGCGGAGGTGGTCGATGCAGCGGTTGTGCGCGACCCGGTACAGCCACGCTCGGAGCGAGACGGGGCGGCTGTCGGCCCTCAGGGCACCGTAGGCCCGCAGAAAGACGTCCTGCAGCGCGTCCTCGGCGTCCTGGGGCGAGCCGCCGAGCATCTGGCGGGTGTACGCGAAGAGCCGCTGGCGGTAGCGGTCGTGGATCAGCTGGAAGGCGGCCTCGTCGCCCGCGCGGAAGAGCGCGACGAGCTGTTCATCGGATCTGAGGCGCAGGAACCGACCCGTGGCCCGGCTTCGGGCCGCGCCTGCGGCAGGTGCTGAGATCGCTGAGGCTTCCACAATGATCGCTCCAGGAAGGTTAACTGGCTGCCCAAACGGAAGTCGCGGTCTTTCTCCACAGAATCTCCACATCCACCGCACCGGATCTGGATGAGGCGTGTCTACGCTCTCGCCAATGCGGACGATTCTGGTGGTCGAAGACGACGAATTGATCGCGGATGCGGTGGCGGCGCGCCTGCGTGCGGAGGGCTTCGCGGTGGAGCTCGCGGCCGACGGGCCCAGCGGGGTTCTCGCCTGCGAGCGGGTCGCGCCGGACCTCGTCGTCTTGGACGTCATGCTCCCGGGGTTCGACGGGTGGGAGGTCTGCCGGCGGATCCAGATCGCCCGGCACGTCCCCGTGCTGATGCTCACGGCCCGTGATTCGGAGACCGACCTGCTCGTCGGGTTGGGGCTCGGCGCCGACGACTACGTGACGAAGCCGTTCAGCCCGCGGGAGCTCGTCGCCCGCGTCCACGCGATTCTCCGGCGCACCGAGCGCACCCGCGAGCACGTCGAAGAGACCGTGCGGCTCGGAGACGTCGAGATCGACACGGCCGCACGGCGCGTCCGGCGGGCGGGATCGGAGATCACGCTGACCCGGACCGAGTTCGACCTGCTCGTCCACCTGCTGGGCGAGCGTGGTCGGGTGTGCTCGCGCGAAGGGTTGCTCGAAGAGGTCTGGGGCTACGCCGACGGCACTGGGCCACGGACCGTCGATTCGCACGTCGCGGCGCTCCGGCGCAAGCTCGGCACCGATGTCGTGCGGACCGTGCACGGGGTCGGCTACGCGCTCGGTGTGGCGTCATGAGGCCGTTGGACCGTCTGCCGTCGATCAAGCTGAAGCTCGGCTTCGTGATCGTCGTCGCGATCGGCGTGACCGTCGTCTCGATGCTGATCCTGGCCGAGCTCGGCCTCCGGCTGCGCTGGGGCGTCATCCCGGCGGTGGTGCTCGCGCTCATCGTCGTGCAGGTGATCGCCCGTGGACTGACCGCGCCGCTGCGCGAGATGGCGGGGGCCGCCGAGGCGATGGCGCGCGGCGAGCACGGCCAGCAGGTCGCCGTCCACGGGCGTGACGAGGTCGGCAGGCTCGCGCAGGCGTTCAACACGATGAGCACCGAGCTCGAGGCGACCGATCGTGTGCGCCGCGAGCTCGTCGCCAACGTCGCGCACGAACTGCGTACGCCGCTCGCAGGCCTGCAGGCCGCGCTGGAGAACGACCTCGACGGCGTGCAGCCCCTCGACGCCGAGGCGCTCCACGCCCAGGTCCAGCGCCTCACCCGGCTCGTCGAGCAGCTGCTCGACCTGTCGCGGCTCGAATCCCAGGGGGTGCCCTTGCACGTCACCGAGCTCGGCGCCGGGGACCTGCTGTCGCGGGTGCGCGAGGAGGCGCTGCTCACAGCGCCTGCCGGCACCCAGGTGGAGATCGCCGTTCAGCCGGCGGACCTGCGGGTCCGCGGCGACGCCGACCGCGTGCACCAGGTCCTGGCGAACCTCACCGAGAACGCGGTGCGCCACGCTTCGGACCATGGCCGCGTCGTGCTGTCCGCACGGCGGGACGGCGATGTCGTCGAGCTGGCCGTCACCGATGACGGGCCCGGCATTCCCGCGGCCGACCGCGAGCGGGTCTTCGAGCGCTTCCATCAGCTCGACGCGGCCCGGACCGGCGGCGGCGCGGGCCTCGGCCTCGCGATCGCCCGCTGGATCGTGGAGCTGCACGGCGGGGCGATCCGCGCCGAGACCTCCGGCCCGCGCGGGTGCCGCATGGTCGTGGAGCTCCCAGCATGAGGCGCGTCGGCGTCGCCACCCTCCTGGTCGTCCTGGTCGCCGCCTTCGGCGTCGCCGGGGCGCCGATGGGCCTCGCCCTCGCGCTGACCGGGCTCGGCGTCATCGGGGTCCTGCTCGTGCTGTGGCGCGGGCGCGCGTCCTGGGATCGCTGGCTGCTCGTCGCCTGCGCCGTCCTGCTCGCGCTGGCGCCGCTGCTGCGTGATGCGGGCTGGGTCGTCGCCTTCGATCTCGTCGTTGCCTGGCTGTGCGTGGTGGTCGCCGCCGTCCGGGGGACCTCCGTGCCGGCGGTGGTTCTGGCTCCGCTGGTCGCGCTGCGCGAGCTGCCGGCCGGGCTCGCCCTCGCGGGTCGGGACATCGGAGCGCTCCTGCCGCGGCACGCGCCCTCGCGCTTCGGTCCCGCGCTGCGCGGCGGCGCGCTGGCGGCCACGCTGCTGGCCGTGTTCGGCGCGCTCTTCGTGTCGGCCGACGGGGCGTTCGCGCAGCTCGCCGAGTCCGCGCTGCCTGAGCCGCCGGACATCGGGATCCTGCCCGTCCGCGTGCTGCTGGCGGTCGCGTTCGCCGCGATCATCGGCAGCCTGGTCCGGACGGCCCACTGGCAGCCGGCGGACACCGAGCGCGCGGCCGGGCGGCAGCTCGGTCCGATCGAGTGGGTGCCGGCGCTCGGCGGCCTGGTGCTGCTGTTCGGCGCGTTCGTCGCGGTGCAGATCGTCGTCCTGTTCGGCGGGCGCGGGCACGTGCTCGACACGGCCGGGCTGACGTACGCCGAGTACGCCCACCAGGGGTTCGGCCAGCTCGTGGTCGTCACGGCGCTGGTGCTCGGCGTGCTCGTCGCGGCCAGCCGCTGGACGGCTGCCCCCGGTGGCAGCGAGCCGGTCCGTCGCGTGCTCCTGCTGGTCCTGTGCGCGCTGACGCTCGTGATCGTCGCGTCGGCGCTGCACCGCCTCGACGTCTACGTCGACGCGTTCGGGGCCACTCGCCTGCGGGTGCAGGCCGCAACCCTCTGCGCACTGCTGGGCGGGGTCGTCGCGCTCGCGGCCGTCGGCGTCGCCATCCGGCGCGGCGGCTGGCTGCCCCGGGCCGTCGTCGTACTCATGGGACTGACCGCGATTGCCGTGACGATCGCCGATCCCGACCGGCGCATCGCCGAGCGGAACATCGACAGGTGGGAGCGCACCGGGAACGTCGACGCGTGGTACCTCGACCAGCTGAGCGCCGATGCGGCACCGACGCTGGCGGCTGCGCCGCGGGCCCTGCGCAACGAGATCGGGGTGGACTGCCCGCCGGCCGACGACGGGCTGGCCGGCTTCAACCTCGCCCGGGACCAGGCCCGCTCGGCGCTGCGGTGCTGACTTCAGTGCTCGTCGTAGCCGGGCTCGCCCGGCAGCAGGACCCGCGCGGTCTCGCCGCTCATGACGACCTTGGGCAGCACCGGGACCACGTCGTGCGCACGCGCGTGGGCGAGCAGCGCGGCTGCGGTCGGGAACGTCGCGAACTGCTCGAGGTGCTTGATCGTGGGGAAGACGAGGGCGATCTCTCCCGACTCCCCGGCGCGCAGGGCGTCTGCGGGGGTGAACCACCCGAGGTCGACGCACTCCTCGCCATCGATCTTCGGCTCGGCGCCGTCGGGGGTCTCGGCCAGGAAGAAGTGCGTGTCGAACCGGATCGCGACCTGCTCGGGCGTGATCCACTGGCTGTACTTCACGAGGGCCTCGGGGGCGATGCCGCCGACCGCCGCCTCCTCCTCGAGCTCGCGGACCGCCGCGATGCGGTGGGAGGCGTCGCCCTCGCCCTCGTGGGCGTCAACGGCGCCACCGGGGAAGACCCACACCCCGCCCATGAAGCGGGCCTTCGGGGTGCGCTGCACCAGGAGCAGCTCGAGGGTGTCATCGCCGCCACGGAGCAGCACGATCGATGCGGCCTGCCGGGCAGGGGCGACGTTGTCGCCCGCCAGTTCCTGGCCGGGTTCTGATTCCGAGACAGCCATCCGCGCCTACGGTAGTCGGCCGGGAAGACGCGGTGCGCCGATTCCTGGCCGACTGGCCAGTCGTCGTGCGGCGCGCGCGATCTCTAGGCTCTCGGCCATGGAACAGCGTTGGATCTGCGAGGCCTGCGGGTACATCTACGACCCCGCCGAGGGCGACCCGGATGGTGGCATCCCCTCGGGCACGGCTTTCGAGGACATCCCCGACACCTGGTTCTGCCCGGTGTGCGGCGCGCGCAAGCGCGACTTCACGCCCTACGAGGACTGATCGTTCATGGCGAAGGGCAAGAAGAAGGACCCCGACGCCGGCACGACCAAGAAGGACAAGAAGAAGCGCGGCGTCGCGGTGGACGCGACGCCGGATGTGCCCGTCATCGACGCCTCGCCCGTCGAGGACGCCGCCCACTTCGCGGAGGCGGGCGGGCTCGCACCGCGCCGCCTGCTCGATCGGATCAGCGGCGCGCGCCTCTGCTACGGCAAGCCCGTCCAGGGCGGTGACGTCACGGTGATCCCCGTCGCGCGCGTCCGGCTCGCCGGGGGCTGGGGCCAGGGTCCGGAGGGCACCGACGAGACCGGGAGCGGCGGTGGCGGGGCCCTGCAGGCGTCGCCGATCGGCTACATCGAGGTCGGCCCCGACGGCTCCCGGTTCCGCGAGATCACCGACGCCGACCAGGGCCTGCGACGTATCCAGGCACTGGCGGTCACGGCGGCCGGTGTGCTCACCGCCGCCGCCGCGCTGCGCAACCTCCTGCGCTCCTAGGCCACCGGGACAAACCGCTCGGTCGCGAGCGCGCGGAGGCGCTGCACGTCCTCGGCCCGCGACCGCGACAGCGGGACGGTCGCCGCCGCCTCACGCGTCAGGGCAGAGACGTCCAGCGCCTGCCCGGCCTGCAGCGCTCCGAGGAGCGCCCCGACGACGATCTGCTCGAGCTCCGCGCCGCTGAACCCGTCGGTCTGCGCCACCAGCGCGCCGAGGTCGAGCCCCGCGGGATCCTGCCGGCGCATCCGCAGATGGATCGCCAGGATCTCCTTCCGCTCGGAGGCCGTCGGGAGATCGACGAAGAAGATCTCGTCGAACCGGCCCTTGCGCAGGAGCTCCGGGGGCAGCGAGAAGACGTCGTTGGCGGTGGCGACGAGGAAGACCTCGGACTGCCGCTCGGCCATCCAGGTCAGGAGCGTCCCGAGCATCCGCTTGGAGAGGCCGCCGTCAGAGGCGTCGCCGCTGCCGGAGGCCAGCGCCTTCTCGATCTCATCGATCCACAGGACCGACGGCGCGAGGGACTCCGCGACCGCGAGCGCGCGGCGGAGGTTGCGCTCCGTCTCCCCGACGTACTTGTCGTACAGGCGTCCCGCGTCCAGCTTCAGGAGGGGCATCTGCCAGGCCCGGGCGATCGACTTCGCGGCCAGCGACTTGCCGCAGCCCTGGACCCCGACGAGCAGGACGCCCTTCGGGGCCGGCAGGTTCATCTCGCGCGCCTCCGCGCTGAAGCCGACCTTCGCGCGGTCGAGCCAGGTGCGCAGCCGCGCGAATCCGCCGAGGGCGGCCGCGTTGTCCGCGGCAGGGAAGTACTCGAGCAGGCCGTCCTGCTGGAGCGCCTGGGCCTTGAGGTCGACGAGGCGGGGAAGGTCGTCCCGATTGAGGTGCCCGTCCTCGATCGCGACGCGGGCCAGGGCCTGGCGGGCCTGGTTCAGCGTGAGACCCCGGAGCGCGCCCGTGAGGTGCGCGTAGTCGTCCGGGGTCAGGGTCACCGTCGCGCGCCCGCCGGCGGCGAGCGAATCGGCCACCGCCGTGAGCGTCGTGCGGTACTCGACCTCGGTGGGCAGCCCGAGTGGCAGGGTCACGACGAGGTCGTGCAGCTCGGCCGGGAGCTCTGGCCGGCTCCCGAGGACGACGACCGTCGAGACCCGGTGCGAGCGCTCGAGCGTGGCGAGCAGGTCGCGCAGCGCGCGGGACGTCTCGGCCTCACCGAGGTGCGACCGCAGATCACGAAAGACGAAGATGGCCTCCACGTCGAGCTCCGCCGCTCCGGCCAATGCGGGGACGGGCCGGCGGGACTCGTACAGCGGCTGGTCGTGGCCGCGCCGGACGAGCCCTCGGGTTACGGTCCAGTCAAACACGGTCAGCCGCAGATCCGAGCGACGGCGTCAACGAGCGCGAGGGCGCGATCCTCCTCGTCGGTCTCGAGCGCGACCGCTGCGTGCCGGGACAGGACGAGCGTCTTGAGGTCATGGACCGGCGACGGGGTCGCGGCCGCCACAGGCTGGGCGAGCGGGGCCGGAGCGGTCGCGTGACCGGGCGGCGGCACCGAGTGGGCGGTGTCCATGCGGACAAGATCGGCACGGAGCGCCCGGGTGTTGACCCCCGCACGGGCTCGCCGCCTATCGTTGCCCGCCGTGCGCCGCGTCCCGTCCGTTCCCCTGGAGCTCGTCGTCGGCGTCGTAGGCGTTGCGACGCTCGGTGCCGAGATCGCCGCGGCGCGGCTGCTCGCTCCGTACTTCGGGGCCTCCACGATCATCTGGGCCAACACGATCGGCGTCGTGCTCGTCGCACTCTCGATCGGATACTGGCTCGGCGGCCGCCGAGCCGATCGCGATCCGACCCCTGAGGGGCTCTACAAGATCGTCCTGGTCGGCGGCGTGCTCGTGGGGGTCGTCCCGTTCGTCTCCGGGCCGTTCCTCGACGCGGCGGTGGAGGCACTGGATTCGATCTCCGCCGGCGCGTTCGCGGGCTCGCTGATCGCGGTGCTCGTGCTCGTCGCCATCCCGGTGCTCGTCCTCGGCATGGTCGCCCCGTACGCGATCCGGCTGGCCGTCGACGACGTGAGCACGGCCGGCACGGTCGCGGGCCGGCTGTACGCCGTGTCGACGGTCGGCTCGCTCGCCGGCACGTTCCTCTCGGCGCTGCTCTTCATCCCGCTGCTCGGCACCCGCCGGACCTTCCTCGTCTACGCGATCATGCTCGCCGTCACCGCCGTGGTGGGTCTCGCACGGGCGCGCTGGGTGGTCGTGCCGGTCGTGCTCGCCGGGCTGATGGCGGTGCCGGTCGGGATCGTGAAGGCCGACGCCGGTCCCGGGCGCGTGATCTACGACGCCGACACCGAGTACCAGTACGCGCGCGTCGTCGAGCGCCCCAGCGGTGAGCGGTGGCTGGAGCTCAACGAGGGCCAGGCGATCCATTCGGTCTGGAAGCCCGGCACGGTGCTCACCGACAACTACTGGGACGACTTCCTGATCGTCCCGTTCGCGATCCGCGAGACGCCGCCGCGCAGCGTCGCGATCCTCGGCAACGCCGCCGGCACCACCGCGCGCGCGTACGGGACGCTGTTCCCCAAGACGCACGTCGACGGTGTGGAGATCGACGGGGAGCTGACCGAGATCGGGCGCGAGTACTTCGACCTGGCCGGGCCGAACCTGCGGACGTTCACCGCCGACGCGCGGCCGTTCCTGCGCCGGACGAATGACCGCTACGACGCGATCTTCGTCGACGCCTACCGGCAGCCGTACATCCCCTTCTACCTGACCACCCGGGAATTCTTCGAGCTCGTGCACGACCGGTTGAACCCGGGCGGGATGGTCTTGATCAACGTGGGGCACCCCGAGGGCGACGACGAGCTGGAGAAGGTGCTTACCGCGACGGTGGGCGAGGCGTTCCGGACCGTGGCGCGCGACCCCTCCGAGGACACGAACACGGTGCTGATCGGGACCGACGGCGACGTCTCCGCGGCGCGGCTGCGCACCGTGATCCCGCGGCTTCCCGTCGACCTGCAGCCGCGGGCGCGTGACGTCGCCCGGCGGCTGGCGCCGGGGCTGCCCGGCGGCGACGTGTACACGGACGACAAAGCGCCGGTCGAATGGCTCGTCGACACCTCGATCGTCAAGTTCGCCGCCAGCGGCGACGCCGACTGATCCCCCGGTTTTGCGGAACCCGCGCGGTCTGAGACCGTTAGCGGACCATGCGCCGCATCCTCGTCGTCCTGCCCGCGCTCGCTCTCGTGCTCGTCGGGGCTCCACCCGTCGCCGACGCCGCCTCCGCGCCGCGGCTGCCCGCCTTCGCGTCCTGCACGGACCTGCTCGACTACGCCCGGGAGAACCTGGACCGCCCGACGGTGCCGCCGCGCGTAGGCGTCGCCGCCATGCCGGGCGTCGCGCCTCGGCCGGTGACGGGCGAGCCCGCGCCGCAGCGGGAGGGCCAGCCGGTGCCCACGGCCGCGCCCGTCAGCGCGCAGGCCGCGCCGTCCGCTGACGCGACCGAGGAGTTCTCGACGACGAACGTGCAGGAGACCGGGATCGACGAGCCGGACATCGTCAAGACCGACGGCAAGCGGCTGTTCGTCGTCGCGGGCACGCAGCTCTGGTCCTACGACGTGACCGGCGACGTGCCGAAGAAGCTGGGCACGCTCGACCTGGAGGGTCCCGGAGGGGAGATCCTGCTACGCGGCGACCGGCTCCTGCTGATCGGCGATGCACCCGTGGCCAGGGCGGCGATGAGCATCGCTCCGCCGATCGCCAGCGATACGCGCCTGGTCGAGATCGACGTCCGCGACGCGACGGCGATGAAGATCGCCCGCTCGATGACGGTTCCGGGCCGCCACGTGACCGCCCGGCTGACCGATGGGACCGCGCGGGTCGTGCTCACCAGCCCGGCAGCGCTCTCGCAGAACCAGACGCCGACGGCGACGACCGCCGCCGCCGCGAAGCCCGGGCTCGCCGCGTTCGTCCCGAAGACCGTCTTGCGCAGCCGGCTGACGAAGCGGACCTATCGCCGGACCCTGGTGCCGTGCCGCAACGTCCGACACCCGCGGGCGTACGCCGGCAACGACCTGCTGACGGTCCTGAGCATCGACCTCGATCAGGGGCTGTTCGACGTCGACCGCGACGCGGTTCTCGCCGGCGCCCAGGTCGTCTACGCCTCAGCGAGCGCGCTCTACGTGGCGAGCCGGCGCGCGGCGGACCTGTCCGAGGACGAGGTACCGGAGGGGATGCGCACGGAGATCCATCGCTTCGACGCGTCGCAGCGCGGGCAGACGACCTACGCGTCGAGCGGGAGCGTCAGCGGCTTCGTGCTGAACAACTACGCCATGTCCGAGCACAACGGCGACCTCCGGATCGCGAGTACCGAGGAGCCGGACTGGCTGTCCGACGACCCGGCCAAGCAGGAGAGCGAGAGCGCCGTCACCGTGCTGCGGGAGGCGAGCGGCAAGCTCGTGCAGATCGGCCGGGTCGGCGGTCTCGGGCGCGACGAGCGAATCTATGCGGCCCGCTTCATCGGCGACGTCGGCTACCTCGTGGCGTTCCGCCAGGTCGACCCGCTCTACACCCTCGACCTGCGCGACCCGACCGCGCCGAAGGTCGTCGGTGAGCTGAAGATCACCGGCTACTCGGCCTACCTGCACCCGATCGGGGACGACCTGCTGCTCGGCGTCGGGCAGGAGGCGACCGAGCAGGGGCGGCGCCTCGGCGCTCAGGTGTCGGTCTTCGACGTGGCCGACCCGGCTCGGCCCAAGCGCCTGCACCAGCACCTGCTCGGTGCTGGCCAGTCCCAGGCCGAGGTCGATCCGCACGCGTTCCTGTGGTGGCCGCAGGCGAAGCTCGCCCTGCTGCCCTATGAGACGTGGACGGGGGCACAGGCGGATCGCGGCATGCTCGGCCTTCGCGCCGGGCGGTCGGAAGGGCTCACCGAGGTCGGGCGGATCACGCACGGCCCGGCGTGGGACCTCGGATCGGTCGAGCGGTCGGTCGTGGTCGGTGATCGTGTCCTCACGGTCTCGGACCTCGGAGTGGCAGCGCACCGGATCGGTGGGCTCGCACCGCTCGGCTTCCTGCCGTTCGTCCCCGCGGGCTGACTTTCTTTGAGTTGCGGACACTCCGTGGCCGCAATCGGGGTCACCATTTCCGGCATGTCCAAGCCCGCCGCTCGCGTACTGACCATGCTCGAGATGCTTCAGGATCGCCCGGGTGTCGGGGGTGCGGAGCTGGCTGACGAGCTCGGGGTCGACCTCCGGACGGTTCGCCGGTATGCGGTCACGCTGCGCGAGCTCGGCATGCCGGTGGAAGCGCAGCGCGGGCGGGCCGGGGGCTACCGGCTCCGGCCGGGGTTCAAGCCGCCGCTGACCGAGCGCAACGGCTGGCGCCACGAGATCGACGTCCTCCTGCACACGAACCTCGACGCCGTCCGCTGGCGGGTGCCCGCCGCCTCCGCCGAGCTCCGGGAGGAGCCCTACGGAGTACGGCTGCGGGCCACGATGGACAGCCTCGACTCCGCGTCGGCGTTCCTGGCGGGCCTGGGCGTCGACTTCACGATCGCGAAGCCTGACGCGCTGCGCGGTGCGGTCGCCCGCCGCGCCGAGCGGCTCCATGCCGCTGCGGCCCGCCGGCCGGCCTGTCAGCCGTCGACGCTGGCCATGCCCGCGCGGTCATAGCGGTCGCCGGCTGCGGGCTGCAGCTCACCCAACTCGGCGATCTGCGCGTCGGTCAGCGTGACCTCGAGTGCCCCGAGGTTCTCCTCGAGGTACGCGATGCGCTTCGTGCCCGGGATCGGAACGACGTCGTCGCCCTGGGCGAGCAGCCATGCGAGCGCGACCTGGACGGGGCTCGCACCCACGTCCTGAGCGATGGCCTCCACGCGATGGACGAGCCGGAGGTTCGCGTCGAGGTTCTCGCCGCGAAAGCGCGGGGCATGGCGGCGGAAGTCCGTCGGGTCGAGATCGTCGGGCGACGTGATCTTGCCCGTCAGGAAGCCCCGGCCGATCGGCGAGTAGGGAACGATCCCCACCCCCAGCTCCCGGGCGGTCGGCAGGATCTCCGGCTCGATGTCGCGGGACCACAGTGACCACTCGGTCTGCAGCGCCGCGATCGGGTGCACCGCATTCGCGGCCCGGAGGGTCTCCGCGCTGACCTCGCTCAGCCCGAGGTGCCGGACCTTGCCCTCGCCGACGAGCTCGGCCATCGCGCCGACGGTCTCCTCGATCGGCACGGACCGGTCTCGGCGGTGTGCGTAGTAGAGGTCGATGTGGTCTATGCCCAGGCGCTGCAGTGACGCCTCGCAGGCCGCCTTGACGTACTCGGGACTCCCGTCGATGCGGCGGTCGAACGGATCCTCGCCGCGGACGATGCCGAACTTCGTGGCGACGACGGCCTGATCGCGCCGGCCGCCGGCGAGGGCTGCGCCCACGAGCTCCTCGTTGGCGCCCCGTCCGTACATGTCGGCTGTGTCGAGGAAGTTCGCTCCGAGGTCGAGCGCGCGGTGAATGACCGCGATCGACTCGGTGTCGTCGCCAGGGCCGTAGAACTCGGACATGCCCATGCAGCCGAGGCCCAGGGCAGAGACGGAGAGGGCTTCGACGCCGAGGGCACGCTGTGCCATCGTGGGCTCCTCGGGCGCACCGATCTGCACGAGCGTGATCGCGGCCACCCGGCCTTCGCGAAGCGTCCAGCGCCACACCCCGCCGACACGCATCTCCTCGGCGCCCAGCTTGCCGATGATGTGGCCGCGGACGAGGATGTGGTCCTCGGCCACGGTGACCTCGTCGGGGTTGATCTCGAGGTGATCCCAGACCCGGCCGATGTCGGCCAGGTAGTCGCGGACGCCCTGGTGCCCGGCATAGGGCTCGTGTCGGCCCGACAGCCCGCCGGTGCGCTGGACGTCCAGCTCGACGTCCTCGGTCACGAACGGGAGGATCGCGTCGACGTCCCGCCGCGCGAACGCGGCGAACAGCGTGCGGACGGTTTCCGTCAGGCGGATGAGCTCGTCATCGGGTACGGCCATGCCGACGACGCTACGGCAGCCAGCGGTCGAGGGGCAGCAGTTCCCCGACCCGGGCCAGCGCGGCGGGCGTGGCGTGCTCCGCGCGCGCGAGGGTGACGACGTCGACCTCGCCGATCGCGGCGATGGTCTCGAGGTTCGAGCGCTGCATCGCGGTGGGGTGCTCGGGCCAAGGTGTCAGGACGACCGCGACGACCTCCAGCCCGACGGCGCGGGCCGCCTCCAGCGTCAGCAGGGTGTGGTTGATGGTGCCCAGGCCAGGGCGCGCGGCGATGATCAGCGGCAGCCCGAGCATCACGGCGAGATCCCGGACGAGCACCGTGTCGCGCAAGGGCACGAGCAGCCCGCCGACGCCTTCGACGATCAGGGCATCGGCGCCCGCACCGAGGTTGCGCGCGGCGACCACGAGGACGCTCGGGTCGACGACGACGCCGTGCTCCTCGGCGGCCAGATGGGGGGACACGGCGGGGCCGAAGCGGTAGGGCGTCACCCGCTCGGGGTCGGCGCCGGCCGCGGCCGCGAGCAGCTCGTGATCGGCGGGATGGTCCGGGACGGGCTCGTCGATCCCCGTGACGACGGGCTTGAACGGCGCCACGTGCTCACCGCGTGCCTTGAGCGCCGCGATGATCGCGCCCGCGAGGAACGTCTTGCCGACCTCGGTATCCGTCGCGGTGACGAACAGGCCGCGCCCGTGCACGGGTGCTGGATCGTGCACGGACACGAGCAGGCAGCGCTACGCGGCGCGGACGGCGACCGAGTCGGCCTGCTGATCGAAGACGCCGGGCCGCGGGCCCTGGGCCTCGTCGCGCGGCGCGGCGGCGGGCTCCGGGTCGGCCTCGATCTCGCGGGCGCGACCCTGGGCCTCGGCGATCGGGACGCCCGCAAACGGGCGCCACCCTGCAGCGAGCGCGGCCTTTCCGAGGATGCGGGCGGCCTCGCGCAGCTCGTCCTTCGTGTGCGACGCCATCACCGCGAGTCGCAGACGCGACGTCCCCTCGGCGACGGTGGGCGGCCGGATGGCCTGGGCGAACACGCCCCGCTCGAGCGCGGCCTCGCTGACGCGCATCGCGACGTCGGCCTCGCCGACGATCAGCGGGATGATCTGCGTCGTTGAGCCCGCGACCTCGAAGCCCTCGCGGGCCAGCTCGTCGCGCAGCACCTCGGCGTTCGTCTGCAGCCGCTCGACGCGGCGGGGCTGCTCGAAGAGCAGGTCGAGTGCGGCCATCGCGCCGGCGACCGCGGGTGGCGGCGGTGCCGTCGAGAAGATCAGCGAGCGCGCCGTGTTGGTCAGATAGGCGGACATCTGGGCGTCGCACGCGGCGAAGGCGCCGTAGCTGCCGAGCGCCTTGCCGAGCGTGCCGATGATGACGTCGATATGGCCCTCGAGCCCGGCCTCCGCGACCGCGCCGCGTCCGTCGGGGCCGATGCAGCCCGTGCCGTGGGCGTCGTCGACGACGATGCGCGCGCCGTAGTGCTCGGCCAGCTCGACGATGCCCTCCAGCGGGGCGACGTCGCCGTCCATCGAGAACACGGTGTCGGTGACGATCAAGGGCGGCTTGCCGCGGGCCTTGCCGTCGCGCATCGCCTGCTGCAGGCCCCACTCGAGGTGATCGAGATCGGAGTGGCCGTAGACGAAGGTCTCGCCGCGGGCCATGCGGCAGCCGTCGATGATCGAGGCGTGGTTCAGCTCGTCGCTGAAGATCGCGGTGCCGGGGCCGCCGAGGGCGCCGATGACGCCGAGGTTCGCGAGGTATCCCGAGCCGAAGAGGAGCGCCGACTCGGTGCCCTTGAAGGCGGCGAGCGACTCCTCCAGGCGGCGGTGCACCGTCATCGTGCCGCTGATGAGCCGCGACGCGCCCGCGCCCACGCCCCAGCGCATGGCGGCATCCGCAGCCGCCTCACGCACGCGCGGGTGATCGGCCAGCCCGAGGTAGTTGTTCGAGCAGAGCAGCAGAACGGGCTTCCCGTCGAGCACGACGCGCGGGCCCTGAGGCCCGGACACCATGCGCATGCGCCGGTACAGCCCGAGCTCCTTGAGCTCGTCGAGGCGCTCCTGGATCTCGGTCACGGTTCCGGCTTCCTCCCCTGGTTGCCTCGCCGCGCCTCAGCCCTGCGCCTGAACGGGCACCTTGTTCGGTGCTCCGTCAGGTCGGGGTGGGACGCGGCGCTTCTTCGCGTAGCGAAGCTGGGTGGAGGGGTCCCAGAGATTGATCTCCAGGCTGACCTCGCCGGCGGGCGTTGCCGTGTCGAGGTAGTCCCCGATGGGATCGGGGGTCCTGCCCTCCAGGTGGCCGGAGCGGTTGTCCGGCCGCGGGTTCGAGCCGTTGTCGGGCTGGCGGGCGATGTTCAGCCCCTCCGCCTCGAACATGGCGCGGTCTTCCTCGGGCGTGTTGCCGAGGGTCGTCAGGAAGTTGCCCATCATCACGCCGTTGACGCCGGCGCGGATGGCCAGCGGCTGCAGCTCCGCGAGGTTCTCCACGCGGCCGCCGCAGAGGCGGAAGAGCGCCGCCGGGAGGATGAGCCGGAAGATCGCGATCCACTTCACCGCGTCCCATGGGTCCATCTGCTCGCGGTCGCCGAACTTCGTTCCGGCCTTCGGGATGAGCAGGTTCAGCGGGACGGAGGTCGGATCGACCGCGGCCAGCTCGAAGGCCATCTCGACGCGCTGCTCCTCGGACTCGCCTAGGTTCAGGATGCCGCCGACGCACGTCTCGAGCCCGGCCTCCTTGACCGCCTGGATCGTGCGGACGCGCCCCTCGTAGCGGACGGTCGACGAGACCTCCGGGTAGTACGACTCGGCGGTCTCGACGTTGTGGTGCACCCGCTGGACGCCGGCGTCCTTGAGCTGGGTGGCGCGCGCGACGCTCATGTGGCCGATCGAGGCACAGCGCTTGAGGTTCGTGTTCTCGGCGACGAGCCGGACGCCCTCGAGGTACTTGTCGAAGTCGCGCTTGGAGAGGCCCTGGCCCTGGGTGACCATGCAGAACCGGTGCGCGCCCGCGGCCTCGGCGGCCTTCGCGTGCTCGAGGATCTGCTCGGGCTCCATCATCGCGTGCATCGGCGTCTCGGCCTCCGCGAACCGCGACTGCGCGCAGAATCCGCAGTCCTCGGCGCACCCGCCGGACTTCGCGTTGACGAGCGAGCACATGTCGGTGCTGTCGCCGAAATGTTCGACCCGCGCCGCCCAGGCCCGCTCCACGAGCGCTTCGATGTCCTTCGGATCGGTGAGCGCTCCGAGGGCGAGCGCCTCCTCGCGGGTAATGAGCGGCGGCATGGCGCGAAAGCTACGAGGCAGGCCGGACGCGAACCCGCGCGCACGCAGGAACTCAGTAGCGCGTACCGACGTGGGCTTCGAGGACGGGTCGGAGCGCTCGCCGTTGGGCCTCGGTGGCTCGCGCATCTACCGCGGGTCCGGCGGCGGTCAGCCGAGGTCGGATCCAGTCTGCCGCGGGCTCGTCTTCGAGCTCGACCGCGACGAGGGCTTCACCCAGCTCCCGGCGGAGGAAGTCGAGTCGCGCCTGGGGAATGAACGTGTCCTCTTAGGAACAGGGCAGTAGATAGATGCAGGTTGGCATGTTATTGTCGCCCCATGGGGAGACACGGATGTGCGTCCACGCGCGCCGCGCTGACGGCTGCGCTCGCGGGGGCCGCGCTCGGAGTGCTGGGGATCACCGGCGAGCCGGCGGACGCCGGCGCGAACACGTTGACGGAGATCACGATTCCGGCGCCCGCCGGAGCGATCTCCGACACGTGGCTCGGATACGAGGGGCCGCCGCGCGCCAGGGTGCTGCTGCCAGACGGATACGACGCGGCGAAGGAGTACCCGCTGCTCGTGCTGCTCGCGGGTGCGAACAGCAGCTACAAGACGTGGTCGAACGTGGGTGGTGGTCGGATCACGACGACGATGGCGGGCTTTCCGGGCATCGTCGTCATGCCCGAAGGCGCCACGGGCTTCTATGCGGACTGGTGGAACAACGGTCGTCGCGGCGCGCCGTCGTGGGAGAGCTACCACCTCGACACGGTCATCCCGGAGATCCTCAAGCGCTACCCGATTCGGCCCGAGCGGCGGTATCACGCGCTCGCGGGCGTCTCAATGGGTGGGCTGGGCACCGCCTATCTCGGCGGGCGACTTCCGGGGTTCTTCGGGTCGATCGCGATCATCTCGGGCGTCGTCAGCCTGAAGACCTACCCGGCGATGGTGAACTTCGCGTCCATGGTCCCGCAGGTCAGTGCGGGCCAGCGCATCGATCCGCTGCAGGTCTACGGCGCGGAGAATGGCTTCTACGCCAATGGGCATGACCCGCCGCGGCTGGCGAAGAACCTCGGGCACACACGCGTCTTCATGGCGACCGGCAACGGCCAGCAGACCCAGGACGGCGAGCCGAACAAGAACATGCCGCCCGTCGATCGGACGATCGAGACGCTGCTCGTCAAGCCCGCGTCCGACAAGTATGCGCGGTCGCTCCGAGGGGCGGGAGTGGACTTGCACTATCAGCGCCACTCGGGCTCGCACGACTTCGCGAACTTCCGCCGCGAACTCCGCGATGCGATCAGGTGGGATCTCTTCGCGCCCGTCGAGGAGGACCCCGCGGAATGGGTCAACGACACCGTCGCCACGCACGGGACGCTGTGGAAGTACGCGTACCGGTTCAAGGCCGCACCCGATCGGATCGTCCGGTTCGAGCGCAAGGGCGATCGGCTCTCGGTGAGTGCCGCGGGCTCGCCGGTGACGATCACCACCGACGATGGGTGCGTCGTGCAGATCGCGACCCCGGGCGCCATCCGGGGATGCACGCCCGAGGGCGAGGCGTCGGACCCGGGAACGACGGAGGCGCGCCAGCACCAGACCGCGCGCGGAACGACGTTCCCCTCGCTGGTCTATACGCCGACGTCGTACCGCGCCGACCGTCCCGCGCCGCTCCTGGTGATGGTGCACGGCTGTCAGACGACCGCCGAGCAGCAGATGCGCGCGAGTCTCTACAACCCGGTCGCCGAGCGGGAGGGCTTCGTCGTGCTCTATCCCGATGTCGATCGTGCGGCGGCCGCGCGGCCGCGGCCGCTGCAGAACTGCTGGAGGTTCTTCGAGCCGACGAGCTGGCATCGCGGGGCCGGCGACGCCGCGGCGATCGCCGGCATGACCCGCGACGTCATGGCCGAGCGGAACATCGACCCGGAGCGGGTGTACCTGATCGGCATGTCCGCGGGCGGGTTCATGACGTCGATCATGGCGGCGGCCTACCCGGACCTCTACGCGGCGGTCGGGATCAACGCGGGCGGGGCGTACGCCGACGCTGCCTGCCTGGCGGGGAATCCGATGACGATCCCGGCGGCCTCCAGCGCGACGCTCGCCCGCAGGGAGATGGGGAGCCGCGCGCGCGTGGTGCCTCGCCTGGTGATGGGCGGGGACGCGGATCAGGGCATCGTGCCGGCGTGCCAGGCCAAGGCGTTCGAGCAGGGGCTGCGCACGAACAACCTGGCCATGGGCGCAAGCCAGACGCGACCGCTGTCGCTCACGCCCGCCGCGACCCGCGAGGAGCCGAACCCCGGGGGCTATCCGTCGACCGTCCGGACCTACGGTGACGCCGATGGCTGCGTGGTCGGAGAGCGCTGGATCATCCACGGCATGAACCACTTCTGGCCGGGCGGCTCCGGCGAACGGGCGTGGAAGAGCTTCACCGACCCGAAGGGCCCGAACGGCGCGGAGATCTCCTGGCGGTTCTTCCAGCGCTATACGAGAAGCGGCACGGCGATGCCCTGCGCGGAGTCGCGCTGAGCTGTCAGTCGGCGGCCAGGATGCGGAGGATCCGCTCCCTGGTCGCCGGCCACCGCCGCGCCACGCCCCGCCGATCCTCGCCGCTTGCGACCTGCAGCAGCCCGAGACCACGAATGAGCGAGAGCACGGCTTCGACGTCGTCGACGAAACCGGCGCGGCTCGAGAGCTCTGGGAGGGCGTCCGCGGCCACCGCCAACGACCGCTGCAGGACATCTCGCTCGACCTCGACGAGACTGGAGCTCAGCTGCGGATCGGCTCGTGCGCCCACCCACAGCTCCACCGATGCGACGAACAGGTCGCCCTGATGCGCGTCCCAGAGCAGGTCGAGCAGGGTCGGCAGCCGGTCCTCGCCCTCCGGGAGCTTGTCGACCAGCGACCCGACCCACGCGATCCGCTTCTGCGCGAGATGGGCGATCGCTGCAGCGACGAGGTCGCTCTTGTTCGCGAAGTACGTCAGCTGCGCGCCGCGCGAGACTCCCGCCAGTTCGGCGACACGACCGGTCGTCGTGTTGGTGTACCCGTAGTCGACGAGGCACTCGATCGTCGCCTCGAGCAGCGCGGTGCGCGTGGCCTCCCGGCGCTCGGCCTGGGTCATGCGCCGCGGCGGGGAGCGGCGTGGCGAAGCTGGTGGCACTGCGCGGAAAGCCTAGTCCCGCGATGGGTCGGGACCAGCGCGCGACCAACTCGCGCCGTCGCCAGAAGTCTCGGTCGGTTGGGACCCGCGTGGCAGCAACGCTCCGGTATCAGGACCCACGAGCCAAGAATTTTCCGACGGCGGCGTAAGTCCGGGGTGGGCAAGCGGTTGAGCACCCGACCGACCGGCACGCAAAGGCCCGCCTCACGTAGGCTCGCGCCGCACCGCGTGACCCCAACGCAACCATTCAGGGAGACCTGCCATGCCCCGCAACATGATCCGCCCGTTCGTCATCGCCGCCGCCGCCGCGTCCGCTCTTGCCTTCGGCGCCTGTGGAGATGACACCTCCGACAAGCTCCAGGAGCAGGGCGAGAAGGTCCAGCAGCAGGCCACGCAGCTGCAGGAGCAGGCCAAGACGACCGCCGAGCAGGTGCAGAGCGGCCAGAAGTCGGCCGAGGACGCCGCCAAGGAGCTCCAGGAGGGCGCGAAGACCGTCCAGGACGCCGCGGAGGACGCGGCCACTGACGCGATCGACGAGGTCAAGGACAACGCGAACGTCCCCGACGAGGCCAAGAAGGCCCTCGAGGACGCGAAGACGCAGATCAACCAGACCCCGTAGCTCGCCGCTACGAGATCGAGCTGAGGCGCGCCAGTTCGGCGTCGCCCAGACGGAGCTCCTGCACCGGCAGGAGCTCCGCCAGCTGCTCGACGGAGCGCGCGCTGGCCAGCGGTGAGACCACCGTCGGCTGCGCCGCCAGCCACGCCAGTGAGACGGCGGCGACCGTCGTCTCGTGTGCGGAGGCGATCTCGTCGAGCACCTCCAGGAGCTTCGGCCCGCGGGGGTCCTCGAGATACCGCGCCCCGCGCGCGCCGCGCTTGCTCTCGCCGGGCTCGGCCCCCGGCCGGTACTTCCCGGTGAGGAACCCGGACGCAAGGCCGTAGTAGGGCACGGTCGCGAGCCGCTCGCGCGCGACGATGTCGCAGTCGCGGCGCTCGAACTCCCGCTCCAGCAGGTTGTACTCGGGCTGCACCGCGACGTACCGGGTGAAGCTGTGGCGGTCGGCGTCCTCGAGGGCCTCGGCCAGGCGCAGGCCGGTGATGTTCGACGCGCCGAGGTACCGGACCTTGCCCTCGACGACGAGGTCGTGGAAGGCGCCGAGCGTCTCGGTCAGCGGCGTCTTGGTGTCGTCGACATGGGCCCAGTAGAGGTCGACGTGGTCGATTCGCAGCCGCTTGAGCGACCCCTCGATCGCCGTCTTGATCGTCTTCGCCGACAGCCCCTCGAGGCCGGCCGCCATGCCGACCTTCGTCGCGATGACGAACCGGTCGCGGTCGCTGCGACCGGCGAGCCAGTCGCCGATGATCGTCTCCGAGCGCGTCTGCGCGTAGAGGTCGGCGGTGTCGAGGAAGTTCCCGCCGGCGTCGGCGTACGTGTCGAGGACCTGGGCGGACTCGCGAGCGTCCGCGGTCCAGCCGAAGACGTTGGTCCCGAGGCCGAGTGTCGAGACGTTCAGGTCGGTGTTCGCGAGCGTCGGCATGGTGGACGGGACGCTAGTGGAGGGTGGACGCCCGCTCCGCGCTACTTGCCCTGCCACTGCGGCGGGCGCTTCTCCGCGAACGCCCGCACGCCCTCGGCGAAGTCCTCGCTGTCGAAGCAGCTGTGGCGCAGGTCGATGAGGTCCTGCTCCACGGCCGGGTCGAGCTCGCGCTCGGCCTTCAGCAGCTCGCGGATCACGCGCTTGTTGCCGCGCAGCGACAGCGGGGCGTTGCCGGCCAGGCGCTGGGCGAGCGCGAGCGCCGTCGTGTCGACGTCCTGCGAGGGGGTGACCCGGTTGACCAGGCCCCAGTCCAACGCGGTCGCCGCGTCGATGTTGCGGCCGAGCATGAACAGCTCGCGGGTCCGCGACACGCCGATGGCGTCCATGAAGCGCCGCAGGCCCGTGTGCGAGTAGACGAGGCCGAGCTTCGCAGGCGGCATGCCGAGCTTCGCGGAGTCGGCCGCGACACGGAAGTCGCAGACGAGGGCGAGCTCGAGGCCGCCGCCGATCGCGTGGCCCGGCAGCGCGGCGACCACCGGCACGTCGGTGCCTTCCAGCGCGTCCAGCGCGTCCGCGAACGGGTGGGCGACGAGCTCCTCGGCCGCCGCGGCAAAGCCGTCCTCGGGGAGGTTCGTGAGGTCGTAGCCCGCGGAGAAGACGGTGCCCTCACCGGTGAGGAGCAGGCAGCGGGCGTCGTCGTGCTCCTTCACGGCCGAGGTGATCGCGTCGAGGATCGCGTGGTCCAGCGCGTTGGCCTTCTCGGGGTTGGAGAGCATCAGCCGGACGACCCCTTCGGCCGGCTGGTCGATGCGGAGCTGGCCGGGCATGACGGGGCGGAGGGTAGACCACCGCCGCGGCCAGCCGTCGTCAGGCCCTACTCGAGGACGACGAGCGTGTCGCCTTCCTTCACGCTCTGCCCTTCTTCGCAGAGGATCTCCTTGACCTTGCCCTCGTCCTCGGCCTCGACGGGCATCTCCATCTTCATCGACTCCAGGATGACGACGGTGTCGCCCTCGCTGATGTCGTCTCCGACCTGCACTTCGATCTTCCACACCGTGCCTGTGATGTGGGCTTCGATCTCCGGCACTCGCTCCTCCTCAGACGTATCCCCTGGGGTTGCGTCGGCAGCTTAGGCCTCGCACCAGCGGCACCGCCCTGAGTGTCGGAAAACCACGGTGCGTGCGAAGTCGCTCGGCCTCGTGCACGAGCTGCCCAACCGCAAAACCCCCGGAAAGTCAGGGCCTGGAGGGCCTCGACCGACCGCCTGTACGGGTCGTGCTCGGCAATCTCCGACCGACTGTCTATGGGTCGTCGAACGGCCCGCACGTACCTTCTTGGCATGCGATCCAGCGAGGCCAAGCACCGGGGACATACCGTCTCCTCCTGCGACGATCCCACCCGGTGCTTGGGACTGGAACGTGCTCATCGTGTCGCCCTGACCCAGCGGCGCGGTGGCGAGGGTGGAGGCCTTCTGGCCGGCGCGCAGTCTCCCGCGTGTGACACCACCCGTTCGGTGAGGTAGGCCGGGGCCGAGGGGACTTCGTGGCGAGTACGGGACAGACTCGCCACGGGGCCGGCTCCGGCCTCCCACCGAACTTCAGCGACTAGGGACCGGCGTACTGCCGCCCGCCCGCCGATTCGGCGCGTAGGCTGCCGCCCGCGATGATCCTGGCCATCGACCAGGGCACGACGGGCAGCACGTGTCTCGTCTTCGACGACGACGGCGAGCTGGCCGGGCGCGCCTACCGCGAGTTCCGCCAGCACTTTCCCCAGCCCGGCTGGGTGGAGCACGACGCGCGCGAAATCTGGGAGACGACACGCGATGTCGCGCTCGAGGCCCTCGACGACGCAGGCGTCCCCGAGGGCGGCCTGCGCGGCGTCGGGATCACGAACCAGCGCGAGACCGTCTGCGTGTGGGACGCGGACACGGGTGAGCCGCTGTACCGCGCGCTCGTCTGGCAGGACCGGCGGACCGCCGCGCGCTGCGACGAGCTGCGCGAGGCCGGCCACGAGGACCTCGTCCGCGCGCGCACCGGCCTGGTCCTCGACCCGTACTTCTCAGGGACGAAGATCGAGTGGCTGCTCGAGCACGTCCCGGGGCTGCGCGAGCGGGCGGCGTCCGGCCGGGCGAAGTTCGGGACCGTCGACAGCTGGCTGATCTACAAGCTCTGCGGCGAGCACGTGACGGATGCGAGCAACGCGTCGCGCACGCTGCTCTTCGACCTCGCCTCCGGGGACTGGTGCGACGAGCTGCTCGGGCTGCTGGGCGACATCCCGCGTACCGCGCTGCCCGAGGTCCGCCCGTCGATCGGCGAGCTGGGCCGCGTGCGCGAGGACGCGCTGCCCGGGTTCGGCGGCGTGCCGGTCGCGGGCGTGGCCGGCGACCAGCAGGCCGCGCTGTACGGACAGGCCTGTCTCGATCCGGGCCTCGGCAAGAACACCTACGGGACCGGCTCCTTCGTCCTGCTGAACACCGGGGACGATCCGCCGCCGGCCGCCGACGGGCTGCTGTCGACCGTCGCCTGGCGCATCGGGCAACGCACGATCTATGCGCTGGAGGCCTCGATCTTCGTCACCGGAGCGGGCGTGCAGTGGCTGCGCGACGGCCTGGGGATCATCGAGGTCGCGGCTGAGACCGAGCCGCTCGCCGCGTCGCTCGCCGGCAACGACGGCGTCTACTTCGTCCCCGCGCTGACCGGCCTCGGGTCGCCGTACTGGGACCCCTACGCGCGCGGGACCATCGTCGGCCTGACACGCGGGTCCACGCGTGCGCACCTCGCGCGCGCGACGCTCGAGGCGATCGCCTACCAGGCCGTCGATGCCGTCCACGCGATGGAACGGGCGGGGTCCCGGCCGCTGACCGAGCTGCGCGCCGACGGCGGCGCGACCGTCAACGGCTGGCTCATGCAGTTCCAGGCCGACGTCCTCGGCGTGCCCGTCGTGCTGCCGCAGATCGCCGAGACGACCGCGCTCGGCGCCGCGCGGCTCGCGGGGGTCGGCGTGGGGCTGTGGACCCAGCGCGAGACCGAGCAGATGTGGCGGGAGCGGGCGCGGTACGAACCGCGGATGGGCGACGACGAACGCACCGAGCTTCTGGCCGGCTGGAGCCAGGCGGTCCAGCGCGCTCGCGGCCTGGCATGATCCGCGCGATGTCTGACGAGCAGGAGCAGGACGAGAAGCGGCAGTCGGCGGAGAAGCTGGTGAAGATGAAGGAGCAGGTCTACAAGGACCCGCGGCCCGAGTCCTACTTCGCCCGTTTCCACAAGCGCACCCGCACGAAGAAGCCCGACGCGATGTACGAGATCGTGCGGATGCTCGTCACGCTCTACGGCTACGGCTTCTTCCGCCTGCGGTCGTTCCGCTCGGACCTGGTCCCGCAGAGCGGCCCGGTGATCATCGCGCCGAACCACTTCTCGTTCATGGACCACTTCTTCACGGGCATCGCCCTGCGGCGGAAGGTCCAGTTCATGGCCAAGTCGCAGCTGTTCGCACGGCCGATGCAGTTCGTCTACACCCACGGCGGGGTGTTCCCGGTCCGGCGCGGGGAACGCGACAACGACGTCTTCGTGACCGCCCACACGGTCCTCGAGCGCGGCGCCACGCTGTGCATGTACTGCGAGGGCGGCCGGTCGCGGACGGGCGACCTGGCGGAGAAGCCCAAGCCGGGCATCGGCAAGCTCGCGCTCGAGTCCGGCGCACCCGTGGTCCCCACGGCGATCTACGGCTCGGCGAAGGTGCGCAACTGGAAGCGCGGGCAGTTCCCGCAGGTCACGGTCCTCTACGGCGAGCCGCTGCAGTTCCCGCGCGTGCTCGATCCGACGCGCGAGCAGGCGCAGGCGGCCTCCGAGGTGATCTTCGAGGAGATCAAGAAGCTGTACGGCGATCTGCGCGAGCACGGCCGGGCCGGCGTGGCCGCACGGCTGCGCGCGGAGCACGCGATCTCCTGAGTTCCCGGGAACCGGCAGTCCCGGCGCGGCGCGGCGGGTACGGTGCACCTGGATGGAGACGATCGACCCGCGGGTGCACATCGACCATGTTGTCCTGCGCGTCTCGGATGTCTCGCGCTCGGTCGGCTTCTACGGTGAGCTCCTCGGCTTCGAGGCCCTGCGCGAGGATCACGACGGCGCGACCCTCGCCGCGCCCGGCGGCGACCATCCGCTGATCGTGCTGCGCCCGAGCGTGATCGCCGGGCCGGCGCCGCAGGAGGCCACGGGCCTCTTCCACACGGCGCTGCGCTGGCCCACGCTGGGCGGCCTCGGCGAGGTGTTCGCCCGGCTGCTGCGCGAGCGCTATCCGCTGAGCGGCGCGTCCGATCACGGGGTCTCCGAAGCCCTGTACCTCGACGACCCGGACGGCAACGGCGTCGAGCTCTACCACGACCGCCCGCGCGAGACCTGGCCGCCCGGTGGGCCCGGTGAGCGGGTCGGGATGGTGACCCGGCCGCTCGATCTCAACTCGATCCTCGACGCCGCGGACGGCAGCGACACCGACGGCGTCGACGTCGGCCACGTGCACTTACAGGTCGCCGACCTGCCGATCGCGCTCGGGTTCTGGGTCACCACCATGGGGTTCGACCTCATGCAGCATTTCGGCAGCGAGGCGGCGTTCGTCAGCGCGGGTGGCTACCACCACCACGTGGGGATGAACACGTGGCGGTCGAAGGGCGGCCCGGCGGCGGCTCCGGAGCTGCCGGGCCTCGACACCGTCGCGATCGGCTACCCGGACAGGGAATCCCTCGGGGACGCCATGCGGCGGCTGGACGGCGCCGAACGGCAGCCTGCGGGCGTCCGCGTCCTCCCCGTGCTCGCCTAGGGCGCTAGATCCGGACGCTCTCGCAGTTCGGCGCGACGATGTCCTCGGGGCCGGCGAACACGGTGTCGTTGCCCTCGCCGCAGTCGACGCGGTCGACGCCCAGGCCGACGACCTGGATGCGGTCGTCGCCGTCCTCGCCGGCGATGACGTCGTCGTCGAAGCCGCCGAAGATCGTGTCGTTGCCCGGGCCGCCGTTCAGCGTGTCTGCGCCACGGTCGCCGTTGATGTGGTCGTCGCCCTCGTTGCCGAGCACGACGTCGTCGCCGAAGCGGCCGTAGACCTTGTCGTTGCCCGGGCCGCCGCGGACGGTGTCGTTGCCGTTCTCGCCGTCGACGTAGTCGTCGCCCTCGTTGCCGAAGAGCTGGTCGTCGCCGTCGCCGCCGAGCAGGGTGTCTGGGCCGGCCGTGCCGTTGAGCACGTCGGCGATCGCCGTGCCGATGATGTTGTTGGAAGCGGGCGGCGCGTCGGTGGAGGGCTCAGCGGGGATCTGCACGATCGTCTCGCAGCGCTTGAGCACGTCGCGGGTGGGCGCGTCGGCTTCGACGTACACGGTGTCCTTGCCGGTGCCGCAGTCGACGGTGTCCTGGTCGCCGTCCGCGACGCGGATCGAGTCGACGCCGTTGCCGCCGTTGACCGTGTCCTCGCCGGGGCCGCCGGTCAGCTCGTCGCCGCCGTTGCCGCCGGAGACCAGGTCATCGCCCGAGCCGCCGTCCATCGTGTCGTTGCCGTCGGCGCCGTACATCGTGTCCTTGCCGGCGTCGCCGCGCAGCGCGTCATCGCCGTCGCGGCCGTAGATGTTGTCGCCCGCGGTGCCGCCGTCGACGGTGTCCGTGCCGGGGCCGGCGTCGATGATCTCGCCGCCCGGGCCGCCGAGCAGCGTGTCGTTGCCCTCTCCGCCGACGATGTTGTCCGTGCCGCGATTGCCGTTGATGTAGTCGTTGCCGGGGCCGCCGTCGAGCATCGGGTCGTTGCCGAGGCCACTCTCGTTGATCTTGTCGTCACCCAGCCCGCCGAAGATCTCGTCGTCGCCGTCTCCGCCGTCGAGGTAGTCGTTGCCGTCGTCGCCGTTGACCTCGTCGTCACCCGTGCCGGCGAACGCGGCCTCGTTGCCCGGACCGCCGGAGATCGTGTCGTTGCCGGCGTGGGTGGAGATCCGGTCGTCGCCTTCTCCGCCGACGGCTGCGTCGTTGCCACCGCCGCCCTCGAGGGTGTCGTTGCCCGTGCCGCCGTCGAGCTGGTCGTTGCCGCGGAAGCCGCGCAGGATGTCGTCGCCGCCGAGCCCCTCGAGCCGATCATTCAGGCGCGAGCCGATCAGCGTGTCGGGACCCTCGCCGCCGCGCTTGAGCGCGAGGCCGGGCTGTACGACGAGCGCGACGGGCCGCGCGCTGCGGGGCAGCGTCTGCATGCCCAGGCGCTTCCAGGAGCGGGTCGCCAGCACCGAGACGGACCCGCCGCGGCTGTCGGCGACGTAGGCGCGCAGCGTGTCCGGGGAGAACACGGGGTAGCCCGGGCCCTTGCCGGTCTTCGTGCGCGTGATGAGCCTGCGCCCGGGCAGGTCGACGACGGCGGTCGCCTGGCTGTCCTTCAGCGCGCCGACGAGCGCGCGGGTGCCGCTCGGGGAGATCGCGAGGCCTGCGCCGACGCCCTTCTTCAGCTTGATGCGCGCCTTCAGCGCGCCGGTGACGCGGTCGTAGCTGCGCAGCTCGCCCTTCGGCGACGTCGCCCACAGCGCGCCCGCGGGGGAGAAGGCGACGTCATTGAGCGTGCCGCTCTTCGCGCGCTTGCTCAGGCGGTTGCCGACGAGGTCGACGATGCCGAGCTTGTCCTTCAGCGCGACCGCGGCACGCTGGCCACCGGGCGCGATGGCGACCGCGGACGGCGTGGCGCCGCCGAGGGAGATGCTCGCGACACGCACCAGGGCGGTCGGCTCGACGACCTCGATCGCGCCGCGCCGCGCGACGAGCAGCCGCGTGCCGTCGGGCGTCAGCGCGAGGCTGCGAATCGCGCCGCCTGCGGTGTACGTGGCGGTCGCCGTGCGGTTCGGGACGTCGACGACCACGACGCGTGAACCCGTCGCGACGTAGCCGCGGCTGCCGTCGGGCGCGATCTCCGCGTCGACGGTCTTGCCGCCGACGGCGATCCGGCCGAGGACCTTGTTCGTCGCGGTGTCGGTGACGGTCGCGGCCTTGTCGCCCGAGGCGATGAGGATGGCGCGCGCGTGCGCGTCGGCGGCGGGGAGCGCGACGGCTGCGGTCAGCGCGGCGGCGGTCAGCAGGCGGAGGCGGGGCATCGGGGATGACAACACGGGAACAGTCCACATAGTTACGCAGGAACGGGGTGATTCTTCCTCGCCGTCGTCTACGGTGCGCGGCGTGACCGCGCTGCTCGCCTCCGTCCTGCGTCCGACCCTGCTGACCGGGCGGGCCGTCTCGGCCCCCGAGCCCTGGGCTGCGCCGCTCGCGTCCCTCGGCGCAGAGATCGGCGAGCCGCGGGACGTGCTGGTCGTCGACGGCCGGCCGATCGAAGGCCTCGAGGTCGAGGAGACCCTCGACGACGCCTGGGAGTCGATCCGCGCGGCGGCGAACGAGCACTGGATCGGACCAGGTCGGGCCGGCGCGCTGTTGCTGGTCGCTCCGCGGCCGGGCATCCCGGGCCATCCGCGGACGCTCCGCGGGGCGCTCGAGAACCTCGCGCGCACCCTCTCCATCGAGTGGTCGCGCTACGGGATCCGCATCACGACGATTCTGCCCGGCGTCGCGACGACCGACGAGGAGATCGCCACGACGCTCGCCTTCCTCGCCTCGACGGCGGCCGACTACTGGTCGGGCAACGTCGTCGAGCTGGGCAGCGCCCAGTCGTAGGTCAGCCACGTCGACTGCTCTGCCGGCGTGGCGTCGTAGACGCGCTGGGCGCGGTGGTTGTCCGGCGCGGTCTGCCATTCCAGGACGGTGACGCCGCGCGCCTGCGCCCGGGCGGCGCACGCGTCGATGAGGGCGCGGCCGATCCCTCCGGACCGCGCGTGCGGTGCGACGAACAGGTCGTTCATCAGCGCGATGGGTATGGCCTGGGTGCTCGACCACATCCAGTAGATCGTCGCGAATCCGGCGGGCTCACCGTCGGCGTCGCGCGCGATCAGCTGCTCCCCGGTCGTCGCCGGGTCCGCGAGACACGCGCGCATGAGGCCGTGCAGCGCCTCGTCGGTCGGCGCGGTCTCGTAGAACGTGCAGTACCCCCGCATGAGGGGCAGGAGGTCGGCGAGGTCCCCCTCGCCGACCACTGCGATGGAGTATCGAGTTTCGCCCTCCGGTCCTCTCAAGTTCGGACCTTCGGGCGACGTCACTAGGACACCATCCCCGAGAAAAGACCACCCGTGATGTTCAGGGTCTGACCCGTGATGTAGTTCGCCCAGGGCGAGCACAGCAGGAAGATGCCGCCGGCCGCCTCCTCCGGGGTGCCGCCGCGACCCATCGGGATGAGCATCGCCGACATCGCGCGGAGCTGCTCCGGGATACCGAGCTGGATCTCCTCGCCGTCGATGGTCGCCGTGTTGCCCTCGACCTTGGCGGCGGTCAGGCGCGTCTCGATGAAGCCGAAGGCCACGGCGTTGACGTTGACCTTGAACTGGCCCCACTCCTTGGCGACCGTCTTGGTCAGGCCGACGACGCCCGCCTTGCCCGACGCGTAGTTCGCCTGGCCCGCGTTGCCGAAGAGCCCCGAGGTCGACGAGACGTTGACGATCTTGCGGAAGACCTCCTCACCGCGCTCCTTCTCGGCCTTGGCCGGCTCGCGGAAGTACGGCGCCACCGCGCGGATCGTCTGGAACGGCACCACGTTGTGGATCTCCAGCATCTTGCGGAACTTCTCGTCGTCGAGCTTGTGCACCGGCGCGTCGAGCGTGTAGCCGGCGTTGTTGACGAGGATGTCGACCTTGCCCCACGCGTCGACGGCGGTCTTCACGAGCTCGTCGGCGGCGCCGGTCTTGGTCAGGTCGCCGCCGTAGACGACGGTCTCGCCCGCGATCTCAGAGGCGGTCTGCTGCGCGACGTCGGCGTCGAGGTCGTTGATCAGGACCTTCGCGCCCTGCGAGCTCAGCAGCTCAGCGGTCGCGCGGCCGATGCCGCGGGCGGAACCGGTGACGATCGCCACCTTGTCGTCGAGAACTCCCATGTGCGTCTCCTTGGGGGACTTGGTCGAGATTCGGGTCGAAGCTCGGAAGCGCACGGATCGTAGTTCGGCAACCCGAACCGTGCAGGCTGGACGCCGTGTCCCGGAGCGGCTACGCTTCGCACCGGATTCTGGTCTTGCCTGGGACGGGCGCTGATCAGACGGTCGCACGGATGCCAGATCTCCTCGCCTGGGGAGGGAGGACACCGGCCGGCGGCCGCCTCTCCCACGGAGGTCGCCGGCCGGTCTGCTCTCTGTGCTTTTGTTCGGTGCGCTGTGGTTTGGGAGGGTCGGGCCCCCTCCTCTCCGCTTCCGACTCTCGCGGGAGGGGCGTGGGCGTTGGGTCCCCGGTGTGGACCTAGGGTTAGAGGGTTCGTCCGACCAGCTCTCTCATGATCTCGTCCGTGCCTCCGCCGATGGGGCCGAGGCGGGCGTCGCGGAGGGCTCTGGGGAGGCCGGATTCCTCGAGGGTGCCGAGGCCTCCGTGGATCTGGAGGCAGGCGTCGGCGACGTCGACGGCGGCGCGCTGGGTCACGAGCTTGCTCATCGTCACCTGCTGCAGGACATCGTGGCCGGCGGCGAAGTTGCCGAGCGCGTTGAAGGTCAGGGCGCGGGCGGTGTTCAGGGTGGTGTCGAGCTCGGCGAGCTTGTGGCGGATCGACTGGTGGCCGAGCAGCGGCTTGCCGAACGCGTTGCGCTGCGCCGCGTACTCCGCCGTGATCTCGATCAGGTGCTCCATCCCGCCCACGGCGCCGAGCGACATCTGCAGCCGCTCCCACTGGAAGTTGGCCATGATCAGCGCGAAGCCCTGGTCCTCGGCGCCGAGCAGGTTCTCGGCCGGGACGAAGACGTCGCTGAGTGCGACGGTCCCGGTGTCGGACGCCTGCCAGCCGAGCTTGTGCAGCGCCGAGGTCGTGACGCCGTCGGTCTTCTCGATGACGAGGAACGAGATACCCGCGTGGCGGTCGCCGGGGCCGGTCCGCAGCGCGGTCACCATGAGGTCGAAGCGCACGCCGTTGGTGATGAACGTCTTCTCGCCGTTGACGACGTAGCCGCCGTCGACCTTCTCCGCGCGGGTGCGCATGCCCGCGACGTCCGAACCCGCGCCCGGCTCGGTGATGCCCAGCGCGCAGCGGTTCTCACCCTTGATGGCGGGGACGAGCCAGCGCTCGCGCTGTTCGTCGGTTCCGAACTTCCAGATCGGCGGGGCGGCGATCTCGCTGTGCGCGCCGATGCCGGCCGCGACGCCGCCTGAGCCGCAGCGTGCGAGCTCGAGCGCCCAGATCGCGGCGCGGAGGGTTCCCGCCTGGAAGGTCTCGGCCGAGCCACCCCAGCGCTCCTCGAACTTCAGCCCGAAGTAGCCGGCGTCGCCGACCTTCGGAAAGAGCTCGTCGGGGAAGTACTCCGCGGCCTCCCACTCGTCCGCATGCGGCGTCAGCTCCGAGGCGATGAACTCGCGGGCCTGGGCGCGGAACTGCGCGTGCTCAGCCGTGAACGGAGGGTGCGGGGCGGGCTGTGTCGGCATCCACCCGAACCCTAGATGAGCCGTCCGAACTCAGGACGGGTTGATGCCGATGGTCAGCGAGCCGGTGAGCCCCGACGACAGGCTCTTGGCGTTGCGCCGCCGCAGCGCGAGCAGCGCGCGGGACCCGGCCTCGCGGTAGATGCTGTCGGCCGCGTTGCTCGTGTCGGCCTGCCCGCGGGCGGCGTAGACCCCGCGGCGGTAGACGCTGCGCGTCACGGTCTCACGGAAGAACACCTGTCCGGTGTGGACCTCGTCCCCGCCGACGAAGACCTTCATGTGGATGTGCGGGGTCCGGCCTTGGTACCAGCCGGGGTAGATCGTCGTGAAGCGGGCCCGGCCGCGGCCGTCGGTCTTCTGGCCCCCGCGGAGGTACTTCCCGCTGTCTCCGGAGACCCCGGAGTAGATCCCGCCGGCGTCCGCGTGCCAGATCTCGACGGTTGCGCCGCGGATGATGGCGCAGCTGGAGGCGTCGACCACGGTGAACAGGAGCGCCAGCGGGATGCCGGGCCGGCCCTCGCGGATGTCGCGCCGCAGGAGGTCGAGGTCGAGGTAGTACGGGCCCTCGGTGACCTCGCGCTGGAGCACGCAGTCGGCACTCGTCGCGGCGTCGGGGCGGAGCAGGCCACGGGCCCCGAACGCCGCGCCGAGGCCCGCCGCGCCGAGGGCGGCGAGGGCTTCGCGCCGGCGCAGGAGCGCGAACCGCGGGTCTGGGGTGTCGGAGCTCATGGGCTGCACCGTACGGTCGCACCCTGAGTGCCACCTGGGGGCCGGCTGGGAGGGCCGCGGGGCGGGAGCTGGCACGTCGGCGATCGACCTCCCCGGAAGTGGGAATCACCCGAGCAGGTGATATTGGAGCAGCGTGTATCAGTCGATGACAGATGGCATGCCGCAGCCGCCCGTCGTTGCCCGCCAGCCCGATCGCTTCGACCCCGACGTCGTGCGATCCGCGCTCGGCGACGGAGAGCGACTCGCCCTGCTGCGGGTGCTCCGGGAGGAGGGAACCGGCACCGCAGGCGTGCTGGACCGCTGGACCCAGCTCGCCTCGCGGACCCTCCGGACCGCGGTCTGCCTCGCCGTGCTCGTCGACGACGAGCGCCAGCACTTCGTCAGCCGCGTCGGATGCGGGATCGAGGGCACGGCGCTGACGCACTCCTTCTGCCAGTACGTCGTCAGCGGCGACGCGCCGCTGATCGTCGACGACGTCGCCTCGCATCCGGTCCTCGCGTCCAACCCGGCCGTGTCCGAGCTGGGGATCGCGGCGTACGCCGGGGCGCCGCTGCGGGTCTACGGCCAGGTCCTCGGCGCGGTCTGCGCGATCGACCCCGTTGCCCGCACGTGGAGCTCTGACGACCTGCTGCTGCTCGACGACGTCGCGCAGGCGGTCTCCGCCGAGCTGCGGCTGCAGGTTCAAGAGAACTCGCTCGACCGGGCGCGCAGCGTCGTGGCCGCGCGCAATCGCGCGCACGAGCTGATCGCCGCAGACGGTCCGATGGCCGAGGTCCTCGCGGCGGTCGTCGAAGGCCTGACGGGCGTCGACCCCACGGTGCGCGGCTCGGTCCTGGTGTGCGAGGGCGGGGTGTTCCGGGTCGTCGCCGGTGAGGAGCTTCCGCTGGGGTACGGAGTCACCGCCGAGGGCGTGGTCGCCGGACGCGGCACGCACGACTGCTGGTCGGCTCCCGTGCTCGACCGGGGCGGCGCGGTGCTCGGAACCGTCGCGGTGTTCGGCGGCGGCCCCGGAGAGGTCCGCGAGTACGTCCGCGGCGCCGCCCGCGACGGGGCGCGCCTCGCGGGCATCGCCCTCGAGCGGCGGCGGGCGCAGGAGCGGCTCGCGCACGAGGCGACGCACGATCCGCTCACCGGGCTCTGCAACCGCAACGGGCTGACCCAGGAGATGGGCATCGTCCTCGACGCCGCGCGCCGGGCGAGCCGCGGCGTCACCGTCCTGTTCGTCGATCTCGACCGCCTGAAGCTCGTCAACGACGGCCTGGGCCACGAGGCGGGCGACGAGGTGCTCACGCACGTCGCCGAGCGGCTGGGCGGCGCGATGCGCGCGGGTGATGTCGTCGCGCGCTTCGGCGGAGACGAGTTCGTCGTGGTGCCGCAGCGGTCACTCGACTGCGAGCGCACCGAGCAGACCGCGCGTCGCCTGCTGCGCGAGATCGAGCACCCGGTCGTCCTGTCCAGCGGCGAGACCGTGACGGTGTCGGCGAGCATCGGCAGCGTCACGATCGATCCGGCGGCCGTCACCGTGGCCGAGGCGCTGCGCCGCGCCGACATCGCGATGTATGAGGTCAAGCGCGCGGGCGGCCGCGGGTACCGGTCCTACGTGCGGGCCGGCAACGCGCCGAGCACCCGGCGGCTCGTCCTCGAGCGCGAGCTGCGGTCGGCGCTGGACCAGCACGAGCTGGACGTCCTCTTCCAGCCGATCGTCGATCTGCGCACCGGCGAAACCGAGGGCGTCGAGGCGCTCCTGCGCTGGGACAGCCGTCGCCTCGGTCCCGTCTCGCCGGGTGAGTTCGTGCCCGTGGCCGAGGAGATCGGCGTGATCGGCGGCATCGGCGAGTGGGTGCTGCGTCAGGCGTGCCGCCAGATCGCGTCCCGCCCGAACCTGCGCCTGAACGTCAACGTCTCCGCACGGCAGCTCATGGACCCCGGGCTGCCCGACGTGGTGGCGTCGATCCTGCGGGCGACCGACGTGGCGCGTGACCGCCTCGCGCTGGAGATCACCGAGACCGCACTGCTGCGTGCGGACGCGACGACCACGGCGACCCTCGCGGCCCTGGAGCAGCTCGGGGTGGAGCTCGTCCTCGACGACTTCGGCACCGGCTACTCCTCGCTGGCGACGCTGAAGGAGCATCCGGTCCACGCGCTGAAGATCGACCGCATGTTCGTCGCGGGCCTCGGCGCCGACTCGGGCGACGCCGCGATCGTGGAGGCCGTCATCGGCATGGCGCACGGCATGGGACGCCCGGTGACGGCCGAGGGCGTCGAGCACCAGGGCCACCTCGAGATCCTGCGCGGTCTCTGCTGCGATCGCGCACAGGGCTACCTGATCGGGCGCCCGGGGCGGCTCAGCGACGTGCGCGCCTAGACGACGGCGGCGCGCTCGGCGCTCGCCACGCGGCGCTTGCCCTCGGACTTCGCGCGCAGGAGCGCGGCGTCGGCGGCCTCCAGCAGCTCGTCCGCACCGGCGGCGTGCCGCCGGAACAGCGCGAACCCGACGCTCGCCGAGACCCCGCAGTCGCCGTGCCCGGTGCGCTCCACGGCTTCCTCGACGGCCTCGACGCACCGCTCGCACAGGGCTCGCCCGGTCGCGAGATCGGCATCCGGCGCGACGATCGCGAACTCGTCTCCGCCGATCCGGGCCACCATGTCGCCCCGCCGGACGACCTCCGCCAGCGCCTCGGCGACCGCGCGCAGCACCAGGTCGCCTGCCGCGTGTCCGTGCAGGTCGTTGACGCGCTTGAAGTTGTCGAGGTCCACGATCGCCGCGCAGACGAGCGGATCGGGCCGCGATCCCGAGGGGGCGAGCGCCTCGGTGAGCCGGTCGTGGAACGCGCGGCGGTTCGGCAGCTGGGTGAGCGGATCCTGCCGGGCCTGCTCCCGCGCGACGCGTTCGGCCTCGGTGAGCTGGCGGCGATTGTGGGAGATCACGACCGCGAGCACGGCGGCGGTCGACACGAGGACGACGAAGCGCACGAGGTAGTCCACGCGCTCGTCCGGCGACGCGTAGAGGAAGGGCGTGGCACAGATCGCGATCGCGGCGCCGAGCTGGACGAGGACGTCCCGGCGGGGTGAGAACCACGCCGATAGTGAGAGGAGCAAGAAGACGAAGGGCAGGACCGGGCTCGTCGTGCCGCCGGTGAGTGCGACGACCGTGACGATCCCCGTCCCGGCGATGACGTCCGACACCGTGTAGATCCACGGGCCGAGCCGGGTGGACAGCACGAGCAGCAGCCCGGCGACGCCGAGGCCCGCCGCGCAGATGGCGGCGACGAGCTCGGGCCGGCCGATGTCCGAGGCCGGCAGCACGAGGACCAGGCAGGTGGCGACGGCGGCGCCCAGCCAGGCGGCTGCGCCCGCGGTCGCGCGTTCCGGGCGGGCGGCCAGCCACGCGGAGATCCGTCGGCCGAAGCCGCGCGAGGTGCAGGCGGCCGGCGGCTCGACGACGAGCCGCGGCCCCGGGCCGGCGACGACGGGGTCCGGCTCTGCGACGACCGCGATGGGCGCCGCCCGCCGGTGCGTCGCCTTGCGCACGTACATCTCGCGGTCGGCGGCGTCGAGCAGCGTGAGCAGATCTTCGCCGTCGTCCGGCCACGCGGCGGCGCCGACACTGGCGCTGAGGTCGAAGCCGGGCATGCCGGTGCCGGAGCGCGCGCGTCCGACAGCCGCCTCGCATGCCACGACGAGATGCCGCAGCTCGCCGTCCGTGCGCCCGCGGGCGAGGACGGCGAACTCGTCGCCGCCGACGCGGGCGACGAGATCGCCCGGGCGGACCACCGACTCCAGCTCGGTGACGATCTCGGTCAGGAGCCGGTCGGCGCCGGTGTGCCCGAAGTGCGAGTTGACGGCCTTGAAGTCGTCGATGTCGATGAGCAGCAGCCCGTCGCCGGTGGCGAACGGCTCGCGCTGGGCGCGCTCGCGCAGGCTGCGCAGGTTGTGTGCGCCGGTCAGCGGGTCGCTCATGGCCTGGCCACGCGCAGCCGCCTCGGCCAGGAGCAGGTTTCGCTTCTGCCGGGTGATGACCAGGGCGATCGCGCAGCAGCCGAGGATGATCACGGCGGCGCGCGCCGGGTATGCGTCTGCGGTGGGATCCGCCGCCCACACGAAGGTCGACAGGACCCCGGCGATGCACAGCGCGAGCTGCCAGGCGACGTCTCTCGGGCGGGCGAAGTACGCCGAGTACATCGCGGGGAGGAAGAAGATCTCCCAATAGCACGAGGTGGCATCGCCCGAGACCGAGGCGGCGACGATGATCGTCGGCGCGCCCATGCCGCAGAGCAGCATCGTCAGCCGGTACAGCCACGGCGTCGAGAGGCGGGGGCCGAGGACCAGCGCCACGGCCACGCAGAGTGCGGCGAGCCCGATGATCGCCACGAGCACGGGGGTTCCCCCATCACCGCCGGCGCCCACGAGCAGGCTGAGCACGACCATCACGCCGCCACCGCCCCACATGGCTGCGGCGGTGCTGATGCGGAGGTCTCGCTCCTCGCGTACGGAGACGCTCAGGGGCCCGGCTTCGAAGGCAGTCGACGCCATCCCCAGACTGGTCGTCCAAAGTGTCCGGCCCCGTAACTGGGGATCCCCGAAACTGGACGGAATCGTGGCCGGGCCGGATCAGTCCGCGGGCGCGCCTTCAGCGCCCGAGATCCGCCGGAGCTCCTCCCCGAGCGTGCGCTCGATGGCTTCGGCGATCGTCCGGCTGTACTGGGCCAGGACGGCCTCGGCCGACAGGGCCCGGAGCTGCTCGATGGCCTCGGCGATGTCGGACCAGCGCTCCTCGGGGTATCCGTCGCGCTCGAACGGGCGCCAGACGTGCTCGAGGAAGACGCTGACGTTGTACTCCGCGATCTCTCCGAGCAGGCCCCCGACGTGGCGGTAGCTCTGCAGGCCGACGCGCAGCGGGATGCCGTAGCGCATGTCCTCGCCGGCGATGCGCAGGAGCAGCGGGCTCGGGACCTCGAACGCGCCGTCGGGCAGCGGGACGAGGATGCCCGCGTCGACGACGTCCTCGAGGAGGCCCGGGTCCTCGGTGCCGCCGAGGACCGCGTCGATCTGCTCGCGGGTGACGATCTCGGTCGTCTCGTCGGTCCACGGGACGTGCATGAGGCGCCGGAGCCGCAGCAGCACCCCGGAGTCGTGGGTCGCGTCGAGCAGCTGCTTGATGCCCTTGAGGTTGAACCCGTCGGCCTGGAGCTCGCGGACGAGCCGCAGCCGCCGGATGTGCTCGTCCCCGTAGTAGCCGACGCCGTCGCGCACTTCGGGGGGCAGGAGGAGGCCGAGCGTGCGGTAGGACCGGATGTTGCGGACCGTCATGCCCGTCTCGGCGGAGAGCTGCTCGATGGTCAGGCGGGTTTCGGGCGGGGTCGACACGTCCTGAAAGCGTAACGCCTAGAGGCGTGACGGCAAATGGTGTAACGTCGAGTCATGTCGTCGACGCTGATCGAAGGTCTGCCCCCCGGACCGCGCGCGCCGCTTCCCCTGCAGACCCTGGGGATGATGACCCGCATGCGGCCCTACCTCGAGCGCCAGCGACGACGGTTCGGGTCGATGTTCACGATGCACGTCGCCGGGTTCGACCCGATGGTTGTGGTCTCCGACCCTGCGCTCGTCAAGCAGGTCTTCAAGAGCGACCCCACGGTCCTGCACGCCGGCGACCAGAGTCCGCTGCGGACCGTGCTCGGCCGCAACTCGCTGCTTGGCATCGACGAGGACTTCCACCTCGAGCAGCGGCGCCTGCTGCTGCCGCCGTTCAAGGGGCAGCGGATGAAGGGCTACGAGGAGCTCATCGAGGAGATCACCCTCGAGGAGATCTCGCACTGGCCCGCCGGCACCGAGTTCCCGGTCGGGCCGTCGATGCAGCGCATCACGCTGCGGGCGATCCTGCGCGCGATCTTCGGTGCGACGGGCGGCGACCTCGCCGAGCTCGAGGAGCTCATCCCGCCGTGGACCGAGCAGGCCTCGCGCATGTCGAGCCTCACGTTCCTGCAACACGATCTCGGGCCACGCAGCCCGTGGGGGCGACTCCTGCGCCTGCGCGCCCGGGTCGACGCGATCCTCGACCGGCTCATCGAGACGGCGAAGGCTGACCCGGACATCGAGGAGCGCCCCGACGTGCTGGCACTGCTCGTCCGCGCGACGCACACCGACGGCGCGCCGATGACGAACGAGGAGATCCGCGACCAGCTCGTGACGATGATGGCCGCCGGCCACGAGACGACGGCGCACCAGCTGAGCTGGGCGGTAGAGCGGCTGCGTCGCCACGCCGACGTCCTGGACCGGCTCGTCGCCGAGGCCGACGCCGGCGGGAAGGCGCTGCGCGAGGCCACGATCCGCGAGAGCCAGCGCACGCGGCCGGTGATCTTCTTCGCCGGGCGGTTCGTCATGCAGCCGTACGAGCTCGCCGGCTATCGCCTGCCGGTCGGCACGCGCGTCACGATGGCCGCGGCCCTCACCCATTTCGACCCGGCCCTCTTCGACCGGCCCGACGTCTTCGATCCGGATCGGTTCCTCGACAAGCTGCCGGACACGTACGAGTGGATCCCGTTCGGCGGCGGCCTGCGGCGCTGCATCGGGGCGACCTTCGCGCACATGGAGATGGACGTCGTCCTGCGCGTGCTGCTTCAGAACGTCACGCTCGCGCCGACCAATGACCCCGATGAGGGCTGGCGGTTCCGTGGTGTCGCGATGGCGCCGGCGCGGGGCGGCCGGGCTGTTGTCTCCCCGCGCGTGGCCGCACCCCGCTTGAATGCAGTGCACGCCCTGGCCTGATTGCTACTGGACGGTATGATTCCCGCATGGCACGAGACCACGTCGACGTCCTGATCGTCGGAGCCGGCCTGTCCGGCATCGGCGCCGGTGTGTTCCTTCAGGAGCGCTGTCCCGGCAAGACCTACGCGATCCTCGAGTCGCGCGGCGCCAGCGGCGGCACGTGGGATCTCTTCCGCTACCCGGGCATCCGCTCGGACTCGGACATGCACACGCTGGGCTACACGTTCCGGCCCTGGATCGCCGAGAAGTCGATCGCCGACGGCGACTCGATCCTCGACTACGTCCGGGATACGGCGCGCGATCACGGGGTCGACGCGCACATTCGCTACCACCACAAGGTCGTCTCGGCGGCCTGGTCGTCGGCCGACGCGGTGTGGGAGGTCACGGCCGAGCGCAGCGACACCGGCGAGACCGTCGAGCTGACCTGTGGCTACCTGTACATGTGCGCGGGCTACTACCGCTACGACGAGGGCTACACGCCCGAGTTCCCCGGGGCGGACCGGTTCGGCGGCCCGGTTATCCACCCGCAGCACTGGCCGGAAGATCTCGACTACACCGGGAAGAAGGTCGTGGTCATCGGCAGCGGCGCGACCGCGATGACGCTCGTCCCCGCGATGGCGAAGGACGCAGAGCACGTCACCATGCTCCAGCGCTCGCCGACCTACGTCGTCTCGATGCCCGCGAAGGACGCCTTCGCGAACGGGCTGCGCAAGGTCCTGCCGGACAAGGCCGCGTACGGCATCACCCGCTGGAAGAACGTGATCATGCAGCGCGCGAGCTTCGACCTGAGCCGCCACGCGCCGGGCGTCATGAAGGCGATGCTGCGTCAGGGCGTGAAGATGCGGCTGCCCAAGGGCTACGACATCGACACGCACTTCAAGCCGACGTATAACCCGTGGGATCAACGGCTCTGCCTGGTCCCCGACGGCGACCTCTTCAAGGCGCTTCGCAAGGGCACGGCGGAGGTCGTGACCGACCACATCGAGAGCTTCACGGAGACCGGCATCGCGCTGAAGTCCGGCAAGGAGCTCGAGGCCGACATCATCGTCACGGCGACGGGCCTGAATCTGCTGGCGTTCGGCGGGATCGAGCTGTCCGTCGACGAACAGCCGGTTGAGATCCCGAGGACGATGACGTACAAGGGGATGATGCTCAGCGGCGTCCCCAACTTCGCCTTCGCGCTCGGCTACACGAATGCGTCGTGGACGCTGAAGTGCGACCTGACGTCCGCCTACCTGTGCAGGCTGCTCAACTTCATGGACGCGCACGGCCACCGAATCGCCACGCCATCGAACCGCGATGTGTCCGTGGTCGAGGAGCCGCTGCTGGACTTCCAGTCGGGCTACGTGCTCCGCGCGCTTGACCAGTTCCCGTCGCAGGGCTCGAAGGCCCCGTGGAAGCTGCGCCAGAACTACCCGCTCGACCGGTACATGTTCGGCCGCGGACCGGTCGACGACGGCGCGATGGTGTTCAGCTCCCCGGTCTCGACCCGCGCGGAGGATCGCCTGGCGGCGTAGATGCTCGCTGCCGCCGCCACCCGGGGAGGTCTCATCTTCGCGATGGCGACCGGGAGCGTGATGATGTGGATCGGCGCGCCGCTGATGTGGGTCTTCATCGCGTCGCAGGTCTCCGACGCGACCGGCGTCAGCCCGCCGGCAATCGCGTGCATCGTCATCGGGATACCGACCACGATGTTCGTGATCGCCAAGATCCTGGCGCTCGTCGAGTCGCTGTACGAGAAGGTGACCGGCGACCCGAAGGCGAACCGCCCGGTGCACCAGGCATGGATGCGCTCCATGCGCGATGACCGTGATGCGCACCGGCGCCGGACGATGCTCGACGTGGTGATGACGACGTCGGTCGGGATCGCCTCGCTCGTCTTCGCGGTGTGGTTCGCGTTCTTTGCCGAGGGCGGCGGGATCTAACCGACCGGGAACCGCTCGGCCCGGAGTTCGGGCGGGATGCCGGTGTCATCTTCCGCGAGCACGGCGTCCGCGAGCATGCGGGCGCTCGCCGGGCCGGTCGAGACGCCGCGGCCGCCGTGCCCGGCGGCGATCCAGAGGTTGCGGATGCCGGCGATCCGGCCGATGAGCGGGCGGCCGTCGACCGTGGCAGGCCGCGCGCAGACGAGCGTCGCGGCCGCCGTCGCGTCGGTGAGCGCCGGGACCCATCGGTGGCCCTGCGCGAGGACGCGATCACGCCACGCCTCGCCGTCGGGCTCGTCGCGCAGGAAGACCGAGCCGACCGCGAGGGCGCTCGGGGTGGCGATCAGGGTGAAGGCCGAGACCTCGTCGCCGGGCTTGCCTTGCTGGGCGGTCGCGGCGACGGCCGCCTCGATCAGCGGGCGGCGGGGGCGGGGGAGGCCTTCGATCGTGACGCTGACGCCCCATCGCGGCGCGATCGGCCGCCAGTCGCCGGAGGGGTCGACGACGCCGGGCGACGCGACGCCGGCGGCGACGACCACCGCGTCCGCGGTGTGCGCCTCGCCGTCGACCTCGACTCCGCGCGCGGCGCCGTGCTCCGACAGCAGGCGCGCTGGTCTGTGCACGACGCGCGCGCCCTCGGCCCGCGCGGCGTCGGCCCACCGCTCTGTGGCCTCGCGCGGGGTGACCGGGTGGCCGGTGGCGAGGAGACAGCCCCACACGTCATCGGCCAGCAGCGGCTCCGCGGTCTGCGTCGCGGCCGGGTCGAGGATCTCGGGTCGGAGGGCCGAGAACGTGTTGTAGTGCGCGTGCGCCGCGCGCGCCTCCGCCTCGGAGTTCGCGAGCAGCAGGACGCCGACCGGTTCCCGCGTTGCGAGCACACCGGTCACCTCGTGCGAGAGCGCGACGGTCTCGGTGTAGAGGGCCTCCTGCACCGCGTCGTAGGGATGCTCGATGAGCCCGGCGTTCCGCCCCGACGCGCCGGCGGCGATCTCCTCGGCCTCGACGAGCAGCACGCGGCGGCCCGCGCGCGAGAGGAAGTACGCCGCGGCGCAGCCCACGATGCCCCCGCCCACGATGATCACGTCGCCGTCCATGCCCCGGGTATTCTCGAACACGGTGTCGCGCGTGCGCGGCGCCCCCTCTCGATGGCCCCGTTCGACCCCAAAGCGATCCAGCGCTTCCGCTTCACGGCGCGGTCGCTGAGCCCCGACGGGCGCGTCACGCTCGAATACGCGCTCGACGACGCCGAGACGCTCATCGAGACGTACGACATCCCGATCGCGCCGGGCGTGACGATCGACTTCGAGGCCGCCCAGCCGATCCTTGATCTCCTGCACTGGGTTGCCGGCGTGAGCTACTACAAGCTGGCCGCGCCGCCGGAGGTGTCGTGCGAGACGGGCGCGCCGCCCCTGGCCGCAGCCGCCTTCCTCGAGGCGCTGTACTCAGAGGGGCTCGGCGAGTTCGCGTACGAGAACCGCGAGCGTCTCGGTGGCCTGCCGCGGCCGTCGTTCCCCCGTGGGGACGCGCCGGCGCGCGCGGACGTGACGCCCGTCTCGTTGCACCGCGTGCTCGTCCCGACCGGCGGCGGCAAGGACTCGGTCGTCGCGCTGGAGGTCGTGCGCGAAGCGGGCCTGGACTTCTCGCTGTTCGCGGTCAACGCGCTCGAGCCGATGCACGCGACCGCCGAGGTCGCCGGCGTGCCGATGCTCGAGGTCCGCCGGGGCCTGCCGCTCGAGCAGTTCAAGCGCCTGCACGCCGAGGGCGCGCTGAACGGCCACGTACCGATCACGGCGATCATCTCGTGCGTCGCGCTGCTCACCGCGCAGATCAACGGCTTCGACGCGGTCGCCCTGGCCAACGAGCGCTCGGCGTCGGCGGGCAACCTCGTCTACGACGGGATCGAGGTCAACCACCAGTTCAGCAAGAGCGCGCCGGCCGAGCTGCTGCTGCGCGCCGCCGCGCGTGAGGCCACCCGCGCCGTCGACATCTTCTCGCTGCTGCGTCCGGCTGCGGAGCTGAGCATCGCGCGGACCTTCGCGCAGCGCTTTCCGGAATACCACCACGCGTTCGCCAGCTGCAATCGCAACTTCCAGACCGACCCCGCGCTCCGCGTGTCCGGGCGCTGGTGCCGCGACTGCCCGAAGTGCCGCTTCGTCTTCCTCATGCTCGCGCCGTTCCTGTCGCCGGACGAGATGACCGGGATCTTCGGCGGCGCGATGCTCGACGACGACACGCAGTTCGAGGGCTTCGCGCTGCTGACCGCGACCGGCGGCTTCAAGCCGTTCGAGTGCGTCGGCGAGGAGGAGGAGAGCCTTGCGGCGATCGAGATGCTCGAGCAGCAGGAGCAGTGGCGCGACCACAGCGTGGTGCGGCGCCTGATCGCCGAAGTGCTCGACGTGCACGGCCGCGATCCGCGTCGGGCCGAGGCGCTGCTGCAGCTGCACGACGACCACGCCGTGCCCCCCGAGCTGATGGACGCGGTCCGTGCGCTTCTCGGAGCTTGACGGCAAGGCGATCGGCGTCTGGGGCGCCGGGGTCGAGACGCGGTCCTTCGCGGGGATTCTCGCCCGGGAGCTTCCGTCGGCGCGTATCGCGGTCGCCGTGCTCGAGAACGCCGCCGACGAGGCTCCGGAGATCACCGGCGGCGCCCGTGTGGTCGGCGCGGGAGAGGCGGCCGAGGCGCTCTCGGGCTGCGACGTCGTCGTCCGCGGCCCGGGCGTTTCCCTGCACCGCCCGGAGCTCCGCGCGGTCGCCGCCCGCGGCGTGCCGATCACGACGGCGACCGGCCTGTGGATGGCCGAGCGCGGCGGACGCAACGTCATCGCCGTCACCGCCACCAAGGGCAAGAGCACGACCGCGACGCTGATCGCCCACCTCGTCCGGGCGGCCGGGCGGCCGGTGGAGCTAGCGGGGAACATCGGCCGGCCCGCGCTGGAGCTGCTGGGCACGCCCGATGACGTGCTGGCGGTGGTCGAGCTCTCCAGCTTCCAGATCGCCGACCTGCCCTGCGGGCCGGAGACTGCGATGGCGTCGAACCTGCACCCCGAGCACCTCGATTGGCACGGGACGTTCGACGTCTATCGCGAGGACAAGCTCCGCCTGCTGGCACTCCCGGGTGTGCGGCGCTGCGTGCTGAACGAAGGCTCGGACGAGGTCATGGCGGCCCCTCGCGCCGCGGACTCCGACGTGTTCCTCTACGGTCGCCCGCCCGGCTGGCACGTGCGCGTGGACGGCAGCGTCGCCCTTGGTGCCGACGTGGTCGTGCCGTTCGATCGCCTGCCGCTGATCGGCGACCACAACGCCCTGAACGTCTGCGGTGCGCTGACCGCGCTGCAGGCGCTCGACATCCCGCTGCCGCCGTTGCCCGACGCGCTCGAGGACTTCGAGGGGCTCTCCCACCGCCTGCAGGTGGTGCGGCGCGACGCCGGCATCACCTGGATCGACGACAGCATCTCGACGACGCCGGTGACGGCTGCCGAGGCGATTCGCGGCGTGCGCAAGTGGTATCGCGACTGCTCGGTGATCCTGATCGGCGGCGGCTTCGATCGCGATCAGGACTACGCCGAGCTCGGCCGCCTGATCGCCGAGACCGGCACGACCGTGCTCGGCCTGCCCGACACCGGCGCGCGGCTGGTGCAGGCGGCGCTGGAGGCCGGCGCGTCAGACGCGCGGGAGGTCGCCGACCTGCCCGCAGCGGTCGCGGCGGCCAAGGAGGCGGCCGCCCCGGGGACGGTGGTGCTCCTCTCCCCGGGCGCGGCGAGCTACAACAGCCACGAGAACTTCAAGGCGCGCGGCGAGCACTTCCAGGCGCTGGCCTGACCTCGCCCGGGGCCGCACCGGTCTCCGCCCGGACGCATACCCGGTTCATCCCCACCTGGCCGACAGGGAGAAGAACCCCGCCCGAAGGCCAGGATCGCCCATGCCACTCCGCAAGCTCCATCTCCTCACCGCCACCGTCTCCGCAACGCTCGCGTTCGCGGCGCCCGCGGTGGCGGCGACCTGCGAGCAGGCGCCGACGACCAAGGCGTTCGCGCAGTACGGGGACAGCGCGGACTACTCGGTCGCGCCGGGCGGGACGTTCGAGGCGGGCGCCCCTGGGTGGGAGCTCTACGGCTGGGCGCGCATCGTCTCCGGCAACGAGTACACCGGAGTCACCGAGGGCAAGCGCGCGCTGCAGCTCGGCCCGGGCGGTGTCGCGATCTCGCCGGAGTTCTGCGTCGACCCGTCGAACCCGCACTTCCGGTACATGTCGAAGACCATCATTCCGGCGGGGACGCTCAGCACGCTGCTCGACGTCCACTCGCAGAGGCTCGGCTGGCTGCGCTCGCTGCACTTCAGCACGCTGAACTTCCAGTACCTCCCGATCTTCTGGCTGCCGTCGGCGCGCAACGACCTGGGCAGTGCGATCCCGTCGGTGTCCGTCCTGGGCAACGCGGTCAGCGTTCGGCTGATCTTCCGCGCCACCCAGGGCGTCTACAACATCGACTCGGTGATGGTCGACCCCTACCGGGTCCGCTGACCGGAGCCGTCTCAGGCGTGCCCGAAGCGCACCCCGGGCAGCACCCGGTGCAGCGGTGCGGGCAGCCACCAGGCCCACCGCCCGAGCAGCCGCAGGGCGACCGGGACGAGGAGCAGCCGGACGAGCGCCGCGTCGAGCAGGACCGCGATGCCGAGGACCACGCCCATCTCCTTCGGGGGGAGCGGTCCCGACAGCGCGAACGTGAAGAACACGGCGACCATCACCGCCGCGGCGGCGAACACGACCCGGCCGGACTGCGCGACGCCGCCGACCATCGCCTCGTGCGGGTCGTGGCTGCGGTCCCAGTGCTCTTTGGCGCTCGAGAGCAGGAACACGGTGTAGTCCATCGAGATGGCGAACACCATCGCGAAGAAGAACACCGGAGCCCAGGCGTCGAGGAACCCCTGCGGCTCGAAGCCCAGGAGACCGGCGAGGTGGCCCTCCTGAAAGATCAACCGGGCGACGCCGAACGCCGCGCCGACCGCGAGCAGGTTCGTCAGCACGCCGACCGCGGCGAGGACCGGGGCCTGCAGCGCGACGAGCAGGAGCAGGAACCCGAGGCCGAGCACCACGCCGATGACCAGCGGCGCCTTGTCGTCGAGCGCCTGCTCGAGGTCGTGGTTCTCCGCCGGCGCCCCGCCGACCAGCGCGGACGCCGGCAGGGTCTCCCGCAGCCGTTCGATGGTCGCGCCGACGGCCGGGTCGGAGGGCTCCTGTTTCGGGATGACCTGCGTCATCGCGTGGTGAGCCCCGGGCGGCGCGGGGATCACCCGGGCGATACCCGGATCGGCCTGCGTCACGGCTGCGACCCGCGCGGCGTCGCGCGGCGCGGAGACGATCTGCAGCACGCCGGGCGCGCCGGGGCCGAAGGCATCCTGCACCTGGGTGTAGGCCACGCGTGAGCCGTCGTCCTCCGGGACGACCGTGATCGACGGCATGCCGGTTCGCAGCCCGAGCACCGGGAGCGCGAGGACCACGAGGACGATCAGCGCGGCGGCGCCGTAGGCCAGCGGGTGCCGCCAGAGGCGCTCGGCCCACGCGGCGAACCGCGGCGACCCGTGCGCGTCGGTGTCCGCCCACGGCAGCGAGAGGCTGTCGATCTTCGGCCCGAGTGCGCCCAGCAGCGCGGGGAGGAGGGTGAGCGTCGCCGCGAGGATGAAGACGACGGCGACCATGATCCCCAGCGCCGTCGAGCGGAACGCCGGGCTCGGCACGAGCATGACCGCGGACAGGCTGATGAGCACCGTCAGGCCGCTGAACAGCACCGCCTTGCCGGCCGTGTCCATCGTCTCGGCCACGGCGTCGTCGACCGGTCGGTCCCGGCCGGACAGGGCCTCGCGGAACCGGTAGACGATGAACAGCGCGTAGTCGATGCCGAGCGCCAGCGCGAACATCAGCGCGAAGTTCATCGCCCAGATCGAGATGCCCGCGACCTTGGTGCCGAGGTACAGCGTCCCGGCGGACGCGACCAGCCCGAGAATGGTCAGGACCAGCGGCAGCCCTGCGGCGACCAGCGAGCCGAAGGCCAGCACGAGGATCGCCATCGTCACGGGCCACGAGAGCAGCTCGGACTTCGCCATCGCACTCTTGTTCGCCTCGTTGAAGTCCGACCACATGCCGGACGCGCCGGTCAGCGACACGGAGACGCCGTCGGCGGTGGGCAGTTCCTCCTTCAGGTCACCGGCGGCGCGCACCATGCTGTCGCTGGTGCCGTTCGCGCCGGCCTGGATGACCGCGGTGTGGCCGTCCGGTGAGACGGAGGTCCCCGGCTGCGGCGGGACGACGGCCCGGACGCGGTCGTCGGCCCGGAGCACCCGTGTCGCCGCGCTGATCGCGTGGGTGAAGGCCGGGTCGCGGATCGTGCGGTCGTCGGAGTGCACGACCACCATGAGGGCCGAGGACGAGAGGCCGGCGAACTCGCGGTCGATGACGGTACGCGCCTCGACGGACTCCGAGCCGGTGGCCTCCCACCCGGCGCCGGACAGCGCGTGCTCGACCCTCGGCGCGACCGCGCCGAGGCCGATGGCGATCACCGCCCAGCCGAGGAAGACCCTTCGGCGGTGCGTGGCTGCGGCGCGGCCGAGTCGACCGAGGATGGAGGGGGAGATGGGGGCGGCATGTGTGGACATGCCGGCGAGTCTCCGCTCCGTCCCAGGGGCGCGAAAGTCCAGGTTGTGGACCCGATATAGTTGCTGACTCAACTATCTCGGAGATCGACTCCACGTGCCATACCCGCACCTGTTCACGCCGTACACCCATGGTTCGCTCACGCTCCCGCACCGCGTCGCGATGGCGCCGCTGACCCGCAATCGGGCCAAGGACACGGTGCCGGGTGAGCTCAACGCTGAGTACTACGCGCAGCGCGCGAGTGCCGCGATCCTGATCACCGAGGGCACGCACCCCTCGGCGGACGGCCAGGCGTATCTCGACATCGCGGGGCTGCACAGCGACGAGCACCAGGAGGGCTGGGCGCAGGTCGCCGACGCCGTGGCGGAGGCGGGGGACGCCAAGCTCGTGGTCCAGCTGATGCACGGCGGGCGCGTCGCGCACCCGTACTACACCGACGGTGAGACGCCGATCGCGCCGTCGGCGGTCCGTGCCGAGGGCGAGGTCTTCACCCCGGACGGCCAGGCCGCCTACGTGACGCCGCGTGCGCTCGAGACGGACGAGCTCGCGGGGGTGCGCGACCAGTTCGTCGACGCCGCGCGCCGCGCCGTCGCGGCGGGCGCCTACGGCGTCGAGTTGCACGCCGCCAATGGCTACCTGCTGCATCAGTTCCTCAGCGAGAAGACCAACCAGCGCACCGACGGCTACGGCACGGACGTCGCCGGCCGCATCCGCTTCGTCGTCGAGACGGTCGACGCGGTGGTCGCCGCAATCGGCGCCGAGCGCACCGCGATCCGCATCTCACCCGGCCATCCGGTCAACGACATCGAGGAGGCCGCGCCGCGCGAGACCTACGCCGCGCTGCTGGACGAGCTCGCCCGACACGACCTCCTCTACGTCCACGTGCTCGAGACGACGTCGCTGACCGGCTACTCGTCGGTCGAGCAGGCCCGGGAGCTGTTTCCGGGCACGCTCATGATCAACGGCGGCTTCAAGCGGGAGTTCGGGCTGCAGGAGGCCGACGAGATGGTCCGCGATGGCAAGGCCGATCTCGTCGCCATCGGCCGGGCGTTCCTCGCCAACCCGGATCTGCCTCGCCGCCTGCAGGAGGGCGCGCCGCTCAACGATCCCGACAAGGACACGTTCTACAGCGGCGGCGAGAAGGGCTACACGGACTACCCGGCGCTAGATCCCGTATGACTTCCCGATGACCTCGAGCATGACCTCGTCGGTGCCCGCGCCGATGCGGTTGAGCCGCATATCGCGCCAGACCCGCTCGACGCCGTACTCCTTCATGTAGCCCGCGCCGCCGTGGATCTGGATGCACTCGTCGGCGACCTCGACCGCGATCCGTGACGCGTGCAGCTTCGCCATGGAGATCTCGCGGACTGGGTACTCGCCGTTCGCGATCCGCCACGCGGTGACGTAGACCATCTGCCGCGCCGACTCGATCTTCGTCGCCATCTCGGCGAACTTGTGGCGCATGACCTGGAAGTTGGCGATGGGGCGCCCGAACGCCTCGCGCGTCTTGGCGTACTGCAGGGTCTGCTCGAAGCACAGCTCGGCGCCCGAGACGGAGCCGGCAGCGCCGATCATCCGCTCACCCTGCAGCTCCCACATGATGTGGTAGAAGCCCTTGCCGATCTCGCCGAGGACCGCGGAGTCGGGCACCCGCACGTCCTGGAACGCGAGCAGCGCGGTGTCCGACGCGTGCATGCCGAGCTTCTGCAGGCGCTTCTCGCGGATGACGCCCGGGGCGTCCATCGGCACGAGGAAGAGCGTGAACCCGTCGTAGCCGGCGTCCGGGTCGGTCTTCGTCACGAGGACGATCACGTCGGAGCGGTGGCCGTTGGTGATGTAGGTCTTCGAGCCGTTGATGACCCACTCGTCGCCGTCCTTGACGGCGCGGGTCTTGATGCCCGCGACGTCGGAGCCGGCGTCGGGCTCGGTGATGCCCAGCGAGAGGATCTTCGTGCCCTTGATGGCCGGCACGGCCCACTCCTGCTTCTGCTCCTCGGTGCCGAACGCGAGGATCGGCGGCAGCGCCATGTCGGTCTGGACGCCGATGCCCATCGCCAGCCCGCCGGAGTGCGCGTGGGCCATCTCCTCGGCGAGGACGATCGCGGAGAAGTAGTCGCCACCCTGGCCGCCGTAGGCCTCGGGCTTGTCGAGGCCGAGGTAGCCCAGCTCGCCCATGCGCGTGAAAACGGAGTCGGGGAAGGTCGTCTCCTCCCACTCCTCGGCGTGGGGCGCCAGCTCCTTCTGGCAGAAGGAGCGGATGCTCTGGCGGAGCTGCTCGTGCTCCTCGGTGAAGATGAAGTGGCGGCGCTGGGTGCTGAAGTCGGGCTTCAGGACGTCGCTGCCGCTGCTGGTAGCTGTGGCCATAGAAGTAGACAGTAGAACTTCCTACTTCCCGCGGCAAGGTCTTTCCGTCCAAGGGCGGGCCCCACGATCCCCGCCGAGCGGGAACGCGCCGATCTTTCTCGGGTGCCGCGTCCACCGCTCCTCGCGATCGTCGCCATCGCCCTCGCCGGGCTGCTGGCCCCGGCGCTCGCCGTGTCGGCCGGAGGTGGCGGCGGTCCGATCACGGCGCTGAACGCCGGCGCGACCCACGGCGATCGGATCCCGCCGGGCGCCGACGACGACCTGCGGCGCAAGCTCCGCGCGATCCGCAGCGACCGGATGTCCGCCGCGTCCGCCTCCAACGGGCTGGCCGATGGCCTCTGGTGCGGCGTCGAGCAGACGCGCGATGACACGGCCTACCAGGCGCACACCGGCCCGCGGGAGAAGGTCATCTACGCGTACCCGTCCGACCGCCCGAACCGCTTCACGACCATGCGCGACCTGATCCAGGCCGACGCGCGCGACATGGCCGACGTCCTGCTCAACGCCTCGGGCGGGCGCAAGACGCTGCGCTTCGACGTCGGCACGAAGTGCGGCGCCGGCTACGTCGACATCC
>JAEMSV010000226.1 GCA_016462625.1 Solirubrobacteraceae bacterium | reverse complement strand
CCGCCGTGATCGCGGGCACCGCCACTCACGTCAGCAACAACGTCTCCCGCCGCCAGGCCAACAAGTGGGCCCAGCAGGAGGCGCAGCAGCAGCCGCAGCAGTACGCCCCGCCGCCGCAGCAGTACGCGGCCCCCGCCCCGGCGCCCGCGGCGGCGCCGCAGGCGTCGATGGTCGATCAGCTCAAGGAGCTGGCCGACCTCAAGGCGCAGGGCATCCTCACCGAAGAGGAGTTCGCCGCGCAGAAGGCGAAGATCCTCGCCTCTTAGCCCACCGGGCAGCTAGTGGTGGAAGCCCGCCGCGGTGCTCTCGTCGTGCACCGGGGCGGGCTGCTTCTCCAGGATCGCCAGCTGACGCTTCAGATCGGCGAGCAGCATGTCGGCGAGGTCGTGGCTGAACCCCTGGCGCACGACGACGCGGAGCGCCGCGAGATCCGTGCGGTTGTCCGGGAACGTGTAGGCCGGCACCAGCCACCCGCGCTCACGCAGCGAGTTCGACACGTCGAACACCGTGAAGTTCTCGACGTGGTCGGCCGTGGTGAACGCGAACACCGGCAGCTCGTCGCCGCGCGTGAGCAGCTTGAACGGGCCGAGCTTCTCGATCTCCGCCGACAGCCGCGTCGCGACGTCGCGCGAGTATTGGTGCACCTTCTTGTATCCGTCGAACCCGAGGCGGATGAAGTTGTAGTACTGCGCGACGACCTGCGCGCCGGGGCGGGAGAAGTTCAGCGCGAACGTGGGCATCTCGTCGCCGAGGTAGTTGACCCACATGATGAGGTCCTCGGGGAGCGCGGCGGCGTCGCGCCACACCGCCCAGCCGACGCCCGGGTACACCAGGCCGTACTTGTGGCCCGACGCATTGATCGACTGCACGCGCGGGAGCCGGAAGTCCCAGAGGAGATCCGGATCGACGAACGGCGCGACGAAGGCGCCGGACGCGCCGTCGACGTGCACCGGGATGTCGATCCCCTCACGGCGCTCGAAGTCGTCGAGGGCCGCGCAGATCTCCTCGACGGGCTCGTACGAGCCGTCGAAGGTCGAGCCGAGGATCGCGACGACCCCGATCGTGTTCTCGTCGCAGTACTTCACGGCCTCATCTGCGGTCAGGTGGTACCGGTCGCCCTCCATCGGGACGAGGCGCATCTCGACGTCCCAGTAGTTGGCGAACTTCTCCCAGCACACCTGGACGTTGATGCCCATCACGATGTTGGGCTTGTCCGCGGGCTTGCCCTCCGCCTTCCGGCGCGCGGCCCACCGGCGCTTGAGCGCCAGTCCGCCGAGCATCGCCGCCTCGCTGGAACCGGTCGTCGAGCACCCTGTCGCCTGCTGGGGGTCCTCGGCGTTCCAGAGCTTGCTGAGGATGTTCACGCAGCGCTTCTCGAGCTCCGCCGTCTGCGGGTACTCGTCCTTGTCGATCATGTTCTTGTCGAGGCACTCGGCCATCAGCAGCTTGGCCTGCGGCTCCATGATCGTCGTGACGAACGTCGCGAGATTCAGCCGCGCGTTGCCGTCGAGCATCAGCTCGTCGTGGACGATCTGGTAGGCGACCGACGGGTCCATCTCGGCCTCGGGCAGCGCAAAGCGGGGGATCCGCACCACGTCGCGGCTGAAGACCGGGGCTGGGGACAGATCGTTCGTCGGACCGGCGGGCGCGGCGGGGTGCTCGAGGGCCATGGCAGGCAAGCCTTCCTGTGGGAGGGCCCGCACGCTATCGCGCTGACCCGGCGGTGACCGCCGGGTGTTGCGGCGGTGTTACCCGCGGACCTTCACGGTGATCGCGCCGGTGCCGGTCGAGCCGCCGGCATTGACGGTCGCCTTGAACGTCATCGTCTGGCCCTTCGCGATCTTCGGCCACTCCTGCGTGACGCTCCAGCGCCCACCGCGGAGCTTCGCGTTCCGCGCCACGTTGCGGACCGTGATGCCCTTCATCACGCAGTCCAGCGTCACGGTGCCCTTCGCAGCCTTGCCGCTCTTCTTGGCGTTGACCGTGATCGTGTAGGACTTGCCGACGCGGGTCTGCCCCGAGCCGGAGACCTTCACCGCGACGCCGCCGGCCGGAGCCTGGGCGATCGGGCCGAGCATGAGAAGAGAGAGAACCGCGGCGACGGCCACGGCGAAGCGGGAGCGATTCGGGCGCATGGAGCGCTTAACGGCCAGTGCGCGCCGCGGCTCAAGCCCAAGCGGCCATACGTATGAGTCGGCGCCGATATGGTGCCGCCCGTCTCGGGTCATCTCTGGAGGAGTTTCGACATGCAGGCACGGACGCTGGCGCTGGCCTCGTCGTTCATCGCGATCGCGCTCGCCGCGGTTCCCACAGGCGCGGCCGCGAAGGTCGCCGTCCGCGACGGCGCGGTTCCCGGCTACAAGGCGCCCGGAAGCCCTGCGAAGTACAACCGCGTCTTCGTGCGGAAGTACGGCCCGAGCGACGCGAAGAAGGTCCTCGTCCTCGTCCCGGGCACGCTCGCGGGCGCCTCGACGTTCGACATCGTCGCCCCGCAGCTGGTCGAGCAGGTCCCCAGCCTGCAGGTGTGGGCGCAGGACAGGCGGGAGAGCGCGCTGGAGGATCCGTCGATGCTCGCGAAGGTCCGCGCCGGGACGGCGACGCCCGCCCAGGCCCGCGACTACTACCTCGGGTGGCTGGCCAACCCGGCGATCACGCCGCACTACCAGCCGCTCACGAACGCGCAGACCGCGTTCGGCAAGACCTGGGGCCTGCGCGTCGCGCTCGAGGACCTGCGCCGGATCGTGCTCCGCGCCTCCGACGGCGGCAAGCGCACCGTCGTCCTCGGCGGACACTCGCTTGGCGGCGGCATCGCCACGCTCTACGCGACGTGGGACTTCCACGGCACGCCCGGCTACCGCGACATCGACGGGATCGTCGGGATCGACGGCGGGATGAGCCGCAGCGGCGGTGCGATCACGCTCGCCCAGGCCAAGGCGCAGCTCGCCGAGCTCGACACGAAGGGTCCGTGGATGGACCTTCTGGGGCTCGGGCTGCCGTGGGTCGCCGGCGCGTTCGGCGAGGTCGCGGCCGCAGCGGCGTACACCGATCCGAAGGGCGCATCCGTCTTCGACGGCTTCCCGCTCCTGCCCGCGCAGTTCAAGCCGCCGGTCCCCGCGACCAACCAGGGCGGCCTGGGCTTCGCGTTCGACCGCAAGACCTCGCCGGCGGCGCTCTCGCTCATCCACGTCCGGTCGGGTTCGCTGTCGCCGACGGGGCCGCTGCACGACTGGGTTGACGACGGGATCACGCCGATCCGCAACCTGGCCACGGCATTCTCGAACCCGAAGCTGACCGCGGAGAGCTGGTACTTCCCGAGCCGTCTGAGCCTCGACGCGCGCGCCGCGCGGTCGCAGCCGGGTCCGGCCGTCTCGAAGCTGCTCGGCCTGCGCTCGACGCACCTGCGCGACGTCGACATCCCGTACTTCGCCTTCCAGGCGGAGCTGTCGGGCCGCGAGGACGGACTGGCCAAGGGCGCACGGGACTTCAAGAAGCGCTCGAAGATCCCGAGCGTGAAGATCGTTGACCGCAAGGCGACCTACTCGCACCTCGACCCGCTGCTCGCGGCCGCCGGGAAGAACGAGCTCGTGTCGACGCTCGGTCCGTGGTTGCGGGCGATCACGCCCCGTGGGAAGTGACGAGATCAGACGTCCAGTCTCGACTGTGAGGCGCATCACATTGCTCAAGCAATAGTCGCAAGGCTGCGAGTATCAATGGAGTGCAACGAACGTTCGTCACCCCGGAGCAGCTCGCAGCGCAGCTCACCGACTTCCTCGAGACGTCGTTCACCACGACCCGCGACCCGGGTCTGGAGCTCGCCGCCGAGCTCGATCTCGGCCTGACCCAGCTGCGCGCGCTGCTCACCCTCGCGGCGAGCAGCGCCGCCCCCTCGCTGCACGAGCTGGCCGACGAGATCGGCCTGTCGATCGCCGCCACCGGCCGCATGGTCGACGGCCTCGTCCGTCACGACCTCGCCGCGCGTGCCGAGGACCCCGCCGACCGCCGCGTGAAGCGCATCTCGCTCACGCCGGCCGGCCTGCAGGTGATGGACCGGCTACGCGCCGCCCGCGTCGACGCGCTCACCCAGTTCGCCTCCACCTTCACCGACGCCGAGCGCGAGACCCTCGCCGAGGCTCTCGCGCCGGTCCTGACCCGCCTTGCCGACCCCCCGGAGCATCACGGATGACCTCTCCAGACACCACCGCCCCCGCCC
>JAEMSV010000225.1 GCA_016462625.1 Solirubrobacteraceae bacterium | reverse complement strand
TCGTCGTCGACTACAAGGGCAAGACCGCGACCGCGCACGCGAAGTGGGTCGACGAGCGGAAATTCCAGATCGCCCTCTATGTCCTCGCCGCGCGCGAGCTGCTGGAGCTCGACGTCGCCGGCGGGCTCTACCAGCCGCTCGGCGCCGACGACCTCCGTGCCCGAGGCGCGGTGCGCGACGACGAGGACCTCTTCCTCGACCTCGTCGCCAACGACCGCCTCGAGGAGGATGAGCTGCGCGACGCGATCGGCGGCGTCGTCGAACGCGTGCTGCAGACGGTCGCCGAGCTGCGCGCCGGCGCGCTTGAGGGCCGGCCCGACACGTGCGCCTGGCAGGGCGGCTGCGCGTATCCCACCATCTGCCGGTGTGAGCCGTGAGCGTCGCGGCCTCCACCATGCGCGGCCCCGGCGGGCGCGTGCTCACCGAGGAGCAGGCCGACGCGGTCCGGCGCCGCAGCGGCCCGCTGCTGCTCGCCGCCAACGCCGGGAGCGGCAAGACGTCGGTCCTCGTCGAGCGGTTCGTGCGGACCGTCGCCGAGGATGGGATCGCGCCGGAGTCCATCCTCGCCATCACCTTCACCGAGAAGGCGGCGGGCGAGCTGCGCTCCCGCGTCCGGGAACGGCTGCTCGAGCGCGGCGACCGCGAGTCGGCGCGCGCCATCGAGCGCGCCTGGATCTCCACGGTCCACGCGTTCTGCCTGCGGCTGCTGCGCGCGCATGCGGTCACGGCCGGGCTCGATCCCGACTTCCAGATTCTCGACGAGTCGACCGCGCGCGACCTGCGGACCGAGGCGTGGCGCGGCGCGCTCGCGGCCTTTCTCGACGAGGATGGCCTCGGTGCCCTCGACCTGACAGCGACGTACGGGCCGGACAAGCTGCTCGAGGAGATCTCCGCCGCCCACGACCAGCTGCGCAGCGCCGGTCAGACGCATCCGCGGCTCCCCGAGCCCGACCTTCCTGCCGTGCCGGACCGCACGCCGCTGATGCTGGCCCACGCCGCCGCCACCACGGACCTGGCGGACGCGAAGGACAACAAGCTCGTTCTGGCGGCGCGGCGCGCGCTCGCGGCGTGCGGGGAGATGCTCGCCGTCCCGGACCCGGTGGACGGACCGAGTGCGGCCGCGCTGGCGGTCGCTGCGTTCAAGGCCGGGAACGCCAAGGCGCTGCAGAGCGACGACTGCACCCGCTACCTCGACGTGCTGAAGGTGTACACAGCCGCATGGCAGGACCGCCGCGCCGCCGGCGCGATCGCGTTGTTCGACGCGCTGCTGCAGCGCTACGCCACGGCCTATGCGTCCGCGAAGACCGCGGCCTCCGCGCTGGACTTCGACGACCTCGAGCTCCGCGCCCGCGACCTGCTGCGCGATCACGTCGCGATTCGCGCCCGCTACGCCGAGCGGTTCGCGCGGGTGATGGTCGACGAGTTCCAGGACTCCAACCCGCTGCAGACCGAGCTCTTCGGCCTCCTGACGGCCGACAGCGGCGAGTTGGTCGTCGTCGGGGATGAGCGCCAGTCGATCTACGGCTTCCGCCACGCCGACGTCGAGGTCTTCCGCGCGCGGCGCGCCGTCCTGGCTCCTCAGGACGGCGTCGCGATCCTGTCGGCGAATTTCCGCTCGGACCCGGCGATTCTCGAGGCCGTCAACGTCGCGTTCGCGCCGATCTTCGGCGAGGACTTCACCCCGCTGCGCGCTGGGCGCGGCGATGCGCTGGCGACCGACGGCCCGAAGGTGGAGCTGCTGCTGACCGACGCGCCCGCGTGGGGCTCGGAGGAGGCAGACGGCGTCGCGCTCGGCGAGCTTCCCGCCGCCGCGCGCTGGCGCCACGCCGAGGCGCGGCTGCTCGCCCAGCGCATCGCCGAGCTGGTCGCCGACGGCACGAGCCCGCAGGACGTCGTCGTCCTGGTCCGCGGGCTCGGCGACCTCCCGGTCTACGAGCGCGCCATCGAGGACCGCGGCCTGTCCGTCCTCGCGACCGGCGGCCGCGGCTACTGGGGCCGCCAGGTCGTCCTCGACCTGTGCGGGTGGCTCGCCGCGCTGGCGAACCCGCGCGACGAGCTGGCGCTCTACGGCGTCCTCGCGTCGCCGCTGGTCGGACTGTCCTCAGACGGCCTCTGGATCGTGGCGAAGGCTGCCCGGGGCCATGGCCTGTGGCCGAGCATCGAGGCGGGGGAGGCCGTCGCGCAGCTCGACGACGACGACCGCGATCGGCTGCAGCGCTTCGCCGCGCGTTTCGCGCACGAGCGGACGCTGCTCGCTCACGTCTCCCTGGAGACGCTCCTCGAACGCGTGATCGTCGCCGCCGACTACGACCTGCACGTCCTCTCGCTGCCGGGCGGCGCCCGCCGCCTGGCGAACGTGCACAAGCTGCTGCGGCTCGCGGCCGCCCAGGCGGGCGTCGGCGCCGACGTGCGCGCGTTTGCCGACCACGCGAAGTCCGAGCTGGACGCGGATGCGCGTGAGTCCGACGCCCCTGTCGAGCTGTCGGGCACGAGCGCGATCCGCGTCATGACGATCCATGCGGCGAAAGGGCTGGAGTTCCCGGTCGTCTGCGTCGCGGACCTCGGCCGCCTCAAGCGCAACCAGCTCGGCGACCTGCTCGTGGCGGATGACCGCGTGGGGCTGCGGCTGCGCTCGCTCGACGGCCCGGCCGTCAACGCCCTGGACTACGACGCGCTGAAGCGCGACCAGCAGGCGGCTGACGGTGCCGAGGAGGAGCGCATCGCCTACGTCGCGATGACGCGCGCGGAGCGGCGGCTCATCCTCAGTGGCGGCCTGGCGGTGGACAAGTGGCCCGACCCGAACGGTGCGGGCGCGGCGCCGCTGGCCTGGCTCGGCCTCGCGCTCGCCCCGGGCCTGCGCGCCGGCGCGCTGACCGACGACGCGCCCGTCGCCGATCTCGAGCACACCGCCGGGGAGCATCGGGCCGTCGTGCGCTGCTCGCTGAACCGGCCGGCCACCGTCGGGCGTGTGCTGCGGACGGAGGGGTTGGCGCCCGGGGGAGAGCGCCTGCCGCCCGCGCGCCCGGCCGGGGTGCGTGCGCCGGCACCGCCGCGTGAGCCCGCCGCACCGCCCGCGGCTTCGCTCTCGTACAGCGCCATCTCGCAGCACCAGCAGTGCGGCTACCGCTTCTACCTCCAGCGGGTGCTCCGCCTGCCCGAGCGGCGCGAGGACCGCGAGCTCGCCGTCCGTGCCGCGCCCGCCGGCGCGCTCGACCCGCGGGCGCGCGGCAGCATCGTGCACGCGCTGCTGGAGGATCTCGACGTCGCGCATCCGGCTCCCTGGGACGCCGGGGGTGACCCGGCGGCGCGCGCCGAGCTGGTGCGCACGGCCGCCGAGCGCGCAGGGGTCGAGCCCGACGACGAGCACGTCGAGGAGATGGCCGGCCTCGTCACGGGCTTTGCGGCCTCGCCGCTGGCCCGGCGCATGGCCAAGGCCAAGCGCCTGCACCGCGAGCACACGTTCTCGCTGCCGCTCGACGGGACGCTGGTCAACGGCATCGTCGATGTCGTGGCCCAGGAGCGCGACGGCTGGCTCGTCGTCGACTACAAGACCGACCGCCTGCCCGACGACCTCGATCGCGAGTCGTACCTCGAGGCGCGCTACCACGTGCAGCGCGACACCTACGCGCTGGCGGCGCTCCGGGCCGGGGCGGCGAAGGTCTGTGTCGCGTACGTGCTGCTCGATCGCCCCGGTGAGCCGATCACGACCGAGTTCACCGCGGACGACACGGATGCGCTGGCGGAGCGCTTGCGCGTGAGCGCGAGGCCGCTGATGGAGGGCGACGCGCGCGTCGCCGAGGTGCCGCACCGCGATCTCTGCCTTGGCTGTCCCGGCCGTGGCGGCCTGTGCCCGCAGCCGGTCGAGCTCACCCTTCGGGAGTTTCCGGGTTCTCGCCCCGACGCAGCGTGAGCACGGCGTTCAGCTCGGCGCCGATCAGGAGGCAGAGGTTCGTGATCCAGAGCCAGAGAAGCAGGATTACGGCGGCCGCGAACGCGCCGTACGTCGCACCGTAGGAGCCGAAGTTCCGGACGTAGATCGAGAATCCGATGGACGCGATGATCCAGGCCGTGACCCCGAGCGCGGCGCCGGGCGTCACCCACTTCCAGGCGCGCGGGTGGATGTCCGGCGCGAACGTGTAGGCGATCGCGTAGATCAGGATGCCGCACAGCAGGGCCACCGCCCAGCGCGCGATGTTCCAGACGTCGGCGACC
>JAEMSV010000224.1 GCA_016462625.1 Solirubrobacteraceae bacterium | reverse complement strand
TGCTCGCCGCGATCGGCGACGCGAAGACCTGCCCGCACGGGCACCCGATCAACGTCGGACAGCGGATCGCCGGCGTGCCGCTCGCCGATGTCGAGCTCGGCGCGAAGGTCCAGATCCTGCGCTTCGAGAACGAGGCCGAGGATCTTCTGAACTACCTGAAGGACCACGGGATCGAGCCGGGCATGAAGGGCGCGATCTCGGTGAAGGACGACGGCTCGATCACCGTCACGGACACCGACGGTGACGACCACGAGCTCAGCCTCTCCGTGGCCGAGACGGTGTCGGTGACGGCCGACCCGTCGCCGCCGGAGCGCGTGGCGCTCCCGGCGCAGCTGGTCTTGGCGAAAGAGCGCTACGGGCGCTGAGCCGCGCCGCCGCTTGCGACGGCTAACAGCGTTAGCTACAGTCTCGCTAACACCGTTAGCCGATTGGAGTCGCTCATGTTCGTCCCCCGCATCGCCCACGCCGTCGTCGGCGTTGCCGCGCTCGCCGCGTCCGTCGTTCTCCTCGGTCCGATCGCGTTCGCGCTGTGGCTGCTCCCTGACCTGACGCTGCTCGGCGGAATGAAGGACGGCCGGCTGAACCCGCGCGCCGTTCCGGCCTACAACGCCATGCACTCGCTCCGGGGTCCATTCGCACTGGCCGCAGCGGGCGCGGTCGTCGCGTCCCCAGTCATCCTCGGGCTCGCGTTGCTCTGGCTCTCGCACATCACGATCGACCGCTCGCTGGGCTTCGGCCCGCGCACCGCGGACGGCTGGCAGCGTGCCTGAGCCGTCCCGCCGCGATCAGGCGCTCGCGATCGCGCGCGAGCTGCTCGAGGCCGACGGCCCCGACGCGGTGACGATGCGCGCGATCGCCGAGCGCATGGGGATCCGCGCGCCGTCGCTCTACAAGCACCTCGCCGACAAGCAGGAGATCGAGGCCGCGCTGATCGCTGAAGGCCTGGCGGAGTTCGGCGAGACGCTCGCCGGTGCCCCCGACCTCGCCGCGCTGGCCGCCGGGTATCGGGCCTGGGCGAAGGCGCATCCGCACCTCTACACGCTCGCGACCGCCCAGCCGCTCCCGCGCGACCGGCTGCCCGGGGGCCTGGAGGCGCGCGCCGGCGCCCCGATCGTCACGGCGCTCGGCGGCGACGAGAACCGCGCCCGCGCCGCCTGGGCTGCGGCGCATGGGCTCGTCAGCCTCGAGCTCGCCGGGCGCTTCCCGCCCGGCGCCGATGTTGATGCCGCCTGGGCGGCGATGGTCGCCGCGTTCGGCTAGCGCGTCGCGTGGGCTCAGCCCGCGACGGGCACCGCGTGGACCGCGTCGGCGAGGCGCTTGATGCCCTCTTCGATCTGGTCCGCGGTCACGCCCGAGTACGCCAGGCGCATGGTGTTCTCGCCGCCCTCGAGCAGGAAGTCCGTGCCCTTGACGATCGCGACGCCGCGCTCGGTCGCCGCCGCGAAGATCGCGTCGATGTCCGAGCCCTCCGGGAGGGAGACCCACATGAAGTAGCCGCCCTCGGGCTTCTGGAACGTCGCCTCGGGCAGGTGCTCGGCCAGCGCGTCGCACAGGATGTCGACCCGCTCGGCGAGCGCGGCCTTCACCGTGGCGATCGACGTGTCGATCGAGCCCGACGCGCAGAACTCGTAGACGATCCCCTGCGCGACCATGTTCGGCGCGATGTAGGTGTTCGTCGCGAGCTTGCGGATGTCGTCGATCAGGCCGGCGGGGCCGACGAGGTAGCCGACGCGGATGCCCGGCGCGACCGTCTTGGAGAACGACGACGCGTAGACGACGTTCTCGCCCTCATCGAGTGAGAGCATCGACGGCAGCGACTCGCCCGCGAAGCGGATGTCGATGTACGGGTCGTCCTCGAAGATCGGGAAGCCGTGCTCGGAGGCGAGCGCGAGCAGCGCGCGGCGCTTCTCCAGCGAGAGCGTGTACCCGGCGGGGTTCTGGAAGTTCGGGATGACGTGCGCGAGCGCCGGCTTGACGCCGCTGCGCAGCAGCGCCGCCAGCTCGTCGGTGGAGATCCCGTCGTTCTCGAGCTCGACCATGTGGATGTTCGCGCCGAGCGAGCGGAGGTTCAGCAGCGTGCGGTCGTAGGTTGGCTTCTCGACGACGACGTCGGAGCCGGACCGGACGAGCGACTGGAAGAGGAACGCGTCGGCCTGCATCGAGCCGTTGGTGACGAGCACGCGGCTCTCGTCGACGCCGTGCTTCTCGGCGATCCAGCGGCGCAGGGGCACGTACCCGATCGCGGTCCCGTAGGCCGTGAGGCCCGCCGGGTCGTTCGCGAATGCGCGCTGCGCGGCGGCGCTGAGGCCCTCCACATCGACGATGTCCAGGGACGGCGCCCCGCGGGCGAAGGAGATCGTGTCGGCCATACGGCCCACAGTAACGCCGTCAGCGCCGAGGCAGCAGCGCAGCCGCCGCGGCGACCTGCGCCGCAGCATCACCGCCGTGCGCGCGCCCGCCTTCGCGGCGCGCGATCATCCCATCCAGCTCGTCGCCCAGACCGCGGGCGGCCCAGGCGACATCGTCGATCGCGGCCCGCAGGCTCGCGTCGAGCGCTACTGGCTGAAGACGACCTTCGAAGAGTCGTTCGGGTCGATCTTGACGTTCCATGTCTTGCCCAGCTCGTAGGGGCTCATGTCGGTGCCGGCGATCATCGTCGTCAGCGTGGTGTCGTACGGCGCGCCGCCCGCGGGCGTGACGGTGAGGTCGAACTCACACGTCGCGTTGCCGGCACTGCGCTGGCCAGTGTCCCGGGCCGCCTTGATGACGGCGGTGCCCGGTGAACCGGTGTTCATGATGCGGACCATGTCGCGGCCCGCGGTCTCGATCTCGTTGCGCGCGGCTAGACCGCCGGCGAGGTCGGTGCCCGAAAGGCCGGACTGCTGCTGTGCGGTGGCCGCCATCTGCTGTGCGCCGGCCATGGAGTCCTTCATGTTCTTGAACAGGCCCATGTCGTGTCCTCTCGGATAGAGCGTGGAGCGACCCTATCGCCGCTCCCATCGCCTGCTCAACCGGTGACAGGCTGCTGTCTTACGCGGGGGATCACGCCACTACGGAACCGGGACGCCGGAGAGTCCCTCGAAGCCGCGCAGGAGGACCGTGGCGGCGACTTCGGCCATCTCGTCGGGCGGGAAGCGCTCGGGCTCCTTGACGATCAGCCGGGCGAACGAGTCGCCGACGCCGACGACGGCGTTGGCACTGACCTCCGCCTTCTTCTCGGTGTCTTCGATCTCGGCGGCGATCATCCAGGTCTGGATCATCGCCTTGATCCGGCCGATCTGGTCGGCGCGGTGCTGCTCGACGCCCGCGGCGACGGTGGGGTCCAGGCCGTCGTGCACGGCCATGAACGTGGCGCGGAACGAGTCGGGCGCGCCGGCGACGGCGCGGAAGAAGCCGGTGAAGCCGGCGAGCAGCGTGCTCGCGGGATGCTCGAGGTCGATCTCGGGCGGGAGCGCGGCGGTGGTCGCGGCGACCAGGTGCTCGGCCTCACGGCGCAGGAGGGCCGCGAAGAGCTCGCGCTTGTTCGGGTAGCAGTCGTAGAGCACCGGTTTCGTCACGCCGGCCTCGGCTGCGATCGCGTCCATCGAGGCGCCGTCGAAGCCCGTGCGCAGGTACACCTGGAGGGCGGCGTCGAGGACGAGCGGGCGGCGGCGCTCCGGACCGAGGTGCGGTGCGCGGGCCCGCGGTGTGTCACTGGAGGTGCTGGCCACCCTCCCAACGTACCGGAACCAAGCGTTAGCAGGGCGATCACGAGGACTTGCGCAACTCTTCCCCGGGTACGCCCGTCTTCACGACATGGATGCCACCAGCCGAGCCGATAGCGTGACCCGCCCAATGCGCAGGATCCTCTTCGCCATCCTCCTCCTCGTCCTCGCGGCGCCCGCCGTCGCGGCCGCCAGCGGCAGGGACGTCCTGGCCGATTGCGGCAACGACGAGCAGCTGAGTAAGCGCTACTCGCAGAGCGAGTACCGCAACGCGCTCGACAACATGGACGCGGACCTGCGCCAGTACACGAGCTGCGAGTCCGTGATCCGTCAGGCGCAGCTCGCCGCGGCTGGGAGCCGCGGTGGCGGCGGCGACGGATCCAGCGGTGGCGGCGGTGGCGGCGGCACGGGCGGCACCGGCGGCGGGTCCGGGGGCTCGGGTGGTGGTGGCGGCGCCACGGTCTCCCCGCAGGAGACCCTCGCCAACGCGACGCCCGAGCAGCAGAAGG